>NZ_CP085839.1:2207551-2522915 GCF_020715565.1 Nocardioides sp. Kera G14 | reverse complement strand
AGCTCGGGGTCGAAGACGGCCGGGAGGACGTCGTACTCCACCTCGACGAGGGCGACGGCGCGCTCCGCGATCGCGACGGACTCGGCGATGACCACCGCGACCCGCTGGCCGCGGAAGCGCACGACGGTGTCGAGGAAGCGGGTGTCGTCGGGGTCGTCGAGCCGGCTGTCGTGACGGCCGGTCGAGTAGGCGTAGGGCAGGTCGTCGTCCGGTGTCAGGACCAGTACGACGCCGGGCAGAGCTTCCGCCGCAGAGGTGTCGATCGAGACGATCCGGGCATGCGCGTGCGGGCTGCGGACCAGCTTCGCGTGCAGCACGCCCTCGTCGGGGAGGTCCAGCGCGTAGGGCTCACGACCGGTGACGATCCTCGGCCCCGCCGGCGCGGCGACGGACGTGCCGAAACCGCCGGCCTCGACGTTGCAGGTGCCTGCGAGGGAGTCCTTGATCGACCGGTAACCGGTGCACCGGCAGAGGTTCCCCTTGAACAACCGGGCCTCATCGCCGAATGGGCCCTCGCCCGCCCCTGAAAGGGCGGTTCGTTCCGCGAGGGCGGTGGCGGTGACGACGTAGCCGGCGGTGCAGAAGCCGCACTGGAAGCCGGCGCCCTCGACGAAGCAGCGCTGCACGTCCGACAGGTCCTCCGGGCTGCCGAGGCCGGACGCCGTGGTCACGTCGGAGTCGAGTGCGCGCATCGCCGGGGTGATGCAGGAGTGCACGGCGTCGCCGTCGAGGAGCACCGTGCAGGCGCCGCAGTCGCCGGCATCGCAGCCCTTCTTGGGGGCGAAGTCGCCCTGTTCCCGGATGAAGGTGCGTAGGCACTGGCCGGGGGCGGGAGTCGCCTGGACGTCGTGACCGTTGAGCCTCATGAGTCCAATTCCGTCAGGGCGTCCAGCGCCAGGCGCAGCGTCTGGGCCGCCCGCCAGTCCTGCGCCCCGTGGACGTCGTCATGCCACGTCTCGATGGTGCCGATCGCGGCCGTCACCTCGGCGGGCGTGGGGGAGTGGGTGAGCTCGAGCACGACCGGGGCGGGGGTGGCTGCGGTGACGACCAGACGGTCGCCGGTCGGCGTACGGCGTGCGATGACGACGGCGGCGGAGCGGCCGTGCTCGGTGAGCGAGATCCGGCGGAACGCATAGCGGTCGCCGAGCGCGTCGGGCCCCGCTTCGATCGCTCGCACGATCTCGCCGGGCTTCAGCGACGTGTCGCCGACGCCGCGCACGAAGTCGACGACTCGCTCGCGGCGCTCACCGCCGTCGGGCGTCCAGATCACCATCTCGCCGTCGAGGGCGGCAAGGAACGAGATCATCGCCCCTGCCGGAAGGGCGAGGCAGAGGTTGCCGCCGACGGTGGCGGCCTGCTGGACCTTCCACGACATCAGGAGCGCATCGGCGCACGACCGCACCACGGCGCCGATCGACGCGGGCCAGTGCGCGGACTGCAGGGTCTGGATGGTGCAGGTCGCCGCGATCGAGACGCCGCCGTCGATCAGGGGTGAGAGCGATGCCCAGGCGAGTTCGGTCAGGTCGACGAGGCCGGTCACCGAGGGCTGCGGCTCGGAGAAGAGCCACGTGCCACCGGCCACCACGCTCTCGCCGGGCGCCAGCACGAGCTCCTCGCGGGAGCGCGGTCGGCGCCAGGTCTCCACCCATGCCAGATCCATGACGGTTGCTACTCGACCTCGCCGATCTCCTGGTACGCCCCGGCGATCCGGGAGACCCGGTCGTGGGCGGCGGAGCCGAGCGTGGAGAGGACGCCGTCGGCGATGACGCTGGTGAGCGTCGACGGGGCGGAGTAGGAGTCGAAGGCCAGCGTCGTCTCGACCTGGCACTCGAGCCACAGGTCGACGAGCGGGACATGTGGCAGCGCGGTGGGGTCGGCGATGAGGATGATCTTGGCGCCCGTCGAGGCGGCCCGCTCCAGCAGCGCGCCGAAGGTGCGCGGCCGGCGTCGGAAGCCGTAGAGGACGAGGACGTCGCCGGGCCGCAGCGAGGCGATCTCCTCGCCGACCGCCTGCCCGGGGAAGGGCCCGAGGGTGACGTGGTTGCGCGCCTGCACCAGCTGATGGCGCATCTGCAGCGCGACCGAGAAGCTTCCGCGCCAGCCGAGGATCAGCACGCGCTCGGCCTTGGCCAGCCACTCGATGGCCTCGCCGATCCGGGGCTGCGAGACGGCGGCGGCGACGTGTGCCGCCTCGTTGGCCGCGATCGCCTCCATGTCGGGGGTGCCGTCGACACGCTGCGGCAGGCCGGCGGACCTCAGCGTGCGGAGGTGGTCCCGGACCTCGTCGAAGCCCGCGAACCCCAGCGAGCGGAAGAGTCGCGACATGGTCGCCTTGGAGACGCCGGCCAGGTCGGCGAGCTCCGCGGCCCGGTACGTCGCCAGGTCGTCCAGATGCGCGAGGAGCGTGTCCGCCGCCCTCCGCTCCTGGGGAGACAGCTCGGACCGATGCCGGGCGATCCGCTCGTCGAGACGCATATCCGTCATTGCGATCGCCCGGGCCAGGTGACCGCCACGCGCCGCACGGCCTCTTCGAACGCGTCGAGCCCACGCTCGACGTCGACCTCGCGCACGGACTCGCCGGGGTGGTGACTGATGCCGTCGAAGCAGCGCAGGAAGAGCATGCCGATGTCGGCGATCTCCGCGATCGCCATCGCGTCGTGACCGGCGCGGCTCCAGATCCCCATCGGTTCCTGGTCTCCGGTCCTCCTGATGCCGTCGATCACGGCCTGCTGCAGCCAGGGAGCACACGGTGCCGAGGCGGCGGAGTGGTTCTCCTGCGACTCGAAGCGCAGCCAGCGCTTCTCGCAGAGCTCGTCGATCGTCTCGACGATCACGTCGAGCATGCCGTCGCGTTCGTCGTCCGTCGCGGCCCGCAGATCGAGGCTGAAGTCGGCCCGCCCAGGGATGACGTTGACCGCCCCCGGTCGCACCTCGATCCGGCCGACCGTCGCGATGCAGTCGCTCGCCTTCGCGAGTCGCTCGATGGCGATGATCGCCTCGCTGGCCCCGACGAGGGCATCCCTGCGCCGTGGGTACGGCGTCCCGCCCGCGTGACGCGCCTCGCCGATCACGCTCAGCTTGAAGCGGCGGGCGCCGGCGATCGTCGTGACATAGCCGAGCGACCGGTCCGCGGCCTCGAGCTCGGGGCCCTGCTCGATGTGCGCCTCGAGGTAGGCGACGACACTCTCCGGGTCCCTCGCTGCGTCACCGACGTGACGCGGGTCGAGGCCGAAGTCGAGGAAGGCCTGGTGCAGCGTGACGCCGTTGCGGTCGCGAAGCTCCCACCAGTCGGGGTCCCACTGCCCGGCGACGGACTGGGAGCCCAGCAGGGCCTTGCCGAACCGGGTGCCCTCCTCGTCGGAGAAGCCCACGACCTCGAGGGCGAAGGGCAGCTCCGTGCCCTTGAGACGTTCGGCGACGGCGATGGCCATGACGACGCCGAGCATCCCGTCGAAGGAGCCGGCGTCGGGCACCGTGTCGAGGTGGCTGCCGAGGATGAGGGCGGGGGCGTCGGGCGTCGGTCCTTCGCGGCGTCCCCACTGGTTGCCGGCGGCATCGACCCACGTCGTGAGCCCTGCCTGCTCCATCCAGATCGCCGCCTGCTTGTTGGCTGCGGCGTGCTCGGGCGTGAGGTAGCTGCGCTCGAGGAAGGTCGAGTGCGCGGAGAAGCGGTCGAGCTCACTGCAGCGGAGCAGGACCTCTGCTGCTGTGGTCACCGGTAGACCTCCTGCGCAGCGCCCACGCCGCCGCCGGCGGTGACACCGACGCCTTCGGCGCGGAGCACCTGCTCGAGGGCGGCGAGCGTGGTCAGCACGGCGTCCTTGCGGGCGTTGTAGCCCATCGTGCCGATCCGCCAGACCTTCCCGTGCAGCGGTCCGAAGGAGGTGCCGATCTCGATGCCGAAGTCGTCGAGCAGCGCTGTCCGGACGCGGTCGCCTCCGACGGCGCCCAGACTCTCGGGAATGTGGACCGCGACGACGTTCGTCATCTTGTTGCTGAGGTCCCCGAAGAGCGAGAGCCCCAGTCCCACCAGGCCTTCCAGCATCGCGGTGCCGTGCAGGCGGTGCCGCGCGACTGCGTTGTCGATGCCCTCGTCGACGAGCAGCTGGGCAGCGGCGCGGGAGGCGTAGAGCATCGACGTCGCCTCGGTGTGGTGGTTGAGGCGGCGCGGGCCCCAGTAGTCCATGATCTGCGCGAGGTCGAGGTAGTTGCTGGCGATCCGCGTTCCGGGGCCCTCGTCGGTCTCCGCACTGCCAGAGGGGTCGAGAAGCCCCGCCTCGACATGCTTGCGCGCGCTGATCACCTCGACCGCGCGCGGACCGATCGTGATCGGCGCACTTCCCGACGGTCCGCCGAGGCACTTCTGCAGTCCGGCGGTCACGACGTCGACGCCCCAGGAGTCGGTGAGGAAGTCGTTGCCGCCGATGCTGGCCGTCGCGTCGACGTACGTCAGGACGCCGTGCTCGGTGGCGATCCGTGCGATGTCGGCAAGCGGCTGGCACATCGTCGTGGACGTGTCGCCCTGCACGATCGCGAGCAGCTTCGGCCGGATGCGCTCGATCGCCGTCTCGACGGCCTCGGGGGTGAAGACCTCGCCCCACGGCACCTCGATCGTGTGGACCTCCGCCCCGCAACGGGACGCGATCTCGACCAGGAGATGCCCGAAGCGGCCGAAGACCGGCACGAGGACGCGGTCCCCGGGCGTGATGAGCGAGACCAGTGCGGCCTCGATGCCCGCACGCGACGTGCCGTCGACCAGGAACGTCTGCTCGTTCTCCGTCACGAAGACCTGGCGGTAGAGCGCCATCGTCTCGTTCATCGTGCTGGTCATGAAGGGGTCGAACTGCCCGACGAGCTGGGCGCTCATCGCCTGCAGCACGCGCGGGTCGACCGTGATCGGGCCGGGGCCCATCAGCAGGCGGGGTGGGACAGTGAGTGACACGTGCGTCATCCCTTCGCTCCGGGCCGGGTGAGCTGCCGGCCCCAGTTCCAGTCCGGGTGCTCGACGTCGATCGCGTTGCCCCGCACGATCGAGCGGGTCACCCGCCCGCCGAAGCGGAGCCCGTCGTACGCCGAGATCGGGTTCTTGTGCGCGAGGCGGGTCGCCTCGATCCGGAACTCCACCCCGGTGTCATAGATCGCGAGATCCGCGTCCGCGCCCACCGAGATCCGGCCTTTCGCCGTGAGCCCGACGAAGTCGGCGGTGTTGCGGCTCATCCACCGGCTCACCTGGGCGAGCGGGATGTTGCGCCGGCGGGCCTCGAACGCGACGGCGCTGAAGCCCACCTGCAGGCCGGAGACTCCGCCCCAGGCCTGCTGCAGGTCGCCGCCGCCCTTGGTCTTCTCCTCCTCGGTGGCTGGGGAGTGGTCGGAGACGATGGTGTCGATGATCCCGTCGCGCAGCGCCTGCCAGAGCGCCTCGCGGGTGCCGCTGTCGCGGATCGGCGGGCAGCACTTGAACTGCGCGCTGGCGTCGGGGATCGTCTCGGCCGCGAAGGTCAGGTAGTGCGGGCACGTCTCGACGGTGAGCCGCAGGCCCTCGTCCTTGGCCGCCTGGATCATGTCGAGGGCGCGGGCCGAGGCCAGGTGGAGGATGTGCAGCTGCGCACCGCTCTCACGGGCCGCGTCGATCACCGTGCGGATCGCCGCGAGCTCCGCGTCATCGGGGCGTGAGGCCAGGAAGTCGGCGTACGCACGTGACGGTGGAGCAGGCGAGGCGTCCAGCACGGACGGATCCTCGGCGTGCACGATCATCCGGCCACCGAACCGCGCAATCTCCTTGCTGGCTTGGTGAAACTCCTCCGTCGACAGCGGCGGGAACTCGTCCACGCCGCTGGGGGAGAGGAAGCACTTGAAGCCGAAGACGCCGGCGTCCCAGAGCGGTTCGAGGTCGGCGAGGTTGCCCGGGATCGCGCCACCCCAGAAGCCGACGTCGACCATCAGCTCGGTGGCGGCGGCCTTCTGCTTGATCCGCAGGTGGTCGACGGTGGTCGTCGGCGGGATCGAGTTCAGCGGCATGTCGATCAGCGTGGTGGCGCCCCCGAGGGCCGCCGCCTCTGTCGCGGAGAGGAAGCCCTCCCAGTGGGTGCGGCCGGGCTCGTTGATGTGCACGTGGGTGTCGACGATCCCCGGCAGGACGTACGCCGTGTCCGGCACGTGCAGCACGAGGCCCTCGTGTGGCGAGCTCTCGCCGGCTCCGACGGGCTCGATGGAGGCGATACGGCCCTGACGGAGGCGCAGCGTTGCGGGCACGAAGGCGCCGTCGACCAGCACCCGCTGGGCGGACACGGCATCGATCCTCATCGGTCAGCTCCTCACGCGAAGCTCGGGATCCCGGCCCACGCCCTCGGCTCGGGCGTGTGCTCGTCGTTGACGACGGTGGTCTGGATCAGGCCGTAGTAGCGGTCGGACGCGTGGAAGACCTCGCCCGGGTTGTCGAGGCCGAAGCCCGAGAGGTCGACCACGAAGTGGTGCTTGTTGGGACAGGAGATCTTGAACTCCGCGACCTCCGGCACCTGTTCGAGCACGGCCCTGCCCATCTCGAAGATGGTCTGCTGCAGCGCGAAGGAGTGCACCCCGGCGAACGTGTCGAGCAGGAGCGCCTTGATCCGGTCGTAGAGGCCGTCCCAGTCCGTCGCCGGATCCTCCACCGCGGCAGGGGTGAAGCGCCACCATGCGGTGACCGAGGTCGCCATGATCCGGTCGTCGGTCTCGCCGAGTGCGGTGTACTGGTCGCGCGGGAAGCCGTGGAATTCGCTGCCGGTGGACTTCATCACGATGAGGTCCTGGAGCCCGCCGACGACGAAGCGCTCGCTGCCGTAGGTCTGGACGACGGCCGTGCGCGTCTCCTGCCCCACGCGGGCGAAGGAATGGCCCTCACCGAGGGTCCCGGCGCCGATCCGCTCCCAAGTGAACTCCTCGGCCTTGAACCAGGTCGAGTCGACGTGCGGCTGCTCGTTCCAGTAGGACGCGAGCTGGAGCAGGAACGACTCGGCCGACGTGACGCCCCATTCCCGCGCCTTGGCGTAGACGGTGTTCTTCTGCGTGTCCGTCGCGTGCACGTGGCTGTTGTCGCCCTCGGTGAAGGCACTGTCGAAGTCACCGCGCAGCTGCGTCGTCACGTTGAGGTCGTGGACGGTGTGGACCTGCCCGGCCTCGTCGGCACTCGGATAGCCGGCCGGTCGGTCGACCTTGACCAGGCGCACCTCGGCCTTGCCGTACTGGTTCTCGCCCACGCGAATGCTCATTGGAACAGTCCCTCCAGTCGGAGCAGGGCGATCTCGCCCAGCTGCTGCTTCGTGACGGCCAGCTCCGTGGCCGGGTCGTTGGTGAGGCGCTCGTCGAGGATCTCGAGGAGCTCCTCGGCGCTGCGTCCCGCCGCGCGCACGAGATAGATCCGGCCGAACCTCTCCTCGTACGCCGCGTTGCCGGCCGCAAGGCGCGCGGCGATGTCGTCGTCGCCGGAGTCGACGCCCGCCTGCTCGGCACTGCTCAACGCCGCGCTCGCGCCGCTGCCCGAGTGCCGCTGCCCGATACGCGGGTGGTCCGCGAGAGCGGTCATCACGTCGTCGTCGCTCCAGGACTCGGTGAGCTCGCGGGCCGCGGCGAGAAGCGCAGGCAGGTCGACGTACGGGCGGCCGTCGGCGAGCGCTTCGGCGAACGACGGGATCGCGACGCACGGCGCGACGAGCGTCACCGCCTCCTCACGCGTGGCGGCGTCGAACGCCTCGATGGTCGTCACACGTGCAGCATAAGAAACGGATGTTTCAGAAACGTGTCGTTCGTTTCAGCGGTGCTTCGCGGCGGCGATACGGAGCGCGAGGGCGAGCAGGTCGCGGTCGCGCCCGGGCGCTGCGACGAGGCAGACGCCGCACGGCAGGCCGTCGGCGGTGGTGAGCGGGATCGAGACCGCAGGCAGGCCTCCGAGGCCCGCGATGGAGGTGAGCCGCATGGTCGCGTCCCGCGTGGCCTGGACGTCGTCCGTCGGGAACGGAGCGACCGAGCTCGTGCTCGGCAGGACGAGGACACGGTCGCCGACGAAGCTCCGGATCGCGTCGCGGGCCTGGTCCGCGGCTTCCGCGGCGTGCTCGGCCTGGTCGTCGGTGATCCTGCTCGCGGCCTCGAAGCGGCCACGTACGTCGTCGCCGAGTGTGTCGAGCCGGGTCTCGAGCCACGCCCGGTGCACGTCCCACGCCTGGTGGGCCTGGAAGGTCACGTAGGTCTGCCGCCACGACTCGACGTCGGCAGTCCAGGACTCCTCGCTCGTCGGGACCGTGACGACGGCGAGCCAGGTGCGGATGGCGTCGGCGACCCGCGGCTCGGCCAGCTCCAGCAGCTCCGGTACGACGACGAGCCGCCGGATCGCCGTGGGCTCCTCCCTCGGGGGACGCGGGGGCAGCAGTGCCTCGCCCACACTCGCCAGGAGCTCGGGTGTGCGTGTCATCCAGCCGACCGTGTCGAAGGTCGGGGCGAGCGGAAGCAGCCCGTCGACCGGCACGGCGCCGTGCGTGGTGCGGATGCCGTAGAGGCCCTGGTAGGCGGACGGCACGCGGATCGAGCCGCCGGTGTCGGTGCCGAGGCCGATGGTCGCGTGGCCGAGGCTGACGGCCGACGCGGAGCCCGAGGACGAGCCTCCGCTGATCCGGAAGGGCGCCTTGGGGTTGGGCGGCGTGCCGTAGTGGGCGTTCTGCCCGGCGAGGGAGTAGGCGAACTCGTCGGTGCGCGCGATGCCGCGGATGCTCGCGCCCTCATCGAGGATGCGCTGCACGGCCCAGGCATGGCCCGTCTCGGGAGAGGCGTGGTGCAGCCACTCGGGGTTGCCGGCGCCGACGAGCTGACCGGCGACGGCGAAGAGGTCCTTGACCGCGACGGTCTCACCGGCGAGGTCTCCCTCGGGGTCACCGGGGACCAGGGGATCACCCACGAGGCGCCAGACCCGCGTGTCGAGGGCGGGTGCCGGCACTGACACGTGGGCCGCGGTGACCTTCCACTCCTTGCCGGCATCGCCCTCGACCTTCGCCCACAGCTGGGTCTGCTGCCCGCGTCCGCCCGAGGCGAGCTCGGTGATGGCCACGATCAGGGCGTGGTCGGCGTCGATCGCCTGCACATGGGTCTGCACGATCCTGCGCCATGGCGCGCCGCCGGTCGGGACGGAGCGACCGCTGCGGAAGGCGCTGATCGCGTCGTGGCCGACGAGCAGGCCGTTCGCATCACCACGCAGGGTCGCCGGGCCGGGCGCGAAGAGCCGGTCGAGCTCGGCCACGTCGTTGGCCATGAGCGCCTTCTCGTAGGCCCAGAACGCCTGGGTGAGGTTCTGTTCGGTCACTCGAAGTCACTCTTCCTGATCGTGGCGTGCACGCCCTTCACCACGTCGACGACCTGGCTGATCCGGAAGTCGGTCGCGGCCGAGAGGTAGGCGTAGGCGAGGCGCTGGTCCATCCCGAAGCGTGCCTGGATGAGGGCGATCGCGGCACGGACGGCGTTGCGCATCGCCTCGTCGAGGTCCTCGTCGAGCCCGGTCGGGACGAGGAACTCGCTGGTCTCGGCGAGCGGACCGGTGACCTCCCCGAACCGGGCCAGTGCGTCTTCGCGGGGGACCACGTCGAGAGTGATGGTGGCCCTCAGCGACGCCTCCATCGCGGTCAGGCTGACCTCGCCGTCACCCTGCGCGAAGTGCGGATCGCCCACGTAGGCAAGGGCGTTCGGCACCTGCACGGGTAGGTAGAGGGTCGACCCGGTGGTGAGCAGCCGGATGTCGATGTTGCCGCCGTGCGGCCCCGGAGGCACCGAGTGCGGCCGGTCGCTGCCCGGCACGGCGACGCCCATGATTCCGAGGAACGGCGCGAGCTCGAACTTCACGAACGACTCCTCGACGCTCGTCTGGTCGAGGTTGCGGGGGAGGAGTCCGTGCACACCGTCCACGCTCACGGTGGCGAAGGCGCTGAAGACCTGGGCGCCGTCGAGTGGGTAGGTGTCGGGGAGGGCACCGCGTCCGTGGCGGTTGGAGATGACGCCGTACGGCACCCGCGGCTGCGTGTCGTCGACAGTGATCGCCAGGAGGTCGCCCACCCGCGCACCGGAGACGGCGATCGGGCGGCTGACGACGTGGGGCCCATCGACTCCGAAGGTCCGCGGGTAGTCGCTGCGGGCCAGCTCGATCGCGTCGGTCAGCACTTCGGTCGCACCGTGGCCGCCGAAGAACGCCTCGGGGTCACGTCCCTGGTCCTCGAGGATCCCCTCGTGGCTGAGCGTGTCGACGGTGACCTGCGTGCCCGGATCCACGGTGAGGACAGGGGCGTCGGCCTCGCACGGCAGCCGTCCCCACAGGCTCGTCTCGAGTCCCGACGGGAGGTACGTCGACGCCGTGATCGGCCCCGTTCCCGGCTGCAGCGCTGCGCTCATGCGCAGAGCCTAGGGGTGTCTCAGAGTCGGTTGGGCAGGCGCACCACGGTGACGAAGAACTCGTCGATCTGCCGCACGGCGGCGATGAACTGCTCCAGGTCGACCGGCTTGGTGACGTAGGCGTTCGCGTGGAGCTTGTAGCTGCGCAGGATGTCCTCCTCCGAGGACGAGGTGGTGAGGACCACGACGGGGATGGAGGAGAGCTCGGGGTCGGACTTGATCACCTGCAGCACCTCGCGCCCGTCGTACTTGGGCAGGTTCAGGTCGAGCAGGACCAGGTCGGGGCGGGGCGCGTCGGTGTGCTCACCACGGCGGTAGAGGAAGTCGAGTGCCTCCTCGCCGTCCCGGGCGACGTTGAGGGTGTTGCCGATCTTGTTGTCCTCGAAGGCCTCACGGGTCATCAGCTCGTCCCCCGGGTCGTCCTCGACGAGCAGGACCTCGATGGGGGCACCGGCGGCGCTCATGCGTCGCCTCCTTCCGCTGTGATGACAGGTGGTTGCTCATGGAAGTGTGCAGGAAGGGTGAAACACATACGGGTGCCGCCCGCGTATTCGGTGTCGACCCAGATCCGTCCGCCGTGGTGATCGACGATCTTGCGGCACAGCGCGAGGCCGATTCCGGTGCCGGCGTAGGCCTCGCGGCTGTGCAGTCGCTGGAAGATCACGAAGACCTTGTCGGCGAACTCCGGTGGGATGCCGATGCCGTTGTCCGTGACGGAGAACTGCCAACCGCCCTCGGGTTCGGCCTCGGGGTCGGGCTCGCAGGTCACGGTGATCACCGGCGCGGTGGCGGGTGCGGCGAACTTGATCGCGTTGCCGATGAGGTTCTGCCACAACATGATCATCAACGTCGGGTCCCCGGGGAGGTGGGGCAGTTCCGCGGGCCGCTCGATCCGGGCGCCGGACTCCTCGACGAGGGAGTCGAGGTTCTCCAGCGCCTTGTCGAGCTGGACGTCCAGGGAGATGTCGCGCTTGTGCTCGGTCGTGCGTCCGACGCGGGAGAAGGTGAGCAGGTCGGTGATGAGCACCTGCATCCGCTTGGCGCCGTCGACCACGAAGTCGATGTACTGCTTGCCGCGCTCGTCGAGGTTGTCGGAGTACCTCTTCTCGAGGAGCTGGCAGAACGAGGCGATCTTCCGCAGCGGCTCCTGCAGGTCGTGCGAGGCGACATAGGCGAACTGCTCGAGCTCGGCGTTCGAACGACGCAGCTCCAGCGCCTGGGCATCCAGGCTGGCCGCCTGCTCGGCCAGGTGCCGCTCGGCCTCCCGGGCCGCGGTCAGTTCGGCCACGATCCGGCGCCGCATCGCCTCGACGTCGTCCGCCATCGCGCGGATGTCCACCGGTCCCGTCCCGGAGATCTGGTGGTCGAAGTCCCCGTCCGCGATCCGACGCGACGAGTTCCGTACCTGGTCCAGCGGACGCACCACGAGGGCCCGCATCAGGAGCGTCACGACCAGGCCGACGGCGAAGAGCGCGGCGATCAGCGCGATCAGCACCCACTGACGCTTCTCGCGCGTGTCGTGGACCGAGTCGAGCGCAACCTTCTGGCTGGCGACGAGATCCGAGCTCTGCTTGGCGAAGAGTGAGCGGATGTTGTCGAAGGCATTGCGCGCCTCGAGGGCCGAGCGTCGGTCCACCGGCCGGGGATTGCCGGGGAGGACGGAGCCGACAAGCGGTTCCGCGTAGGTGACGCGCCAGGAGTCCGCGGCCTTCTCGATGGCGGAGAGGTCCGCGAGGACCTTCTCCTCGTGCGGCAGCAGTCGCCTGATCTCGGCGGCGGCGCTCGCCTCGCTCTTCTTGCCGTCCGTGTAGGGCTGGAGGAACTGGGGATCCGCCGTCATCGCGTAGCCCCGGAGACCGGTCTCCTGGTTGATCAGGGCGGCCTGGAGTTTGAGGGCGTCGAGCTGTGCCGGCTGGACCTTCTCGATGACGCGGTCCGACGAGCGGTTGGTCTGCGCGAGCAGCGTCGCGGCGAGGACGGCGCCGATCACGACGATCGCCGCGAGCAGCCCGAGGACGAGCAGGAGGGTGCCCTGGACGGTCAGTCCGCGGCGCCCGCTGCGCGCCAGCACCGGACGAGCGGCGTCGGTGGTGGACGTCATCGATCCCGCCAGGTCAGGTGGACGACGGCGAGGTCGTCGTCCAGGCCGCCGTACGGCTCCGAGAGCTCCTGGGTCCGGGCGATCAGCGCGTCGACGAACTCCTCAGGATCCGCTCCTTCGAGCTCGCGAGCGACCGTCAGGAGGCCCTCCTCGCCCAGTCGCTCTCCGTTGTCGTCACTGATCCGGCCCTCGAGCAGGCCGTCGGTGACGAGGAGGAGCTCGCCGTCCTCAGGGAGGGTCAGCTCGTGGACCGGCCAGGTCGCGTCGTGGAGCACGCCGAGCGCCGGGCCGCCCGGCACCTCGATCAGTTCGACGGACCGGCCGGTGCGGACGAAGAGCCCCGGGTGGCCGGCGCGCAACACCCGGACCCGCCGGCGGTCGGCCAGCAGTGAGACGTGGGTCAGCGTGGCGAAGATGTGCTCCTGGGCGCGCTCGGCGGCGAGGATCTGCTCGAGCTGCCGGAGGGTCTCGACGCCCTCGACGCCGCTGAGGATCAGGGTGCGCCAAGCGATCCGGAGGGCCACGCCGAGCGCGGCCTCGTCCGGCCCGTGGCCCGAGACATCACCGATGAGTGCCTCGATGGTGCCGTCGGGCCGCTCGACGACGTCGTAGAAGTCGCCGCCCAGCAGGGCCTGGGCGCGACCGGGGCGGTAGCGGCTCGTGACGCTCATCGCGCTGCCCTCGGCCAACAGCGGCGTGGGCAACAGCCCGCGCTCGAGGCGGGCGTTCTCCCGGGCCTGGAGCTCGCTGGCGCGCAGGGCGACCGTCGCCAGCTCGCTCTGCTTGCGCTGGGTCGCATAGCGGACTGCTCGACCGAGGGACTCGGGATCGACGCGTCCCTTGACCAGGTAGTCCTGGGCGCCGGCGGCGACCGCGGCGAACCCGGTCGACTCCTCGGCGAGCCCGGTGAGGACCACCACGGGGACACCGTGGGCGAGGACCTGGATCCGTGCCAGCGCGCCCATACCGGACGAGTCGGACAGATGGAGGTCGAGCAGGATGCAGTCGGGTCGTCGGGACGCCACGGCCTTCTCGGCGTCCGCCATGGACCGGGCCCAGGCGAGGCTCATCGAGGGGCGGCAGTCGGCCACCAGTTCCTCGACCAGCAGGGCGTCACCGGGGTCGTCCTCGATGAGAAGGACGAACGGCTCCTCCTCGATCCACATGGGGAGATTCATAGCAGGACGAAGGCTAATGCCAGCACCATGGCGAGAACGGCCACGCCCACGGCGATCACCCGGGTCTCACCGAAGCCGGGGAGCGGTAGGCCGAGGCGCATGGCCCGTTCGGTCGCTGCCCACCGTCGCGCCGCGTTGAGCGCCGCGGCGCCGCCGGCCGCCAGTACGAGGACGACGAGGACCTTCCGGACCCAGGCGGTGTCGGGCACCTTGAGGGAGTGCAGCGCCACCGCGCCGGCGATCAGGCCGAGGCTGGTCCGGATCCACGCGAGGAAGGTCCGCTCGTTGGCGAGGCTGAAGCGCGGGTCCGGCTCGCGACCATGTCCGTAGACCGACTCCGGTCTGCGCTCCTCGGGTGCACCCATGGCAGCAGTGTGGCGGATCCGGCTACGGCGGGCATGTTACCGATGAGTAGGTTAGGGCCCATGGCGCAGTACGACGACGACATCGCAGTCACTCCCACGAACGACCCGACGCGACTCGCAGCGACGCTCGACGAGCGCTGGACCGTCGGCGGCGGCCTCAACGGCGGCTACCTGTTGGGCGTCGTCGGCAGCGCGATCCGGACCGTCGTGCCGGCCAAGCCCGACCCGATCACCGTCAGCGCCTTCTACCTGGGCCCGGGCACGCCCGGCCCCGCCGAGGTCCACACCGAGATCAAGCGCGACGGCGGCTCGCTGGCCGTCGTCGCGGCCGACCTCGTCCAGGAGGGCCGGACGCGGCTGTCCGCGCTGGCGACGTACGCCGACCTCGGCTCCTTCGAGGGGTCGGTCCGCACCACGGCGATCGAACCGGAGCTTCCGCCCGTCGAGGAGTGCGTGTCGACGCTCGACCTCGGGGAGCAGATGCGGAAGCGAGCGCCGATGTACCAGAAGTTCGAGATGCGCTTCCCCAAGGACGGCCTGGGCTGGGCGATGGGCCAGCCCAGCGGGCGCGGCGAGATCGCCGGCTGGTTCCGCTTCCGGGACGGCCGCGAGCCGGACGCCTTCAGCCTGATCACGATCTGCGACCTGCTCCCGCCGGTCGCCTTCGACCTCGGCCTGCCGGGCTGGTCGCCCACGCTCGAGCTGACCGTGCACGTCCGGGCCGTGCCCGCGCCGGGGTGGCTCAAGCTGCGTCACGCCTCGCGCAACCTCGCCGGCGGGATGTTCGAGGAGGACTGCGAGATCTGGGACTCGGCCGGGCGTCTCGTCGCGCAGAGCCGGCAGCTCGCCCGCACTCCGCGCGGCGTCTGAGGGCTCAGCGGAACCAGCGGCGCTTCATCGCGTAGACCCAGCGCCTGCCCGGGTGCTCGGTGACCGACCAGAACCGGCCCGTGGGCGGGTGGTAGGTGAGGTCCTCCGGCCCGGGCGGGGTGGACCAGCGCAGCGACTTCCAGCCGCCGCCCGGATGTCCGACGACCACCTCGCCGGGAGTGCGCCTCCCGTGCGAGACGGTCGCGTAGTAGACGCCGTCGACGACGACCGCACCCTGCATCTGCGGCACGCCCTCGCCGACCTCGATCGCCTGCGCCTGCCCGTCAGGCCCGAGCACCAACAGGCCGGTCTGCTCGTCGAGGGCGAAGCGCGCGATCCGCGTGGACTTCCCGAGCCGGCCGTACTCGCCGACGACCAGGGCGGGCACACGGTCGGTGCGATCGAGGGAGAGGAAGGAGTAGCGCAGCATCTCGTCGTGCTCGCCCGCCGTCGCCTGGTGGATCGTGCGCAGCGGCAGCACGTAGGCGTAGCCGAGCTCCTCGGTCGGGTCGTGCATCAGGTCGTCGACCCGGAAGGTCAGGAAGCCCTGACGGGTGGCGGCGACATGGAGCCAGCGTCCGTGCCACACCAGGCCGCCGGCGTGGACCATCACCGGGCGCATCCGGCCGCGGGAGGTCGCATCGACCAGCAGGACGTGGCGGTAGCGCCCGGTCCTGAGATCGAGGAACGTGACACGTGAGCCCTCGCCCTTGTTCGAGTACCAGGAGACGACGAGCACGTTGTCGGCGTAGCCGGTGTGCCAGGAGTGCGCGACGCCCTGCGGGAACCAGGTCGGGTCGCTGCGGTCGTGCTTGTCCCAGACGAAGGCTCGCCGGACGGCCAGCCCGGGCGCGAGTGTGCGGCGTGCCTTCTGACCGAGATCACTGAGCACGCCGGCGACGCCCACCCGCCCGCCGCCGAGCGACTCGAGGTGCGAGGCGAGCGCCGCGACCTCGTCGGCTCGCTCGTCGCCACGACTCAGGTGCAGTGCCACGTCGCTAATCTCACCACCTATGGAACCTGCTTCTCAGCCCCGCGCGGTCTTCTTCGACGAGGACGACGCCCGGGCTGTCCTGGCGCGGCTGCGCCGAGACGGCTGGGACGCGTCCCTCGCGCGCGAGCGGTTCCAGGGTGAGGACGACGACGAGGGCCACCCGTGGATCGTGACCTCCGAGGCGCCGCTGCTCCTCCTCGAGCTCCTCGTCGACGAGTACGACGGCTGGCTGGACGAGCCCGCCCCGCCGGCCAGCTCGCTGCCGCCGCTCACGCTTCCCGCGGCACCCAAGCGGATCAAGCGGCCCGACCTACACTCTGACGAGTGACCGTCCCCGATCAGCGACTGCTCCTCATGCACGCCCACCCCGACGACGAGTCGATCGGGAACGGCGCCACGATGGCGAAATACGTCGCTGAGGGCCGTGGCGTGACGCTCGTGATCAGCAACGCCGGTGAGCGCGGCGAGGTGTTGGTGCCCGAGCTCGAGCACCTCGCGTGGGACCGCGACGACACGCTCGGTGAGCACCGGCGGGGCGAGCTCGAAGAGGCCATGAAAGCCCTCGGCGTCACCGACCACCGCTTCCTCGGCGGCTTCGGCACCTACAGCGACTCAGGCATGGAGTGGCACCCGGACGGCCACGCCATCGCCGGCTCGGACTCACCCGACAACGCCTTCTCGAAGGCCGACCTCACCGAGGCCGCCGACAAGCTCGTCGAGATCATCCGGGAGGTCAGGCCGCAGGTGCTCGTCACCTACGACCAGTTCGGCGGGTACGGCCACCCCGACCACATCCAGGCCCACCGCGTGGCGATGTACGCCTCGCAGCTGGCCGGCGTGCCGTCCTACAAGCTCGATCTCGGTGAGCCGTGGGTGATCTCCAAGATCTACTGGTCCGCGATGTCCTGGTCGGCGATGCGCGAGGGCATGAGGCTCATGCGGGAGGCCGGTCACGAGTCGCCCTTCGGCGACATCGACCTCGACGGCCCGCCGCCCTTCTTCGCGGTCGAGGACGACGCGATCGCGGCCCAGATCGACGGCACCGACTACTTCGACCAGAAGATCGCCGCCCTGCACGCCCACGCGACCCAGATCGCCGCCGACGGGCCGTTCTTCTCCATGGCGAACGCCCAGGGCGGCTCGGCCTTCGCGATCGAGAGCTACCGGCTCGCCGTCGGGACGAAGGGCCCGGTCGGCCCCGGCGGGTTCGAGGAGGATCTCTTCGCTGGTCTGTAAAGTCCCCGGGCGTGGGGGACCTCTTCTCAGACGACACGGCGGAGCGGCCGGCGATCACCGATGACGGCGAGAAGCCCCGGCGGCAGCGGTCGGGTTTCGGAGCGTTCCTCGCCATCCTCGTGGGGCTGGCCGTCATCGTGGGTGGCGCTTGGGTGGCCGCGTATGCCTTCGCCGGTGACAGGATACCGCGCAACACGACGGTCGCGGGCGTCAACATCGGCAACCTGTCGCCGGAGTCGGCCAGGCAGAAGTTGACGAAGCAGATCGGCGCCCGCGAGAAGGACGCGATCCCGGTCACCGTCGGGGACCAGACCGTCCAGGTCACGCCCTCCAAGGCCGGCATGGCCCTCGACATCGACGCCACGGTGGACAAGGCGACGACCAGCAACAGCTGGAACCCCCGCGACCTCTGGAACCACTACACCGGCGGCTACGACGTGGATCCCGTCGTCACCGTCGACGACGCGAAGTTCGCCAAGACCGTCGCGCAGGTCAACGCCAAGGTCGGCACGCCGAAGAAGGACGGGGCCGTCAGCTTCGGCAAGGACGGTGTGCAGGTCACGGACGCAGTCATGGGGAAGGGCGTCGAGGCCGAGGCGCTGCGCTCGGGGCTCGAGACCGCCCTCACCTCGCCGGCCGACGCCGACGTGAAGACGGAGCTGCCGCTGGTCGACGACGTGCCCGACATCGACTCCACGGATGTCCAGCAGGCCGTCACGACGTTCGCCAACCCCGCGATGGCCGCGCCCGTGACCCTGATGTTCGGCAAGTCGCCCGTGCAGCTCTCGCCGTCGCAGTACGCCGGCGCCCTCTCACTCAAGCCCTCCGGCGGCAGTCTCGTCCCGGCGGTCGACAAGGCCGCGGTCGCCGCGCTGATCAACGCCGGCACCGCGAGCCGCAAGGACGCCCCGCAGGACGCCACCGTCACGATCAGGAACGGCAAACCCGTCGTCGTACCTGCGAAGCCGGGTGTCAGCTTCGACCCGACCCAGGCCGCGCAGATCTTCGAGAGCCTCCTCACCAAGCCGGACGGTCAGCGCACCGGCACGATCACGTCCAAGGTGGCGGAGCCGAAGATCTCGACCGCCGAGGCCACGTCGTGGGGGATCAAGGAGAAGATCTCGACCTTCACGACCTATTTCCCGTACGCCGAGTACCGCAACATCAACATCGGCCGGGCCGCGGAGCTCGTCAACGGCACGGTGCTCAAGCCGGGTGACACCTTCAGCCTCAACGGCATCGTGGGCGAGCGCACCAAGGCCAACGGCTTCACCGAGGGCTGGACGATCCAGGACGGCGTCTTCAAGTCCGACCTCGGGGGAGGTGTCTCGCAGATGGCGACGACGACCTTCAACGCGATGTTCTTCGCCGGCCTCCAGGACGTCGAACACAAGCCGCACTCGCTCTACATCTCGCGCTACCCGATCGGCCGCGAGGCCACGGTGGCCTGGGGATCGGTCGACCTGAGGTTCAAGAACAACACCAAATACGGCGTCCTCGTCCGTGCCGCCGTGAAGCCGTCGACCCCGTCGAGCCAGGGCGTCGTCACCGTGTCGATGTGGTCCACGAAGATCTGGGACATCACCACCTCGACCGGCCCGCGCTACGCATCGACCCCGTTCAAGAAGATCACCGACACGAGCGGAAACTGCGAGACGACCAGCGGAGCCAACGGGTTCCAGATCGACGTGAAGCGCTACTTCCACCACGTCGGCAGCGCGGCCGTGGTGAAGACCGAGAACTTCCACACGACGTACAACCCGCAGAACCAGGTGACCTGCAAGGGCCCCGTCTCCGCCCCGGACTGATCAGCCGCCGGGCGCCAGGTAGCGGCAGGTGTGGTGCGTGACGAAGCCCAGTCGCGCGTAGAGCGTGAGGGCCGCTGCGTTGTCGGTCTCGACGTGGAGCCACGCGGTGAGGGCGCCCTGCTCGGCGCCCCAGTCGACCAGCTCGCGGAGGACGCGCCGGGCGAGTCCCTGGCGGCGGGCCGTCTCGTCGACGTGGAGGCCGTGCAGGCCTAGCCAGTCACCGTCAATCGTGGCCCTGCCGCCGGCGTGGGGGAGCTCGACGGTCACAGTGGCGTCGGCAACCTCGAACCTCGGTGACTCAGAGTCACCTGGTGACTCTGAGTCACCGAGGTTCAGGGTCCGCCTCAGTCGGGAGAGGGCGATGAGCTGGAAGTGCGCCTCGCCGCGCTCGAGCTCCGTCCACCCTTCGTCCCGGAGCGCGGACTCGATGGACGAGTCGGCCTCGACCTGGGCCATGACGGGTCGCTCACGGGACGCGTAGAACTCACGCAACCCCTCGAGTGCCTCGTCGAACGGCACGCCCGGATCCCCCATCGCGAGGACCGAGTTGGCGCGCTTGATCAGCCGGCCGACGGGATGTGGGTCCGAGCGCAGTTCCCAGTCACCCAGGGCCACCCGCTCGACGCCCGGCCAGATCGCCTCCGAATGGCTCTCCGCCTCGCGGGCCGAGACGCGCAGCCTCATCGAGGGGCGCGGCGGGACCGGCTTGCCGGAGACGATCAGCTCGATCGGGATCTCCACCGCCGTGCCCGAAGAGGGCTGCACGACGCAGACGCCGTCACTCCACGACGTACAGACTCCGAGGACGTCGGTGAAGGCCGGGCCACCTGTCGGGCCGGTCTCCCCGGGGACGATCCGGCGCACCACCACGCGGGTCCCTACGACATGTGGACCTAGGGCGGAGGAGGGCACCGCGACAGACTAGGCTGAGGCCCATGACCTACGTCATTGCCCAGCCCTGTGTGGACGTCAAGGACCGTGCCTGCGTCGACGAGTGCCCCGTCGACTGCATCTACGAGGGCAAGCGGATGCTCTACATCCACCCCGACGAGTGCGTCGACTGTGGCGCCTGCGAGCCGGTCTGCCCGGTCGAGGCGATCTACTACGAGGACGACACCCCGTCGGAGTGGAAGGAGTACTACGACGCGAACGTGAAGTTCTTCGACGACCTCGGCTCGCCCGGTGGCGCCACCAAGATGGGTGTCATCGACAAGGACCAGGAGTTCATCGCGGCCCTCCCGCCGCAGAACACCGACCACTGATCTCGTGTACGAGGTCTCCCGTCAGCTGCCCGACTTCCCGTGGGACAAGCTGACGTCGTACGCCGACACCGCCCGCTCCCACGAGGGCGGCATCGTCGACCTCTCGGTCGGGACGCCCGTCGACCCGACTCCGACGGTCGTGCAGGCCGCCCTGATCGAGGCTGCTGACTCGCCCGGCTATCCCCTGACGATCGGCACGCGCGAGGTCCGGCAGGCGGCGATCGACTGGCTCGCGCGCAACCATGGCGTCACGTCGCTGACGCTCGATGCCGTGCTGCCGGTGATCGGCTCCAAGGAGTTGATCGCCTCGCTGCCGCTGCACCTCGGCGTCGGTCCGGGTGACCTGGTGGTCTACCCCGAGTTCGCATACCCGACCTACGAGGTGTCCGCCGCACTCGTCGGCGCCCGCGGCATGGCGAGTGACTCGCTCACCGCTCTGGGGCCGGCCGTGCCGAAGATTCTCTGGATCAACAGCCCCTCCAACCCGACCGGCAAGGTGCTCCCGCCCGAGCACCTCAAGAAGGTCGTGGAGTGGTGCCGCGAGCGCGGCACGCTGCTCGTCTCCGACGAGTGCTACATCGAGTGCGCCTGGGACGCGTCTCCCGTCTCGGTGCTCCACCCCGACATCTGCGGGGACTCCTACGACGGCGTCCTGGCCGTCCACTCGCTCTCGAAGCGCTCCAACCTCGCCGGCTACCGCTGCGCCTTCGTCGCCGGCGATCCGCGCGTGATCGGCGAGCTGCTCGCTGTCCGCAAGAACCTCGGCCTCCAGATGCCGATGCCGCAGCAGGTCGCCATGGTGGCGGCGCTCAACGACGACGAGCACGCGGCCGCCCAGGCGGAGGTCTACGCCGCCCGCCGGCTCAAGCTCCGGGCGGCGTTCGAGGCTGCCGGCTTCACGATCGACCACTCCGAGGCCTCGCTCTATCTCTGGGCGACGCGCGGCGAGAACTGCTGGGACACCGTCGCCTGGCTCGCCGAGCGCGGCATCCTCGCCGCCCCGGGCGACTTCTACGGCGTCGCCGGAGCGAACCACGTCCGCGTGGCCTTCACCGCCACCGACGAGCGCGTCGAGGCGGCCGTGGCCCGCCTCGCGGTTGAGGTCACTTCTCCGACTGCTTGACGGTCACCACGAGCTGGTCGCCGGCCGTGGAGGAGGACTTCCAGCCCTCGTCGCCGCTCCAGCGATGGCCGTCGTAGGCGACTGAGGCGACACCGAGACGGTTGGCGTAGGCGACCGCCCATTGCGCGATCGCCCATCCCGTGGTGCTCTTTCCGGGGCTCACAGTGATCGCGTGGCCGGTGATGACCGGCGTGCCGGCCGCGGCGCCGAAGGCGCTGACGATCCGGTCACGGACCGTTCCGACGGTGCCCACCTTGATCGACCCGAAGCGGCATGAGAAGGCCGCAGCACTCTGGCCGGTGAGCGAGGACGCCAGCGCCCGCGCACCGGGCTCGTGGTCGGCGTACGCATCGGGGAAGGCGCTGCGCTGCACCTTCTGGGCGGCGACCGTGATCTCCATCGTCTCGTAGCCGTCGATCTTGATGAGCGCGTCGTAGAACGCGTTCGTGGCGTACGTCGTGTTGAGCAGCTGCGTGCGTGAGCCCCAGCCCTGCGAGGGGCGCTGTTGGAAGAGACCGACGGAGTCGCGGTCGCCGTAGTCGATGTTGTAGAGCTTCGACTCCTGGTAGGCCGTGGCGAGCGCGATCGTGGCGGCCCGGGCCGGCAGGCCGCGCTTGATCGAGATCGAGGCGATGAGCGCCGCGTTGCGCGCCTGCTCCGGATTGACCCGCGCCTTGAGGTCGTTGGTGCCGTTGTCGACCTGGGCCAGGCACTCGTCGGGCAGCAGCTTGGCGGCCTGATCGCCGAACTCCCGCCACGCCACCGTCGCCGCGGCCGCCAGGAAGGCGACCACGACGACGGAGATGAGGAAGCGCTTCACCTAGTTGGCGTGGAGGGCCTCATTGAGGACGATGCCCTCGCCCTGCCACGGAACGGCCTCGATGGCGCCGGTGACCGAGTTGCGACGGAAGAGGATGTTGGAGGCGCCGGAGAGCTCTAGCGCCTTCTTCGTCGTCCCGTCCTGCATGGTCACCTTCGTGCCGGCGGTGATGTACGTGCCCGCCTCGACCACCGCGTCGTTGCCGAGGCTGATGCCGAGGCCGCTGTTGGCGCCCAGCAGGCAACGCTCGCCGATGGAGATCGTCTGCTTGCCGCCGCCGGACAGGGTGCCCATGATCGAGGCACCGCCGCCGACGTCGGAGCCGTTGCCGACCACGACGCCGGCGCTGATCCGGCCCTCGACCATGGATGCGCCGAGGGTGCCGGCATTGAAGTTCACGAAGCCCTCGTGCATCACCGTGGTGCCCTCGGCGAGGTGCGCACCGAGGCGCACACGGTCGGCGTCGGCGATGCGTACGCCGGCGGGGAGGACGTAGTCCACCATGCGCGGGAACTTGTCGACGCCGTAGACCGCCACCGTCCGCCCGGCGCCACGGAGCCGGGCGCGGGTCAGCTCGAAGCCCTCGATGGCGCACGGGCCCTCGGAGGTCCACGCGACGTTGGCGAGGAGACCGAAGATCCCGTCGAGATTGAGGGTGTGCGGCGCGGCCAGCCGCGTCGACAGCAGGTGGAGGCGGAGCCAGACGTCCTGCGTCGTCGTCGGCGCGACGTCGAGGTCGATGCTGACCAGTTCGACCTGCTTCTCGACCCGGCGCAGCTGGTCGGTGCCGGCCAGCGCGGCCAGCTCAGGGGCAGGCTTGGCGCCGTCCGGAGCCTCTCCGAGGGCCGGCGAGGGGAACCAGGCGTCGAGGACCTGCCTCTCGGACGAGGAGGTGTCGGCGACGTACGTCACGAGGGCGAAGCCCCAGGCGCTGCGTGGATTAACTGCGTGAGTCACGTGGCCCGACCTTATCGGAGTGTCAGAGGCCGGTCGCGCCGTCGATCACTTCGCGGAGGAGATCGGCGTGGCCACAGTGGCGGGCGTACTCCTCGACCATGTGGACGAGGACGTCGCGGAGGGGGGAGGACTCGCCGTGGCGATCGGTCCTCCGCTCACCCAAGGTCGCGTCGGTGAGGCCATCGAGCACGCCGTCGGCGTACTGGATCCACGCGCGCCAGCGCGCGAAGGCCTCCTCGACCGACTCCTGCCTCGGCGCGATGCGGTGGAAGCCACCCGTCGGGTCGTCATCGTCGAGGCGCTCCTCGTCGAGGTGCTCGTCGATGACCATCCGGAACCAGTAGTGCTCGACCCGCGCCATGTGGCGGACCAGACCGAGCAGGCTGAGGTCACTCGGCGGCACGGAGCAGGTGGCGAGCTGGTCCGGGGTGAGACCCGCGCACTGACGCTCGAGCGTCGAGCGGAAGTGGTCGAGGTATTCCCGATAGGTGGCCAGCTCGCTCATGGCCTAGACTTTTCCACAGCAGCGTTCGAGCCGTCATCAGCGGCGAGCTCCGGGAAGAAAGCCTCGGAAGGTCGAGGCAAGTAGAACCCGGCGGGTAAGCCCGTCACAGCAGTCAACGAGTGGGCTTCGAGGAGCCAACTGGGGTGGTACCGCGGCAGACGTCGTCCCCGGAGACGACGTACCGACCACCGCAGGAGACCCAGCCCATGGCCGAAGGCCGCTACCCCAAGGTCACCACCGACCCGACGAGCGCCGTTCCGGCGAGTCCGAAGTTCCCCGAGATCGAGGAGCGCGTGCTGGCCTACTGGAAGGACGACGACACCTTCCAGGCGTCCATCGATGCACGCGAGGCGGGGGAGAACGGCGCCAACGAGTTCGTCTTCTACGACGGCCCGCCGTTCGCCAACGGCCTGCCGCACTACGGCCACCTCCTGACCGGTTACGTCAAGGACATCGTCCCGCGCTACCAGACGATGAAGGGCCGCCGGGTCGAGCGCCGCTTCGGCTGGGACACCCACGGCCTGCCCGCCGAGCTCGAGGCGATGAAGCAGCTCGGCATCACCACCACCGACGAGATCCAGGCGATGGGCATCGACGTCTTCAACGACGCCTGCCGCGCCTCGGTGATGAAGTACGCCGACGTCTGGG
Organism: Nocardioides sp. Kera G14; assembly: GCF_020715565.1. NCBI lineage: Bacteria > Bacillati > Actinomycetota > Actinomycetes > Propionibacteriales > Nocardioidaceae > Nocardioides > Nocardioides sp. Kera G14. Next base: position 2,498,647 of record NZ_CP085839.1, on the reverse strand, counting down.
AGGACTACGTCACCCGCCAGGCGCGCTGGGTCGACTTCGAGCACGACTACAAGACCCTCAACCCGGAGTACATGGAGTCGGTGATCTGGGCCTTCAAGTCGCTCTTCGACAAGGGCCTGATCTACGAGGGCTTCCGCGTCCTGCCCTACTGCTGGAACGACGAGACGCCGCTCTCCAACCACGAGCTGCGCATGGACGACGACGTCTACAAGATGCGCCAGGACCCGGCCGTCACCGTCGGCCTCTCAATCACGACGCCGGGCTCGTTCGAGGGGGTCAAGGCGGTCATCTGGACGACGACGCCGTGGACCCTGCCGGCCAACCTCGCGATCATGGTCGGCGAGGAGATCGAGTACGTCGTCGTCGAGTCCGACGTTCCGACCGGGTCGCCGGAGCGGTATCTCTTCGCTGCTGCACGGCTGTCGGCGTACAAGCGCGAGCTCTTCCCCGAGGCGGACGAGGCCACGATCACGTGGCGGGGCAAGGGATCCGACCTCGTCGGTCTCGTCTACGAGCCGCCGTTCTCCTACTACGAGGGCCATGCCAACGCCTTCCGGATCGTCGCCGCCAGCGACGCTGTGACGACCGACTCCGGTTCCGGCCTGGTCCACTCCGCCGGCGCCTTCGGTGAGATCGACAAGGAGGTCGTCGACCGTGAGGGCATCGAGGCCGTCATGCCGGTCGGCAAGGACGGGAAGTTCACCGCGCCGGTCGAGGCCTACAAGGGCCTGCTGGTCTTCGAGGCCAACAAGCCGATCATCCAGGACCTGAAGAACGTCTCGGGTCCTGTCACCGCCGGCACGGTTCTGGTGCGCCAGGAGTCCTACGAGCACTCCTACCCGCACTGCTGGCGCTGCCGCCAGCCGCTCATCTACAAGGGCGTGAGTTCGTGGTTCGTCGAGGTCACCGCGTTCAAGGAGCGGATGCTCGAGCTCAACCAGCAGATCCGGTGGACGCCCGAGCACATCAAGGACGGCCAGTTCGGCAAGTGGCTCGAGAACGCCCGTGACTGGTCGATCACCCGCAACCGCTTCTGGGGCTCGCCGGTTCCGGTGTGGAAGTCCGACAACGAGGACTATCCGCGGATCGACGTCTACGGCTCCTTCGAGGAGATCGAGCGCGACTTCGGCCGGCTTCCACTCAATGCGGCTGGGGAGCCTGACCTGCACCGTCCCTGGGTGGATGACCTGACCCGACCGAACCCCGATGACCCCACGGGCCAGTCGACGATGCGCCGTGTCGCCGACGTGCTCGACGTGTGGTTCGACTCCGGCTCGATGTCGTTCGCGCAGAACCACTACCCATTCGAGAACGCGGAGTGGTTCCACGGGACACTTGATGCCGGCGGCGTTCGCCGCGGCGGGCACTTCCCGGCCGACTTCATCGTCGAGTACATCGGCCAGACCCGCGGCTGGTTCTACATGCTGCACATCCTGGCGACGTCGCTCTTCGACAAGCCGGCCTTCCAGTCCTGCATCAGCCACGGCATCGTGCTCGGCTCCGATGGCCAGAAGATGTCCAAGTCGCTGCGCAACTACCCCGACGTCTCGGAGGTCTTCGACCGCGACGGCGCCGACGCGATGCGCTGGTTCCTGATGGCCTCGCCGATCCTGCGGGGCGGCAACCTGGTCGTCACCGAGCAGGGGATCCGCGACTCAGTGCGCCAGGTGATGATCCCGCTGTGGAACAGCTGGTACTTCTTCAGCCTCTACGCCAACGCCGCCTCGATCGACGCCGAGTGGTCGACCGACTCGGCCGACCCGCTTGACCGCTACATCCTCGCCAAGGCGCGTGAGTTCGTCGGTGCCTACACGACCGCGATGGACGGCTACGCGATCGCCGAGGCGTGCGAGGTCACCGGCGACTTCATCGACGTGCTGACCAACTGGTACATCCGCCGCTCCCGTGACCGGTTCTGGTCCGAGGACCGCGACGCATTCAACACGCTCTACACCGTGCTCGAGGTGACGACGCGGACGATCTCGCCGCTGCTCCCGTTGGTCTCCGAGGAGATCTGGCGAGGCCTCACCGGCGAGCGCTCGGTCCACCTTGCGGACCTGCCGACCGTCGACGAGCTCCCGGCCGACGATGCGCTGGTCGCCGCGATGGACGCGGTCCGCGACGTCTGCTCGACCACGTCGGCGCTGCGCAAGGCGCGCCGCCTGCGCAACCGCCTTCCTCTCGGCGGCCTGACGGTGGTCGGTCCGGAGCTCGCGGGCTTCGAGGAGCTTGTCGCCGACGAGGTCAACGTGAAGTCGGTCCGCGTCCTCACGGCCGACGCGCCGGAGGCCGCGGCCTACAGCGTGGAGCAGAAGCTCACCGTCAACGCCCGTGCGGCCGGGCCGCGCCTGGGCAAGGACGTCCAGCTGGCGATCAAGGGCTCGAAGTCCGGCGACTGGTCGGTCTCACCCTCAGGCGAGGTCGTCGCCGGTGGCCTCGCGCTGGTCGAGGGGGAGTACACCCTTGAGACGGTCGCGGGTGCGGAGTCCGACGAGTCCGCGGTGGCGATGCTGCCCGGCGGTGGCTTCGTCGTGCTCGACACGGTCGTGACGCCCGAGCTCGCCTCCGAGGGTCTCGCCCGCGACCTCATCCGCGCCGTGCAGAACGCCCGCAAGGAGGCCGGCCTCGACGTCAGCGACCGGATCAGCCTCGTCGTCGCTGGCGGTGGCGCGGTCCGCGAGGCGGCCACCACGCACGGCGAGCTGATCGCGCGCGAGACCCTCGCGACGTCGTACGACGTCACCGACCCGGCCGAGGGTGAGGCCGTCATGGTCGGCGACGGCGAGAGTGCCACCGTTTCCGTCACCAGGGCCTGACGCAACGGTCACCGTGACCCTTCGCAAAGGGTCACGGTGACCTTCTGCGCCACGGGTGACGCTTTGAAAGATCACTCTCCCCGCAAAGGGTCACGGTGACCCTTTGCTGCAGGCTCAGGTCAGGCAGACGGGGCGCCGGAGGCGAGCCAGGTGAGCAGCGTGCGGGCGCCGAAGCCGGTGGGGCCCTGCGTCCACTCCTCGCGGTCCGCCGGCGCGTCGCCGGTCGAGGCGATGTCGAGGTGCGCCCAGGGCAGGCCCCCCGTGAAGTGCTGCAGGAAGAGCGCAGCCGTGATCGAGCCGGGGCCACCGGCGCTGTTGTCGAGGTCGGCGACCTTGGAGGAGAGCTTCTCCTCGTAGAGGTCCGACAGCGGGAGTCGCCACCAGGCCTCGCCGGTCGCGGCACCGGCCTCACGCAGCCCCGCAGCGAGCGCATCAGCAGTCGCGTAGAGGCCACCGACCTGCTGACCGAGCGCCACCTTGACCGCACCGGTGAGGGTGGCGATATCGACCAGCACGTCGGGCTTGATCTCGCGGACGGCGTACGACAGGCCGTCGGCCAGGACGAGCCGGCCCTCAGCGTCGGTGTTGTTGATCTCCGACGTGAGCGCGGAGTCGTCGCCGGGGTAGTGCCGCAGCACGTCGCCGGGTCGCATCGCGCTGCCGGAGACCATGTTCTCGGCGAGGCAGAGGAGGCCGGTGACCTTGACCGGCACGTCGAGGTCGCGGAGCGCGCCCATCACGGAGAGCACGACGCCGGCGCCGGTCATGTCGCGCTTCATCGTGGACATGCCCTCGCCGGGCTTGAGGTTGTAGCCGCCGGAGTCGAAGGTGATGCCCTTGCCCACGAGGACGATCTGCGGGGTGCGACGGGTCGTCTTCGCCGGCGTGTAGTCGAGTCGGACGAACCGCGGTGGGTTCGCTGAGCCCTTGCCCACGCCCAGGATCCCGCCGAAGCCCTCGCGGGTCAGCGCCTTCTCGTCCCAGACCTTGATCTCGAGGCCCGAGGCCTTGGCCACCGCCTTCGCCTGCTCGGCGAGCCAGCGCGGGGACTTCAGGTTGGAGGGCACCGTCGCCAAGAAGCGGGCCTGCCATCCGGCGGCGGCGATCGCCACGGCACGATCCCGCAGGTCGGCGTACGTCGGCCCCAACTCGGCCAGGACGATGCTGCCCACCGGGGCGGTCGCAGGGCCGGCCGCGCGCCAGTCGAACGAGAACGACGCGAGCACCGCGCCGACGATGAACGGCTCGAGGCCGACGGTCGGGTCGACCGACGGGATGGTCGTGGCGACGCTCTCCCGGTCCCGCACCGCCCGGGCGAGAGCGGCGCCGGCACGACGGAAGTCGTCGCCCGACCCGGAGCCGAGACCCACGAGCAGCACGCGGCGCAACGCCGGGTTCAGCTCGGTCCCGCCCGGCACCGGCAGCACGACGACCTCCCCGGCCCTGCCGGTGGCCCGCTCCGACTCGAGCAGGCCGAGCAGGTCGATCTCGTCAGCCAGCGACGCGGAGCCGGGGCCGAGGATCAGGGAGTCGTCCTCGACCAACACGGGGAGAGCGACGACCTCCGCACCGGCGAGGTGCGGGTCACGCCCGTCGAGGGTGACGGTCGGGGGAGAGACCTGGGCGGGCAGGTCAGCCAAGGACAGCCTTGAGCGCATCGCCGAGGGTGTTGACCTCGTCGGCGTTGAGCTCGACCACGAGCCGGCCGCCGCCCTCAAGAGGGATACGCATGACGTATCCGCGGCCTTCCTTGGTGACTTCCATGTCACCGTCACCGGTGCGGGGCTTCATCGCCGCCATTGCGACCTCTTCCTCGACTCGTGGAACACGTTCTTCGGACTGCAATGATCCCACATGCCGGAAGCTGGGTCAGCGACGGGCGCCGAAGACACCCAGCAGTGCGCGGGGCGCGACCTTCGTCAGGTAGCGCGTCGTCGGGTGCGCGCCGAGCTCGACCGTGACGGCTGTGCCGGGGAACGACGCGTTGAACCACTGCGTGAGGTTGCCGTGACAGCCGCCGTGGCAGCTGAACGTCTTCCGCTTGAGTCCGAGCGCTCGGGCCAGGCGCTTGGCGAGTGCCTGGGACTTGGTGAGCCGGTCGACCCCGTCCAGCGGCTGGTGGAAGCTCACGACGGCGTCGGGACGCACCCGCCGCAGGAAGGCCATCATCGCCTGCGTCTCCGGCTCCGATCCTGCGCGCGAGCCCGAGTTGTAACGCCCCGTCATCCGACGCCACGACGCCGGGTAGTTGCGGTTGAGGTCGACGCCGTGGGCGTTCCAGCGCCGATGCCTCGCACGGCCGTCCGGGTTGAGGGTCGGGACGATCCAGACGTCGGCACCGGTGATCGCCCCGCCCCTGCGCAAGGAGGCCAGGATCCGCGTCGGAGCCGTCTCGTCGCCGTGCATGGCCGCCACCAGCACGACGGTCGGACCGGAGCCGGGCGAGCCGCCCAGATGGATCGCGCGGAGGGGCCGGCCCTCGACCGAGTGGCCGATCACCTCGACCTGCGCGGTCGTGGCCTGCGCAGGCGCGACGCCCGGCACGACGAGCAGTCCGAGGAGCAACAGTGCGATCCCGAGTGACCTCATGGAACCGATCCTGCCCGATGCGTGGAGGTCGTCAGACCTGGCTGGTCACATAGGCGAAGGTGAACCACGCGACGCCGAGGAAGAGGCCGACGTGGCCCCACAGCGAGAGCCACGGTGTCCTGGACCAGCTGTCCGCGGCCGTCGCCACCCGTGCAGCGCGCTTGCCGCGGGCGCGACTCGGCTTCCATCGCACGAGGATCACCAGGCCGCAGATCGCCACCACCCACCAGCAGCCGAGCCCGAGGACACCGACCAGCGAGCGCCAGTCAGCGTCCGTGTCGGAGAGCAGGAAGAGGAGCCACAGCACCAGGCCGACGCCTCCGAGCAGCGTGTGCAGCGCCAGCGTGAGGCCCGGGTGGCTCGCCCGCAGCCGGAGTCGGGTCAGCACCACGACCACGCCTGCGAGGAGGCTGAGGACGAGGGTGACGGTCAGGGCAACGGTGAGGTCGGGCACAACGGGGGGAGATGCTAGTCGGCGGTCGACCCGGTCGCCTCATCCGCAGGCGCCGGCGACGGCGCAGCGGCGTCAGGTCTCTGGCGCGCATCCAGCTCGTCGGCCAGCCGGGCGATCAGCGCGTCGACCTCCGAGGCCCGGTAGCCGACCAGCCCGACGGTGAACCGGATGCGTCGCAGATCCCGTGCCTCGAGGCGTCGGTCGGTCGGAACGAGGACGTCCCGCCGGTCGTCGTACGTCGGCGACAAGCCCTCTCCGCGGCCGGCTGCCACCACGGCGACTCCACCCATGATCAGCACCACGACGATGGCGAAGACCCACATCATCGCGATCAGTCCTCGCTGTCGCGGGCGGCGACCATGAGCGAAACCATCTCGTCGACGTCGTCGGTGAGGACGATCCGGTCGAGGTCGCTCTGGTTGATCCGGCCGTCGGCCAGCATGGACTCACGCATCCAGTCGATCAGGCCCTGCCACGCCGAGACGCCCATGAGCACGACGGGGAAGCTGGTGATCTTCTGCGTCTGGGCGAGCGTCAACGCCTCGAAGAGCTCGTCGAGGGTGCCGACGCCGCCGGGCAGGACGACGTAGCCCTGCGAGTACTTCACGAACATCGTCTTGCGCACGAAGAAGTAGCGGAAGTTGAGGCCGACGTCGACGTACTCGTTCAGCCGGGCCTCCCACGGCAGCTCGATGCCGAGGCCGATCGACTGCCCGCCCGCCTCCCGCGCGCCCCGGTTCGCCGCCTCCATCGCGCCGGGTCCGCCGCCGGTGATGACGGTGAAGCCCGCCTCGGTCAGCGCCTCGCCGACACGGATGCCCAGCTCGTAGTGCGGGTGGTCGGCCGGAGTGCGCGCCGAGCCGAAGACGGAGATGGCCGGACCGAGCTCGGCGAGCTCGTCGAAGGCCTCGATGAACTCCGCCTGGATCTTCATCACCCGCCAGGCATCGGTGTGGTGCCAGCCGGCCGGCCCACGGCTCTCGAGCAGGCGCTCGTCGGCGGTCGTGCCCGGCCGGCGCTCGCTGATCCGCGGTCCGTTGAAGCTGCTCCTCATGAGCTCTCTCCCAACCACGCCACGAGGGCGCGCTCACAGTGCTCGATCTGGGCGACCGGCACCGACTCGTCAGCCTTGTGGGCGAGCATCGGGTCACCCGGCCCGAAGTTCACCGCAGGGATCCCGAGAGTCGTGAAACGGGCGACGTCGGTCCAGCCGAACTTCGGCGCGACGGTCCCGCCCACCGCCTCGATGAACGCCCTGGCGGCCGGCCGGTCGAGCCCGGGAAGGGCTCCCGGTGCCGAGTCGGTCACCACGACGTCGTACGGCGCGAAGAACTGCTCGACGAAGGCCAGGGCCTCGGCCTCGGAGCGGTCGGGGGCGAAGCGATGGTTGACCGTGACGACGCACTCGTCCGGGATGACGTTGCCCGCGACCCCGCCGCTGATGAAGACCGCGTTGAGGCCCTCGTGATAGGTCAGCCCGTCGATGACGGGCTGTCGTGCCTCGTAGCCCTCGAGCCGCGTCAGGATGTCGGCGGCGGCGTGGATCGCGTTGCTTCCCGCCCAGCTGCGGGCACTGTGGGCACGCTCACCGGTCGTGCGCACCTCGACCCGGAGCGTGCCCTGGCAACCGGCCTCGACACCGGCGTTGGACGGCTCCATCAGGATGGCGAAGTCGGCGGCCAGCAGGTCGGGATGTGACTGGGTCAGCCGGTTGAGACCGTTGAGCTCGGCCTCGATCTCCTCGCACTCGTAGAGCACGAAGGTGAGGTCACGGTTGGGCTCCGGCAGAGTCGCGGCGAGTCGGAGGATGACCGCGTCGCCACCCTTCATGTCGCAGCTGCCGAGCCCGTGCAGCACGCCGTCCTCGAGGCGGGACGGCAGGTTGTCGTTGACCGGCACGGTGTCGAGGTGGCCGGCGATGAGGACCCGCTCGTCACGGCCGAGCCCGGTCCGCGCGACGAGTGTGTTGCCCACCCGCGTGACGGTCAGGTGGGGCAGAGCCTGCAGGGCGGACTCGACCGCGTCGGTGATCGCCGCCTCGTCACGACTGACGGACTCGATGTCGACGAGCGACCGGGTGAGCGTGACGACGTCACTGGTCAGGTCGAGCGTGGGCATGGCCCTAGTCTGCCGTCCACTCCTTCTTGCCCAGCAGGAGCCCGTCGCCGATGGGGAGCAGGAGTGGGACGAGGCCCTCGTGCGCCGCGATCGTGCGGCCGAGCTCACGCACGGCGGCCGTCTCGCTGTCGCGCTGTGACGGGTCCGGGACCCGACCACCCCAGAGCGCGTTGTCGAAGGCCACCACCCCACCGGGGCGGAGGAGTCGGAGCGCCTCGGTGAGGCAGGCGTCGGCCTCCTCGATGTCGGCGTCGACGAACATCAGGTCGTAGTGGCCGTCGGTCAGTCGGGTGAGCACGTCGAGGGCGGCGCCGCTGATCGTGCGGGCGCGCTGCGCCGGGATGCCGGCGTCGGTGAACGTCTGCCGGGCCAGGCGCTGGCTCTCGGCCTCGATGTCGATCGACGTGAGTACGCCGTCGGCCCGCATGCCACGCAGCAGCCAGAGCCCGGAGACGCCGGTCCCCGTGCCGACCTCGACGACCGCGCGGGCATCGAGGACAGAGGCGAGGAAGCGCAGTGCGCCACCCACGCCGGGGCTCACCGGCGTGATGCCGACCGCCGCAGCCCGCTCGCGCGCGGCCGCGAGGACCTCGTCCTCGGGGACGAACTCGTCGGCGTAGATCCAGCTCGCAGCACTGATCGGGTCACTCACGCGGCCCAACCTAATGGTTGGGGAACGATGGGGTGAGGATCTGCGTTGGTGTCTCGTGAATGACTCTTGGGGTCTGTTCAGGAAGGCTGGCTAGCGTGGAAAGCATGGAAGCGACGTCGATCGCCGGGTCTGTCCCGAGCTGGGACGAGATCGTCGAGCTGCACTCGGACCGGGTCTTCCGCCTCGCCTATCGGCTGACCGGCAACCGGCCCGACGCCGAGGACCTCACCCAGGAGGTCTTCGTTCGGGTCTTCCGTTCGCTCGACACCTACACGCCCGGCACCTTCGAGGGCTGGCTGCACCGCATCACCACCAACCTCTTCCTCGACCAGGCCCGGCGGAAGCAGCGCATCCGGTTCGACGCGCTGAGCGACGAGCGGGCCGACAAGCTCGCCTCGACGACGCCGACGCCTGACCTGGCCTTCACGGACCAGCGCTTCGACGACGACATCGAGGCCGCCCTCCAGGCGCTGCCGCCTGACTTCCGGGCCGCCGTCGTGCTGTGTGACGTGGAGGGCCTGTCGTACGACGAGATCGCCCAGATCCTCGGCGCCAAGCTGGGCACGGTCCGGTCCCGGATCCACCGCGGCCGCTCGATGCTCCGCGATGCGCTCGCCCACCGCGCACCGAAGGCGGGACGCCTGCGCTACTCGGGCCCCAAGGTGCTCGGCTGGGGATCCAACTCATGAGCCTGCTCGGCGGCCACCTCGGCGACCGCGTCTCGGCATTGCTCGACGGCCAGCTCTCGGAGGCGGAGACCGAGCGCGCCTGGGCCCATGCCAACGAGTGCCATGCCTGCCGGGAGCTCGTCGAGCGCGAGGGCTGGATCAAGCGGCGGCTGGCGGGTCTGACCTACGACCCGGCAGCGGCCTCCGACGGGCTCAAGGGTTCGCTGATGGGTGCCGCCCACTGCGAGCCGGGCTCCTTCTTCGGTCCCGAACACCAGCGCCGCAACGTCGCCCTCGCCACCATCGGAGGCACTGCCGTCGGCGCCGCAGTGATGGGCGTCCTGGCGCTCGGTGCCGCGCCCGCCTCCGCCCCCACGATCGAGCGCCCCACCACGGCCTCCACGTGGACGAGTCCCTCGGCGACTCCCGTCGTCGACGCGCGTCGTCACTGACGCTGCGCCGAACTGTTGGCGGCCCGCGCCACAATGCTCAGGTGAGCGAGCCGACGACTGACCCGTGGGGTCAGCCCCTCCCGCAGCACCCGCACCACCCTCCACAGATGGCGGTGCCGGCTCCTGAGCCGCGGCCGAAACGGGCGCGGCCGAGCCGCTGGGTGTGGCCGGCCGTCCTGGTGCTGGGTCTTCTCGCCGGCATCGTCGGGGGAGCCGGTGGTGCAGCGCTCTGGGAGCGCTACGCGCCCGACGACTGGCGCGACGACACCTCCAGCTCGGTGACCGGCCTGAGCGGTTCCACCACGGTCAGCCAGGCCCCGATCGATCCCGACGACGCGAGTGTCGCCAACGTCGCCCAGGCGCTGCTGCCCTCCACCGTCCAGATCATCGCCGAGTACGCAGGGGAGGACGACGGGGCCACCGGCTCCGGCTTCGTCTTCGACACCGAGGGCCACATCGTCACGAACAACCACGTCGTGGCGTCGGCTGCGAAGGACAAGGGTCCCGTCTACGTCGTCGACACGGCAGGCCACAAGGAGAAGGCGACCATCGTCGGTCGTTCCTCCGTCTACGACATCGCGGTGCTCGACGTGCCGGGCGCCAAGGACCTCAAGCCCGCCTCGCTGGGCGCCGCCGCGGCGCTGCGCATCGGTGAGCCGGTCGTCGCCTTCGGGTCGCCGCTCGGGCTCTCCGCGACCGTGACGTCGGGCATCGTCTCGGCGCTCAACCGTCCGGTCACGACGGGTGAGTCGGCCGACGACCTCAGCTACATCAACGCCGTGCAGACCGACGCCGCGATCAACCCCGGCAACTCGGGCGGCCCGCTGGTCAACCTGCTCGGCCAGGTGGTGGGCGTGAACAGCGCGATCGCGACCGCGGGCGGCACTACGCAGGGTGAGGCCGGCAACATCGGCGTCGGCTTCGCGATCCCCATCGAGCAGGTGAAGATCACCGCCGAACAGCTCCTGACGACCGGCAAGGCGTCGTACCCGATCATCGGGGCCAAGGTGCAGACGGGGACCGATGATCCGGCAGGTGATGGTGCGGAGGTCATCTCGGTCGACGACGGTACGCCGGCGGCGAAGGCGGGTCTGGCCAAGGGCGACATCGTCACGGCCGTCGATGGTCAGCGGATCACCGACGGCATCGGTCTCATCGTCGCGATCCGGACTCACCAGCCGGGGGAGACGGTCGAGTTCACCGTCAACAGTGCGGGCAGGACGAAGAAGGTCAGCGTGAAACTCGCGGGGGTCTCCGACCCCGCCAGCTAGCTGACCGCGTCCTCCGTGGCGAGTGTCTCCGAGTCGGCGAACGGGTGCGCGGCCACGAACGACTGGGTCTCGTCGTAGAGACCGGCGATGAAGTCCTCGAGCTTCGAGGCCTCCACCCGCCACTGCCCGCGCCCGCCCAGTTTGATCGCAGGCAGCTCTCCGCGGCGCACCAGGGCGTAGACCTGGGCGCTGGAGGTGTTGAGGACCTCCGCAACGTCGGCGAGGGTCAGGAATCGAGGGGCTCCTGGCATGGGAACCATGTAACCATCCCAGCCCAATCCATCCCTGCGCGGACTGGTGCAGCCTGTGGATAACTCACAGGACACTGACATGTCGCCTCGGATGAGGCCATGATGAGCCGCGTGACGAGAAGAACTCTCGGGCTTGTCACGGCGTCCGGTGCTCCGCGGGCGATCCGTGCCTCACGCGCAGGATGGCGTGACCCCCGACTCTGGGTGGGAGTGGCGATCGTGGCCGTCTCGGTCATCGCCGGCGCGAGGCTGATGGCGTCGGCCGACGATACGGTGGGTGTCAGCGTGGCCCGGACGGACATCGCCGCCGGGACACGGATCGACGCCGTCGATCTCGACACCGTCCAGGTGAAGCTCTCCGACGAGGTGCTGCGCACCCTCATCGGGCCGTCGACCGACCTCGGCAAGAACACCGTGTTCACCCGCCCGGTCGGTGCGGGCGAGCTGGTTCCGCTCGCGGCGCTCGGCACGTCGCAGGGACTGGTCGAGGTGCCGCTCTCGGTCGAGCCCGAGCAGGTGCCGCCGGGTGTCCGCGCCGGAGCGGTCGTGGACGTCTACGTCCTCCAGAAGGGGGAGCGCACCTCCATCTCCGCCGAGCCGGCACTCGCCTCGGCCAGTGTCGTCGCCGCTCCGGACCCCGCGGACGCGCTCGTGGCCACCGGGAAGCGTCAGCTCGTCGTCGCCGTGCCGGAGTCGGACGCCCGCGCCTATCTCGCCACCGTGGGTGCGGCCGATCAGGCCGTCGTCACCGTCGTACGGCGGCAGTGATGGCCCGCCACACCGTGCTCGTGGTGGCTGCCGGTGCGATGTGGGAGTCCGACGCGCTGGCGCTCCTCGACAGGTCCCCGGAGCTCGTCCTGCTCAAGCGGTGCGTCGATGTCGACGACCTTCTCGGCACGATCGCCGCCGGACAGGCCGAGATCGCGCTCGTCGGGATCGACACCCCGGGGCTCGACAGCGACGCGGCGGCACGGGCCGCTGACGCGGGCGTCCGGCTCGTCGCCGTACTCCCGCAGGGGCATGAGGCCGCGGCGAGCCGTGCCTCGCAGATCGGCATCGCGCTGACGGTCGAGGACTCCGATCTCGCTCAGCTCCCGCGCCTGCTCGCCGAGCGGCCGGCGCCGATGGCACGGCACGCTCCCGTCGAGCCCGTGCCGGCGGAGGAGGTGGAGGCGGCCACACCGGGTCGAGTGATCACGGTGTGGGGGACCGGTGGGGCGCCGGGGCGTTCGACGGTCGCCGCCGGTCTCGCGGCGCTGCTGGCCCGGCGGGGCACGACCGTGACGTTGGTCGACGCCGACCCGGCAGGCGGGACACTCGGACAGCAGCTGGGGGTCCTCGACGAGGTCTCCGGTCTCCTCGCGGTGTCGCGGCTGGCGACCGCCGGGCGACTCGAGGAGCACTGGCCCTCGGCGGCACGGGCGGTCTCGGACCGGATGGTCGTCGTCACCGGTCTGCCGCGTGCGACCCGCTGGCGGGAGGTGCCCGCCGGCGTGCTGACCGCCCTGGCCTCGAGCGCAGCGCGGGAGGGCTGGGTCGTGATCGACGCGGGCGCGGGCCTCGAGGGTGACGGTGACCGGCTCACGATGGAGGCGTTGGAGGTCGCCGACGACGTGCTCGTCGTCGCCACGGCCGAGCCGATCGGTCTGGGCCGGTTGGCACGTGCCCTGGTCGACCTGGCCGACCAGGTCGCGAAGCCCGCACGGGTCCTGGTCAACCGGCAGCGCAGATCCCTCGGGGCCTCTGATGACGAGGTCGCCGGGCTCGTCCAGCAGACGTCGCATCCGCTTGCGATCCATCTCCTGCCCGAGGACCGTGTCGCCGTCGACAAGGCACTGCTGGCGGCCACGGCGGTGACCGAAGGGGCACCCGACTCCGCTCTGGCGCGGGCACTCGGCCAGGTCCTGGACGCGCTCGCCCCGGAGCTCGTCGGACGCACCCGTCCGCGAAGGGGACGTCGCCGGCTCAGCTCCTGATCACGCGGAGAAGAGCAGGTACAGCCCGCCGGCGGTGAAGCCGACCATGGCGAAGAGCAGCGGCAGCTGACCCGTGACCTGGTGCTGCTTCGGCAGCAGCTTGATCGAGCGGTCGTGGGCCGCCACGACGCCGAGGACGTGACCGATCACGACGGCGCCCACCTTGATGTTCGCGAGCAGTGTCGGGTGATAGGCGAAGTAGTAGTCGACCGACCAGTTCGCGGTGCCGAACCAGTTGGCTCCGGTGGAGAACGGGTCGCTCGCCTTGATCAGGGTGGCCTCGCCCGCCTCCAGCAGGTAGGAGAGGTAGTGGGCGATCACGTAGGCGACGATGATCGGCAGGATCGAGTGGGCGAAGGCCGCCGGCAGCGTACGTCGACGGGTGCCCGGCCCCACGCCCGTGGCCATCGTCGCACCGGTGAAGATGAGTCCGACGAGGAGGCACATCCCCAGCAGGGCAAGGAAGTTCGCCGTCGTCGGTGCCCAGCTGTGCCGGTTGAGGAAGTCGGTCCCCTGGAAGAACTTCACCCACGTGGTGGAGTCCTTGAAGGAGTCGAAGGCCGTCGATCCGAAGAGGACCGCCGCGACGGCGACGAGGCCGGGCCGCGGCACGACGGTGTCCAGGTTGGCGAGGGGGGACCGCATCCACAGCCGCCGCTCGGTCGCGCTGCGCCGGCCCCAGACGGACAGCTTCGCGGCGAGTGAGCTGTAGACCTCGAACGGATCGGCGCGCGCGTAGAAGACGTTGCCCCACAGGGCTCCGCCGACCAGCATGAGGGCGACGTACACCGCACACCAGAGGCGGACGGGTCCCAGCTCGGTGGAGTAGGGGTAGACGAGCTCCATCCACACGAAGGCGAAGAGGCCGATCGCGGCGGGCCAGTGGCCGAGCTTCTCGGGATAGGCGTAGAGGCCCCGCTCCGGGTCGTTGCCGGAGAGACGGGAGAGCAGGCCGTTGATCGTGCGGACCGGACTGATCGCCTTCCACACCGGGCCGAAGAGCACCGACAGCGGGACGAGCGCGACCCACCACCACACGTAGAAGATGCCGAACAGCGGGTTGGTGAGCAGGTCCTTGCCGAAGATCGCGACCATCGCCGTGTACAGGAAGAGCAGCATCCCGACGACCCGCCACACGACGTGCCAGGCACGGGAGTCGACGAGCGCGGCGAGCTCGATCGGGGCCGGGCGGCCGGTGCGGGCCTCGTCGTACCGCGGCGTCCGCCACGCCAGCGCGAGGACGGAGAACGAGAGCACGAGGGCGGCGACGGCTCCGGCGATCGCGAGCTCACGCGGGATCGGGAGGTCGCGTGCGCCACCGATCCCGTGCAGCGGCAGCGCGCCGACGATCTGCGGCAGGGCCGCGGCCAAGGTCACTGGACCTGGAGCTGGACGATCGTCTTGTCCAGGGCGTGCGACTCGACCTCGATGATGCCGGCGTGGTCGAAGGTGCCGACGTCGAGCGTGGTCGTGCCCTTGGTGTACTCCAGCTCCTTCTCCGGGTCGGAGTGGACGTGGATCTCGCCGGCGGAGTCGGCGGTGACGACGAACTGGACCGGCTGACCGATCTTCACGTCGACGCGGTCGCCATTGGGTGTGATGGTGGTGCCCTGCACGCTGATGGCGATCTTCTTCGTCGGCAGCGGGGTCGAGGTGGAGCTGGTGTCGGACGCCGAGCCGCAGGCCGTCAGCCCGAGAAGCGCGACGAGCGCGGTGAGAACGACGACGATCGGGCGCAACACTCTGCCAGAATCGCATGCGAGTCTGAGAGGGGACCAAGAGCCCCGGAAAGCGAGGGGTGTCATGGGGAACCGCCTCACACCTCGGGACCTCGCGTTCCTCTCCGAGGAGCGACCGACCGTGCCGCGACACAACGCGACCGTCGAGGTCTTCGAGCCCGGCCCGAACGGCCTGCAGTACGACGCCTTGCTGGCGCTCGTCGCCGACCGGCTCTCCTTCGTGCCGCGCTACCGGCAGGTCGTGCAGTTCATGCCGGGTCGAGTCGCCAACCCGATGTGGGTCGACGACCCGACGTTCGACCTCGAGTACCACGTGCGGCTCTCCGCCCTGCCGCGACCGGGTTCTGCCGAGCAGCTGCGCGACCTCGTCGGCCGCATCGTCGCGCGACCGCTCGACCGTGCGCGGCCGTTGTGGGAGATGTATGTCATCGAAGGGCTCGAGGGTGGGCGTTTCGCCATCCTCGCCAAGGCGCACCAGGCGCTCGTCGACGGGGTCGAGACGATCGACCTCGGGCAGCTCCTGCTGGACCTCAAGCCCGATGTCGAGATCGTCGACGACGACACGGCGCCGCTGCCGCCGCTGCGGCGGCCGAGCGCGCCCGGGCTGCTCATGGGCGTCGTCAAGGACGCCCTCACCGACGCCGACACGATCGTCGACACGGCCCGCTCGCGGGGCTTCGCGTTGGCTCGCATGGCACGCCGCTCAGCCCGGCGGGCCGGCAAGGTGACCGCGACGGTGACCCGCCGTCGTCCGGAGCGGCCCACGGCGATCAACGGCCGGCTCTCGCAGCAGCGTCGCTTCGTCACGGCCCAGACCAGCCTGGAGGACCTCCGTCGTGTGCGGGCCGTCCACGGCGGGACGATCAACGATGCGGTCCTCGCCATCGTGGCGGGCGGCCTCCGCGCGTGGCTGATGACTCGCGCCGAGTCCTTCTCCGGCCTGCGGCAGGTCCGCGCCGTCGTACCGGTCTCCGTGATCGACGAGAACGAGGAGGCGACCTCGCTCGGCTCCCAGATCGCCGTCCACATGGTCGACCTGCCGGTCGGCGAGCCCAGCCCGGTGGTCCGCCTGCACCAGGTCTCGTGGTCCTTCGAGTCGCACAAGGCGACGGGACGCGGTGTCTCGGCGGCACGACTCGCAGGGATCTCGGGTTTCGCGCCGACCACCTTCCACGCCGTGGGGAGCCGCGCCGCGGCCTCACGGCCCGGTGAGTCCTACAACCTCGTCGTCACCAACGTGCCGGGGCCGCAGTCCCCGCGCTACGCCGCGGGCGCGCGGATGGTGGCCACCTTCCCGGTCCCGCCGTTGACACCGGGCCATGCGTTGGCGATCGGGGTGACGTCGTACGACGGCACCGTCTTCTTCGGGATCAACACC
Organism: Nocardioides sp. Kera G14; assembly: GCF_020715565.1. NCBI lineage: Bacteria > Bacillati > Actinomycetota > Actinomycetes > Propionibacteriales > Nocardioidaceae > Nocardioides > Nocardioides sp. Kera G14. The sequence goes on along the minus strand of NZ_CP085839.1, from coordinate 2,482,283 downwards.
GACCGCGACCTGATCCCGGACGCCGAGATCCTCGGCCAGTGCTTCGCCGACGCGATCGACGAGCTCGTCGACACCGCTTCCGGCACGCGGCAGCGCGCACCGCGCGGTCGCCGACCCAAGCCGACCGATCCGGAGGAGGGATGAGGCTCTATCTGCCTGCCACGCTCGAGCTGCTCCGCGAGTGGTACGCCGCCGGCTCGCTGCCCTCGTCTGCGCTGGACGAGGCCTATCAGGCGCCGGACGACAGCGAGGAGGGGGAGTACGCCGCGCTGATGTCGGCGGCCGATGCCTCGACCGCGCTCTCGGGGCGGGGTGGGCGACGTGTCGTCGTCGTGCTCGACGATGCCGTCGGGGATGTTCCCCTTCAGCGCTGGGCTGCCGTCCACGCAGACACCGAGGACCGCGGGCCCGACGACGACCCGGACGACGACCTCGGCTGGTTCGCGATCCCGGAGATCCCCGAACTACTCTGACCGCGTGTCCGCACTGCTCGTCCCGCTCGTCGCCCTCGTTCCGATGCACCTGGGCGCGCTGCACCCGTACGAGAAGGTGCTGACGTTCGGGCTGGCCTTCGGGCCGTTCCTCGTGCTGATCGTGGTGATCGCGCTGCGGCGTCGACAGGACCTGGCCGAGGCCGAGGCCACGCGGGAGGAGACGCTCAGCGCGCCAGCCACTCCCGACCGACCTGGCTCTCCTTCGTCCACGCCTTGACCAACAGGTCGCGGATCATCGCCTCGACCTTGCCCCCGACGAGAGGGACCTTCGCGACGACCTGGAGGTCGACGCTCTGCCTCGTTCCCTCACCCTCCGGCGTCAGCGTGAGCCGGCCGGCGGCGCTCCCCGGCTTGCCGGGGACGAGGATCTCGACGACCGCCTCGTCGCCCTTCCACCCCTCACGCTGACCGATCGTGATCGTCTCGCCGACCAGCTTCTTGGCGAAGCCGGGCAGCTTCGCGGTCGCCTGGGCGTAGTCGACGCGGATCGAGTCGCCGTTGATGCCGACCGTGCGGGAGACGGCATGCTGTGCGTCGCACACCGCCTCGCGGAAGGCCGGATCGAAGAGCATCGCCCGGACGTCTGCGACGGGCGCGGCGTACGTCCACGAGTGGGACAGGGAGGTCGGCATGGAGTCATCATGCCGGGTGGGTCGTGGTGTTCCGCCGGAGGTCAGCCGGCGGCGGCCTCGCCGCGTTGCGCCTTGGCGGCGGCGACGGACTTCTGCAGCGCCGCGAGCAGGTCGACGACCTCACCACTCGACTCGGCGGCGACCTCGGGCCGCGTGATCTCGCCGCCCTCGATCTTGGTCTCCACGAGTTCGCGTACGGCGGCGGCGTAGTCGTCCTCGAACTCCCCAGGCTCGAAGTCGCCCGACAGGGTCTCGACGAGGACGTGGGCCATCTTCGCCTCGGCCTCCTTCACCTCCACACCCTCGAGAGAGAGGTTGAAGTCGGGGTTGCGGACCTCGTCGGGCCAGATCAGCGTCTGCAGCACGATGACGTCGTCGACCACGCGGAGCAGTGCGATCGAGGTGCGCTGGCGCAGGGCGATCGTGACGACGGCGACCCGATCGGTGTCGCGCAGCGCCTCGCGCAGCAGGCCGTAGGACTTGAGCGCGTTGGCATCGGGCTCGAGGTAGTAGGACTTCTCGAAGAGGAGCGGGTCGACCTGGTCACGGGGCACGAACCGCTGTACGGCGATCTCGCGGCTCGACGTGGAAGGGAGCGAGGCGAGGTCGGACTCGGTGAGGATCACCATCTCGCCGTCCTCGGTCTCGTAGCCCTTCGCGATGTCGGCGTAGGCCACCTCCTCGCCGTCGAGGGCGCAGACGCGCTGGTACTTGATCCGGCCGCCGTCCTTCGCGTGGACCTGCCGGAAGGACACGTCGTGGGACTCGGTCGCCGAGTAGAGCTTCACCGGGACCGTGACCAGACCGAAGGAGACCGCGCCCTTCCAGATCGCTCGCATGCCCCCATCCTGCCCCCTCATCGGGAACGATGGGCGTCATGCGCGTCGACGTAGAGGGCCGCGCCCTCACCCTGAGCAACCTCGACAAGGTCCTCTACCCGCGCACGAGCACGACCAAGGGGGAGGTGCTCGACTACTACGCGAGGGCCGCGCCGGTGCTGCTCCCGCAGCTGCATGGGCGCGCGGTGACGCGGGTGCGGTGGCCCGACGGCGTCGGGTCGTCGAGCTTCTTCGAGAAGAACATCCCGAGCGGGGCGCCGTCGTGGATCCGTCGGGTGCGGGTGCGGAGCAACGTCTTCCCCGTCTGTGAGGACCTCGCGACCCTCACGTGGCTCGCCAACACCGCGGCGCTCGAGCTGCACGTGCACCAGTGGCGTGTGACGCCGGAGGGCGATCCGCTTCCTGCCGACCGGATCGTGATCGACCTCGACCCCGGCGAGCCGGCCGGGTTGCCGGAGGCGTGCCAGGTCGCACTGCTCGTCCGTGAGCTCGTCACCGGGCTCGGCCTCGCGCTGCACCCGGTCGCCAGTGGCAGCAAGGGTCTGCATCTCTACATCCCGCTGCCGGCACCCGTCCCGGATCCGTCGGGGGTCGCCCGGCAGATCGCGGAGCAGTTGCAGTCGGCGTACCCGAATCGGGTGATCTCCTCGATGACGAAGGAGAAGCGCGGCGGCAAGGTCTTCCTGGACTGGTCACAGAACAACCCGGCGAAGACCACTGTGGCGCCGTGGTCGCTCCGCGGCCGTGACCGTCCGACGGTTGCCGCGCCGCTGACCTGGGACGAGGTCGAGGAGGGGGCCGAGGACCCGCTGGCCATCGAGCAACCCACGATCAGCACGGCGTTGTCGCGCCTGGACGACCACCTGTCCGACTTCTGACCTCCCCACCGGACGCGCGGGTCGGGGCGCCGGTTCGCCTACGATTCCGTCCATGGCTCACACGGTCCTCATCGTCGAGGACGAGGAAGACATCGCCTTCCCGCTCGTCCGCACCTTGGAGCGTGAGGGCTATGCCGTCCGCTGGGTCGACACCGGCGGCAGCGCTCTCGAGGAGCTCACCTCGCGCCCGACCGACGTGCTCATCCTCGACCTCGGCCTCCCCGACATGGACGGGCTCGACGTCTGCCGGAGTGCACGCGAGAGCGGGTACGACGGCGCCATCATGATCGTCACCGCCAGGGCCGGTGAGCTCGACCGGGTCGTGGGCCTGGACTACGGCGCGGACGACTACCTCTCCAAGCCGTTCGGCCTCGCCGAGCTGCAGGCACGCGTCCGAGCGCTGCTGCGTCGCACCGCCTCCCATGCCTCCGGCGCCGGCCTCCCCGAGGGCGCACTGCGGATCGACGTGCCCGCGCGCAGGGTCCATGCCGGCGACCTCGAGGTCTCACTGACGGGCAAGGAGTTCGACGTCCTGGCCGTGCTCGCCGGACAGCGCGACAAGGTGGTCTCGCGCGACCGGTTGATGGCCGAGGCCTGGGACAAGAACTGGTACGGCTCGACGAAGACGCTCGACGTGACGATCGGCCGTCTGCGACAGAAGCTCGAGGCAGCCGGTGTGACCGACAAGGTCGTCGCCGTCCGCGGTGTGGGGTTCCGCCTGGAGGGCGGCCCCCAGGATGCGTAATCGCCTCACCGCCACCTTCATCCTGCTGACGGTCCTCCTCTGCGCGGCCGCGTTCGCGATCAGCTCGCTCACGGATCGCCTCTCGACGATCGGGCTCTTCTTCCTCTGCCTGGTCGTCGTGGCAGGCCTCGCCGGCTACGTGCTGTCCCTGGCCCTCGTGTCGCCCTTCCTCCAGCTGGCGCGCGCCGCCCGGGCTCTCGGACGTGGCCGCTTCGACCTCGACCTTCCGACCTCGCACATCCCGGAGGTGCAGGCGATCGGTGACGCCCTGCGGATCTCCGCGTCCCAGCTCCAGGATCGGATCAGCCAGGAGCAGTCGTTCGCGGAGCACGCCTCGCACGTGCTGCGCACGCCGCTGACCTCACTGCGACTGGAGCTCGAGGACCTCGCCCTGAGTGACGGAGTCCCCGACGACGTACGGGCGGCGGTGGATCGCTGCGTGCAGCGGATCGAGTCGCTGGACGTCGTCGCAGGCGAGCTCGTCCAGCTGGCGCGGCACTCCTCGCTCGTCGCCGGTTCCGGCATCCCGTTGCGCGACCTCGCGGGTACCTGCGCACGGCGGTGGGCCAGCGAGCTCGCCCATCACGACCGCCGGCTGCTCTCGGAGGTGGGCGGTGATGAGGAGATCACCTTCACGCCCGGTCCGCTCGAGCACATCCACGAGCTGCTGCTGGTGGACGTCCTCCATCGCTCCCGCGGCGACGTCGAGCTGCGCTACGAGACCACCCGCGAGGGGGCGCTGCGGATCCACGTCACCACGGCCCGCTCCGCCAGCACCGGAGGCCGTCTGCGCGGCCCGGGATCGACCTTCCTGCGCGCACGCGCCGTCGTGGCGGCTCTCGGCGGACGGCTCGAAGGGGACCAGTTCGACACCGGTATCGCCCTGGTCATCCCACGACGCTGAGCCGCCTCTCGGTCCTCGCAGGAGTCGGCTTCCTCCACAGCCCGACGAGAGGGTCTGGTCACCGTCGCACGGCGGGCTTAGCCTTCCCGGCAGGAACTCCACTCGGGAAGGGGTCCGGTCATGGGGACTGACCTCGGAATCGGTCTCGTCGAACGACTCGACGCGTCCGTCCGCGAGCGTGTGCGCCGCGAGGGCGTCGATCCACAGGTCGATCCCGCCTTCGTACGTCGGATCGCCGAGACCGTCGTCCGCGAGCACGATGAGCGCGCACTGACCGGCGCGGTCGAGACGCTGGACGACTCCGCCGGGGTCGTGGGTGAGCTCGTCGCCCGGGTGGCGGGATTCGGGCCGCTGCAGGCGCTGCTGGAGGATCCGCAGATCGAGGAGATCTGGATCAACTCACCGGACCGCGTCTTCATCGCTCGTGCCGGGCGGCACGAGTTGACCAACCTGATGCTCACCCGCGAGCAGGTCGACGAGCTCGTCGAGCGGATGCTCAAGACCTCCGGTCGCCGGATCGACCTCTCCCGTCCCTTCGTCGACGCGATGCTGCCCGGCGGCCATCGACTGCACGTCGTACTCGACGGGATCAGCCGCGGTTTCGCCGCGGTCAACATTCGCAAATTCGTGATGCGCGCTGCTCGGCTGGGCGATCTGGTCGACCTCGGCAGCCTGACCCCGACCGCCGCGGCCTTCCTCGAGGCGAGTGTGCGTGCCGGGCTCAACATCCTGATCGCCGGGGCGACCCAGGCGGGCAAGACCACGATGCTCAACTGCCTCGCAGCCGCGATCCCGGGTGGTGACCGGGTGATCAGTGCCGAGGAGGTGTGGGAGCTGCGCTTCCCCCATCCGGACTGGGTCGCCCTGCAGTGCCGCCAGGCGGGGCTGGAGGGCACGGGTGAGGTGACTCTCCGCGACCTCGTCAAGGAGTCGCTCCGCATGCGTCCCAGCCGGATCATCGTGGGCGAGGTCCGCGCCGAGGAGGCACTCGATCTCCTGCTGGCGTTGAACTCCGGCGTTCCCGGCATGTGCACCGTCCATGCGAACTCCGGTCGTGAGGCCCTCGGCAAGCTCGCTCTCCTGCCGCTGTTGGCCGGCGAGAACATCTCGTCGAAGTTCGTCGTCCCGACGATCGCCGCGTCGGTCGACCTGGTCGTCCACCTGGGCCTCGACCCGAGCGGCGCGCGGCGGGTGAACGAGATCATCGCGGTGCCCGGCCGGGTCGAGGGCGACACGATCGAGACGGCCACCCTCTTCGAGAGGCACGATGGTGAGCTACGACGCGCCGGCGGCATGCCTCCACGGGTCGAGCGCTACGCCCATCTCGGCATCGACATCCACCGCCTGCTCAACGAGGTCGTCTGATGGGCGCCCTGGTCGGACTCGGCGTCGGAGTGGGGCTGATGCTCTGCTGGTCCGCCTTCGCCCTCCCTTCGGTCCCGCGTACGTCGACCCGCCGGCCCTCAGGCCTCGCCCAGCTTCTGGCGCGTGCCGGGCTCGGTCAGGTGTCGGTGAGCGGCTTCGTCCTGCTCTGCAGTGCGTGCGGCCTCATCGCAGGTCTGGTCGTCGAGCTCGTCTCCAGCACGCCACCGGTCGCGCTGGCCTTTGCGATCATGGCGGGCTACCTCCCCGTGGTGATCGTCCGCGGCCGAGCGCTTCGGCGCCAGCGCGAGTTCGCCGAGGTCTGGCCGGAGGCGGTGGACAACCTCGCCTCCGGCGTCCGGGCGGGGCTGTCGCTGCCCGAAGCCCTTGCCGGCCTGGCCGACCGGGGGCCTGAGGCACTGCGTCCGGCGTTCGCCGCCTTCGCCCTCGACTACCAGGTGTCCGGGCGCTTCGGTGACTCACTCGACCGCCTCAAGGAGCGACTCGCGGATCCCGTCGGCGACCGCGTCGTGGAGGGCCTGCGGATCGCACGCGAGGTCGGCGGCGGCGAGCTCGGGCGGATCCTGCGCACCCTCTCCGGCTATCTGCGCGAGGACGCCCGGACCCGGTCCGAGCTCGAGGCGCGACAGGCGTGGACGGTCAACGGGGCACGCCTTGCAGTGGCGGCTCCGTGGATCGTGCTGCTCCTGATGGCGTTCCAGTCCGACGTCATCACCCGCTACGCCACCGCTGGCGGCACGATCGTGCTCATCGTCGGCGGGATCCTCTGCGTCGTCGCCTACCGGGCGATGATGCGGATCGGCCGACTCCCCGTCGAGCGGCGGATCCTGTCGTGACGGCCTGGGGAGCGCTCCTCGGAGCGCTGGCGGGGGCCGGGTTGGTGCTTGTCGGCGTACGGGTGCGGGCGATCGTGCGTCCGCCACTCTCGGACCGCGTGCTGCCGTGGCTCCGTGACCTCCCCGCCCTCAGCAGTACGTCGTCGCCCGAGCCGGTCTCCGCCGCCGCCGGCGTCTTCGGGCCGGTCCTGAGATCGGCCGCGGAGATGGTCGAGCGCACGCTCGGCGGAGCCGCCTCGGTCCGACGCAGACTCGAGCGTGCCGGGATCGATCGCACGGTGCACGAGTTCCGGATCGAGCAGGTGGTGTGGGGGCTCGGAGCGTTCGCGGTCGCCGCGGTGTGGGCTCTGCTGCGGGCCTTCGCAGATCCGAGTTCGATCGTCGCATCCGTGGTGCTGTGCGTGACGGCACTGGTCGTCGGCGTACTCGCTCGGGACAATCGCCTGAGTTCCCAGGTCAAGGCGCGCGAGCGCAGGATGCTCGAGGAGTTCCCGACTCTGGCCGAACTCCTGGCCCTTGCCGTCAGCGCCGGTGAGTCTCCGGTGGTGGCCCTCGAACGCGTCGTTCGTCGCAGTGGCGGCGAGTTCTCCCGTGAACTCGCCCGGGTGCTGGCCGACATCCGCACCGGCACCCCCATCGGCACCGCCTTCGACGCCTTGGCCAGCCGGACCGGACTGCCCATGGTCGCCCGCTTCGCGGCCGGACTGGCGGTGGCGATCGAGCGCGGCACGCCGCTCGCCGACGTGCTCCACGCACAGGCCGCCGACGTCCGCGAAGCCGGCCGCCGCGAGCTCATCGAGGTCGCCGCACGCAAGGAGATCCTGATGATGGTCCCGGTGGTCTTCCTCGTCCTCCCCACGACCGTCCTCTTCGCCTTCTACCCCGGCCTGCTCGGCCTCCACCTGGTCACCTCGTGACCCTCTCGGGAAGGAACCACCTCATGAATCGACTCCGGGCCTACCTGCTCCGCCTGATGCACACCGGCCCGCAGCGAGGCGACGTGCCGGGGTGGGTGCTGGTGACCGTCATGACCGCCGGCCTCGTGGCGGCGCTCTACACGATCGCGGACGACCAGCTCCGTGCCCTGCTGACGAGCGCGCTCAACAAGGTCTCGTGAACCGACGGCGGCGCCAGCGCGGCGCTGCGGTGGTCGACTTCGTCCTCATCCTGCTCCTCCTGGTGCCGCTGTTCCTCGGCATCCTCCAGGTCTCGCTGGTCCTCTTCGTGAGGAACACTCTCGCCAGCGCGGCAGCGGAGGGAGCACGGTTCGCGGCCACCGCTGACCACGCGCTGCCCGACGGCGTCAACCGGACGCGCCAACAGCTGCAGGGCGTCGTGTCGGAACGCTTCGCCGACGACATCCGGGTGACCACTGTCATGATCGACGGTGCACCCGCCGTGGAGGTTACCGTGCACGCCACCGTGCCGGCGCTGGGGATCGGTGGTCCCGGCGTCGCCCTGACGGTGACCGGCCACGCCATCAAGGAGACGCCGTGAGGCGGGGCCAGCGGGGGAGTGCGCTGGTCGAGTTCAGCTGGCTCGCGATCCTTCTCATGATCCCGGCCCTCTGGCTCGTCCTGGCGGTCTTCGACGTCCAACGTGCCTCCTTCGCCCTCGCGACCGCCGCCCGCTCGGCCGGCCGTGCCTATGCCCTCGCGGACACCGACGCCGCAGGCCGCGCACGGGCGACGGAGGCGATCCGGATCGCGCTCCTCGACCAGCACGCCGAGGACGCGGCCATCGACCTGGAGGTCAGCTGCACGCCGTACCCCCACGACTGCCATGCCGGCACCTCGATCGTCACGGTCCGCCTCTCGACGGCGGTGGCGCTGCCCTGGCTGCCCGCCTCGTTCGGCCTTGGGACACCCAGCTTCGCCCTCGACGCCAGCCACACCGTCCCGATCGGGCAGTTCCAGGAGATCGCCGATGCGAGCGAGTGAGCAGCGTGCCCAGCGAGGCTCGACGATTCCGCTCATCGTCGGCTTCACCGTCGTCCTCCTGATCGCCGCTGCGGTCGTCATCGACGCGACGGCGGCCTGGCTCCAGCGCCAGTCGCTCGACAACATCGCCGACGGCGCCGCTCTGCACGCCGCCGACCTCGGGGCACAGGGCACCGAGGTGTACGCCGACGGACTGGACACCCGGCTTCACCTCGATCCGTCGACGGCGCGGTCGGCCGTCGACGAGTTCCTTGACGCCACCGGTGCCCGCGGCCGCTATCCCGGCCTGACCTTCGCGGTCACGGTGGATGCTGACCGTCTCCGGGTGACGGTCCGAGCCCCGCTCGATCTGCCGATCGCCTTCCCCGGAGCACCCACCTCGCCTCCGGTCAGCGGTAGCGGGGGAGCCTTCGTCACGGTGGATGACAGCTGATCCACAGCCGATCGGCAACGGATGGACTTCTCATCCAGGACGGCGTTGACCTTCGACGCGTCTTCAGGATCCGTTCACCGTGGGTTCGGTTCACCTCGCGAGGTTGAGCGGTGCTCGTCCCCGCCCGCGGGGGCCCGACCCGAGGAAGACCGTGACAATTCGAAATCGCTCCATCGCCGCGCTGGCCGCCGGCGCTCTCAGCCTCTCCGGGCTGGCGCTGGGCTTCAGCACCCCCGCCCACGCCGACGACCCGTCGGGTGCCTTGGGGAACGTCGTGATCAACGAGGTGAGCTCCAACGGGTTCACCTACCAGGGCGCCGCCGACACCGACTTCGTCGAGCTCTACAACACGGGCACGAGCGTCGTCGACCTCACGGGCTACAAGCTGATCGACAACGGCGCCATCTCGGGGGCGACCGTCCTCGACGGCACGATCGCCCCCGGTGGCTATGCAGCTTTCGTCCCGCCCGCCTTCGGCCTCGGCAAGAACGACCAGGGGCGCCTCTTCGCGCCCGACGGGACGACGCTCATCGACTCCGTCCTCCCTGACGGCACGGACTGGGCCGCCCACCAGGCCCCCAGCGCGGCCCGCACGCCTGACGGCACCGGCGCGTTCACGGCCACCACGAACCCGACGCCCGGCGGACCGAACTCGCTCGGCGCCAACGCGACGACGGCGGCCTACGCCTCGATCAAGATCAACGAGTTCGACACCGATCCCACCGACTTCATCGAGCTCTACAACGCGGGCTCGACCACGGTGAACCTGAGCGGCTTCGCGATCAGCGACGGCACCGTCCCGAACGCGAGCACGGCCGACAAGCTCACCCTCGGCGACGTCGACCTCGCGCCCGGCGCCTATCTCTCGATCAGCCCCGACACGCCGGCCGCCAACGCCGCCGGCGTCGTCGACAGCTACCTGCCCGCAGGCGGATTCGGTCTCAACAAGACCGACGCCCTCTGGCTCTACGCGCCCGACAACACCGTGCTCGACATCGCCGACGACGGTGACGCCACCAACCACGCCGGCGGCGCCAGTGCCACCGGGTACGGGCGTACGACGCCCGGCTTCGGTCTCTGGAAGAGCGAGCCCGCCCCGACCTCGGGTGTGGTGAACACCTTCGCGGCGACGCCCCCGTCGGGCACGCCGGCCCTGGACCCCAACTGGGACGACGTCGAGATCAACGAGATCTCCTCGCTCAACGCCGACGACCCCGGCAATGCCGGTCTCGGCGACGCGATCGAGCTCTACAACAAGGGCGCCAGTGGCGTCAGCATCGACGGTTGGTACCAGGTCGACAGCGGTGCGGCCTCCGGTGCCGTCGCGCTGACCCTCGCCGACCTCAAGGTCTGGGACGACACGACGTCCTCTCTCAAGCCGGCGACCTCCATGACCATCCCGAGCCACGGTCACGTCGTCTTCACCTCGAAGAAGGGCCTGTCCGGCGAGGGCGACGCGGTCAAGATCTACGGCCCGAGCGCCACGCCGGGTACCGGCCAGCTCGTCGACGAGCAGGCCTACGGCGACGGTGACGCCGGCGTCTCGGACAACTACGACTCCGACTCGCAGGCCTTCGCGGCCCTGCCGAACGGCTCCGACGAGTTCTGGCGTGTCACACAGAGCACGTTCGGTCGGGACAACACGGCCGCCGAAGCGACGAAGTCCCGCCGCCTCGACACCCCGGTCGTCCTCAACGAGGTCTCCAACGTCGCGGGCAAGGCGGAGTTGCTCAACACCGGCACGGCGACTGTCGACATCTCGGGCTGGGAACTGCTCGACAACACCGGCACGGTCGTCCACACCGTCCCGGCCGGTACCAACCTCGCCGCCGGCGCCTTCTACGTCGCCGACAGCGTCACCGGCCTCGACAGCGCGGACTCGCTGAGCATCCGTCGTGCGAGCGACCAGGCGACGATCGTCGCTCACACCTGGTACGACGACGGCATCGCGTCCTACAGCCGCTGCGACCTCTTCGGCTCGACGTCGTACGTCGAGACCCCCACCGCCACGTGGGGTGCGGCCAACGCGTGTCCGTCGATCACGACCGAGACCTGGCCGGGCTCCAGCGCGGTGACGACCGTCGACGACGGCGCGACCATCGGTGACGCCGACGGCAACGGTGACGGCGACGCTTCCGGGGCCGTCTTCGACCCGACCGACCCGAACATCCTCTGGGTGATCCAGAACAAGAGCACCCTGCACAAGACCCAGAAGGTTGACGGCAAGTACGTCGACGCGCCCGGCTGGGAGGAGGGCAAGAAGCTCGTCTTCAAGGACGGCACCGGTGCTCCCGACACCGAGGGCCTGACCTTCGGTCCCGACGGATCGCTCTACGTCACCTCGGAGCGGGACAACGACAACAGCGGTGTCTCCTACAACAAGGTGCTGCGCTTCGACCTCACCGGAGTGACGGGTACCACCACGACGCTCACGCCGGTGGACGAGTGGGACGTCAACTCCCAGGTCACCACAGGAGCCAACCTCGGCCTCGAGGGCATCACCTACGTGCCCGACAGTTTCCTGGCCGGCGCAGGCTGGAAGGTCGGCGGCGCGGCGTACACCGCTGCGGCCTACCCGACCGACGGCCTCTTCGTCACTGCCGTCGAGGCGACCGGTGACCTGCACTTCTTCTCGCTCGTGAACAGTGCGGCACCCGTCGAGGTCAAGGTCGAGAAGTCCGGCCTGCCCTGGTCGATGGACGTCGCCTTCGACGCCGACCGCAAGGCGATCTGGGCGCTGTGCGACGACGGCTGCGGTGGCGTCTACAACCTGCTCACCGTCGACAGCCAAGGCGATCTCGCCGTGGCCCACAGCCTCGCTCGTCCGGCGGGCATGCCCAACCTGAACAACGAGGGCATGGCCATCAAACCGCGCAGCACGGCGGTGGACAACCAGGTGGAGGTCGTCTGGACCGACGACGGAGACACCGACGGTTACTCCCTGCGGGAGGGCCTGCTCCGGTCCTCCTTCCCCGAGCAGGCATCGGAACCGGGTGACGGCACCACGTCCGGCGGTGGCACGACCACACCTCCGGACGGTGGCACCACGACGCCTCCCGACGGCGGCACCACGACGCCTCCGGGCGGTGGCACGACCACGGCTCCGGGTGGTGGCACCACGACCGGTGGTGACACCACGCCGCCGATCGGCCACCCGGGCAACCCGGCTCCGGTCGCGGGCGCCCACATCCCGAGCAGGATCAAGGCGCGGACGAAGAGGATCAGGGTCTCCTTCGCCGCCCTCGGTGCCAGCTCGACGGTGGTCAACGGCCGCGTCACGATCTTCGACGGCAAGCGGCGGATCGGGAGATTCACCGTCAAGAACGGCGTCGTCGTGATCAAGCTCAAGAAGAGGCTCAGGAAGGGCAAGCACCACCTCAGGCTCGTCCTCAGGGCCTCCTCCACGTCGAAGGCCGCGACGATCCGGAAGACCCTCCGGGTGCGCTGATCAGGGATTCAGGGCTACCGGCTCGGGCCGGTAGCCTTGACCCTCGTGGCCATCGACTTCGACGCGGAGCTCAAGCAGCTCGTCGCGACCATGCAGACCATCGAGCAGGTCCTTGACCTGCCGTCGATGAAGCGCGAGATCGCCGAGCTCAGCGAACAGACCGCCAACCCCGAGTTCTGGAACGACCAGGCCAACGCGCAGAAGGTCAACAGCCGCCTCTCGGGCCTCAACGGTGACGTCGAGCGCTTCGAGCAGCTCAACGGTCGTCTCGAGGACCTGGGTGTACTCGTCGAGATGGGCCAGGAGGAGGGCGACGCCGAGACGCTGGCCGAGGCCGAGGCCGAACTCGTCCGGGTCAAGCGGGACGTCGAGGGCCTCGAGGTCCGCACGCTCCTCAACGGCGAGTACGACGCCCGCGAGGCGATCGTGACGATCCGCTCCGGCGCGGGCGGTGTCGACGCCGCCGACTTCGCCGAGCAGCTCATGCGGATGTACACGCGCTGGGCCGAGCGTCACAAGTACCCTGTCGAGGTCTTCGACGTCGCCTACGCCGAAGAGGCCGGCATCAAGTCCGCCGAGTTCGCGATCCATGCGCCCTACGCCTACGGCACGCTCAGTGTCGAGGCCGGGACCCACCGCCTCGTCCGCATCTCGCCGTTCGACAACCAGGGTCGTCGCCAGACCTCCTTCGCCGCGGTCGAGGTCGTACCGCAGCTCGAGCAGACCGACGAGATCGAGATCGACGAGAACGACATCCGCACCGACGTCTTCCGCTCCGGCGGCCCGGGCGGCCAGTCGGTCAACACGACAGACTCCGCGGTCCGCCTCACCCACATCCCGTCCGGCATCGTGGTCTCGTGCCAGAACGAGAAGTCCCAGCTCCAGAACAAGGCGAGCGCGATGGTCGTCCTCAAGGCGAAGCTCCTCGCGAAGAAGAAGGCCGAGGAGGCCGCGCTCAAGAAGGACCTCAAGGGTGACGTGGCGGCCAGCTGGGGTGACCAGATGCGCAACTACGTGCTCAACCCCTACCAGCTGGTGAAGGACCTCCGCACCGGCCAGGAGACGGGCAACCCGGCCGCGGTGCTCGACGGCGAGATCGACGACTTCATCGAGGCCGGCATCCGCTGGCGGCGCAGCGCCATCGCGGAGTAGCCGGCGGTCCTCAGCCGGCAGCCGGAGCCGACGCCGCGCCCAGTACGGCGGCACACCACCGGTCCGCGAGATCGGTCCGTCCGTTCGACATGCCCGTGAGCGTGCATGTGAGCCACGTGTCTCCGAAGAGCCCGGCGTAGACGAAGTCGGACCAACCGCTGCCCTCGGTGCTTCGCACGCACTCGAGGGCCACCGACGGGGCACCGAAGGGCGCCGCGCCAGGAATGGACGTGCATCCGCTCTGCTTCGTTGCCTCCGTCGCGAGCGCGGTCGCACGGGCACCCGTGATCGGGGGTGCGAAGACCCATGCGGCGACGGCATCGTCGCCACCGGCCCACCGGCAGCCGAACTCATGGACGACGTCGGAATCCTTCGTCGACGCGTCGTTGTCCAGGTCCGTCTGATCCCCGTTGCCCCAGGTGTCCGTCGTCAGGAGCGGCTCTTCGAGCGCCGCTTCGACATCCGCCTGCCGAAGCGCGGAGCAGAAGGGCGCCCGGCGTACGGTCACGACGGAGGTGTCGAGGGAGGCGAGGCTGGTCGACAGCGGTGGCGTGGCGGGCTTGTCCGGCCGCTCCTTCCACACGCCGACCGCGACGACCGCGGCCGAGAGCAGGGTCGCCACCGCCAGGGTCCGGCCGACGCCTCTCCACGCTCCCACCAGGCAGACACTAGTGACCCGCCCGCAGTTTCCCGGATCCGGAGGATCGTCCAACCCTCACCTATGCTCGATCAGCGTGATTCGCTTCGAGAAGGTGACCAAGGCCTATCCAGGCTCCGGACGTCCAGCGCTGGAGTCGGTATCCATGGACATCGAGAAGGGCGAATTCGTCTTCCTCGTCGGCCAGTCCGGTTCGGGGAAGTCCACCGCACTGCGACTCATCCTCCGCGAGGCCCGGCCCACGAACGGACGCGTCTACGTCGCCGGCAAGGAGATCAACCGCCTCGCCGGGTGGAAGGTTCCGCGGCTGCGCCGCCAGATCGGCACCGTCTTCCAGGACTTCCGCCTGCTGCAGAACAAGACGGTCAGCGAGAACGTCGCCTTCGCGATGCAGGTCACGGGCCACAGCCGCAGCGAGATCACCAAGCGCGTGCCCGAGACGCTCGAGCTCGTCGGCCTCGACGGCAAGGGCGACCGGCTCCCCGACGAGCTGTCGGGTGGTGAGCAGCAGCGCGTCGCCGTCGCCCGCGCCTTCGTCAACCGGCCCATGATCCTCATCGCCGACGAGCCGACCGGAAACCTCGACCCCGGTACCAGCGTCGGGATCATGAAGCTCCTCGACCGGATCAACCGCACCGGCACCACCGTCGTCATGGCCACCCATGACGCCGGCATCGTCGACCAGATGCGCAAGCGCGTCATCGAGCTGCGGGACGGTCGCGTCGAGCGCGACCAGGCCCAGGGCGGGTACGGGGTCTGATCATGCAGCTTCGCTATGTCTTCACCGAGCTCGGCCAAGGGCTGCGCCGCAACCTGTCGATGCACATCGCCGTCGTCCTCACGCTCTTCGTCTCCCTGACCCTCGTCGGGTTCGGGGCGATGCTCAACCAGCAGGCCACCAAGGCCTCACACCAGTGGGGCAACGCGCTCCAGATCACCGTGTACCTCTGCCGCGTCAAGGACGACAACCCCGCCTGTACGGCGCCCGCCACCGAGGCGCAGAAGGCGGCGATCACCAAGGTCCTCGACGACAACCAGAACATCGAGTCCTACTACCTCGAGTCGCGCGAGACCGCCTTCAACAAGATCAAGGAGCTCTACGGAGCCTCCCGCTTCGAGGGCCCGAACGCCGTCGCGACCGTCGACATGATGGCCGAGTCCTACTGGATCACGCTCAAGGATCCCCATCAGGCCGACCTCGTGAAGGAGGCGGTCGTCGGCCTCGACGGCGTCTCCCACGTGCAGGACCTGCGTGGTGTGGTCGGGCCCATCCTCAACACCATCGACGCGATGAAGTACGCCGCCCTGGCGATCGCCGCATTCCTCGTGATCGCCGCGCTCCTGCTCGTGGCGAACACCATCCGGCTTGCGGCCTTCGCCCGACGGCGGGAGATCGCGATCATGCGCCTCGTCGGTGCCTCGACGCTCTACATCGCGCTGCCGTTCCTCCTCGAGGCGCTGGTCACCGCGGTCATCGGTGTGGTGCTGACCGGCGGTGCGATGGCGGCGTTCATGGAGTTCGGGATCCGGCGCACGCTGTCCCAGAAGCTCGACTTCATCCTCTGGGTCGGTTGGCACGAGTTCGGGGTGGCGCTGCTCATCGTCGCGATCCTCGGCCCGCTGCTCACGCTCATCCCGACGCTGCTGCTCACGCGGAAGTACCTCAAGGTCTGACCTGGAGTCATAGGGATCGCACAGGTCCCGACTTCGCGACACGGCGGGTCAAATACCCCGACAGCGCGAGGCGCCGACTTACGGTCAGGGAGTTCACTTCCCCGAACGAAGGCATCAACAACCGTGCGCTCCTTCCCCCGCGCGGGTCGCCGACGCCTGGCCGCAGCATCCGTAGCCGCGCTCACCGTCAGTGCCCTGGCCGTTCCCATGCTCGACCCTGCGGCGATGCCGTGGGCCTCCGCCGACGACCACAGCAACAAGCTGAAGAAGAAGGGCCAGGCGGTCCGGCAGAAGATCGCGACGGCGGGCGCCGACCTCGACGAGTCGAGCACCGAGCTGGCCGCCGCGTCCGCGAAGCTGGCGAAGGCCAACGCCACGCTCGCCACCGCACAGGGGAAGCTGGCCGTGGCCAAGACCGCGCTGGCGAAGGCGGAGACCGCACTGGCGACCGCTCAGGCCGAGGACGCGAAGATGCAAGCGGCCCTGGCCGCGGCCCAGGCACAGCTCGCCCAGGCCAAGACCGACCTGACGACCGGCCGCGCCGCCGCGACCGAGCAGCGCCGCAAGGTGGAGTCGACGATGATCAGCCAGGCACAGGGCGGCGACCCGCGTGTCCTCGCCCTCGCCGCGCTGCTCAACGCCCACAGTCCCGAGGACATCGCGCGCCAGGAGGAGTTCAACTCGACCGTCGTCTCCTCGCAGGCGGCGGCGTACGACGACCTCAAGGCCTCCGAGGTCGTCCTGACCGTGCGTGAGCAGCAGGTGAAGGAGGCCACCGCGGCCGTGGCGGTGCAGCGCAAGGCCGCAGCCGACCACCTCGTGGTGGTCAAGGGCCTCGAGACGCAGGCCGTGGCCGCCCGCGACGAGGTCGCCTCCTGGGTCACACAGGCCGCAACGGCCCAAGGCGCGGCCAACTCCGCGCGAGCGGTCGCGGCGCGCCAGAAGGCCCACGACGTGAAGGTGCTCAAGGCGCTCAAGGCCGAGCAGGAGCGGATCAAGCTGGCGATCCTCGCGGCGAAGTCCAAGGACCGCAACCGCAACGTCGGCAGCGTCGACGGCCTCTTCCTCACGCCTGTGCGTGACACCTACGTGACGTCGCCGTACGGCTGGCGCAAGCACCCGATCTACGGTTACTGGGGCCTGCACGACGGCGACGACTTCCACGCGCCGTGTGGCGTGCCCGAGATCGCGGTCGACTCCGGCCGGGTGACGGACGAGTACTACTCCGACGTGTGGGGCAACCGGCTCTTCCTGGACCTCGGCAACGTCAACGGTCACAACTACACCGCCATCTACAACCACCTGAGCAAGTACGTCGCCCACAAGGGGCAGGTCGTCGCTCGCGGTGAGACGGTCGGCCTGGCCGGCACCACCGGCTGGTCGACCGCCTGCCACCTGCACTTCACGATCCTCAAGGACGGCGTCGCGATCGATCCGCAGACCGTGCTGTGAGTCTCGCAACCGGGCGGCCATCACCGGGACTGCCCCGTCAGGCGGCGGGTTGGAGTGGTCGGCTGCCTGGTGGGAGCCAGGTGTAGCGGTCTCGGTCGTCGACCTTTGGTGGCGGTTGCCAGGCCGCTCGGCCTCCCGGAACCGACCGCCGCACCCTGCTCCCGCGAGGCGGCGTCGGGAGAGCGGCCGGTCGCGAGGTGCCGAGTGGCACCGCCCATCTGAGAGAATGTCCGAATGGCACGCGAAGAGGGGCAGAAGATGGTTGCCCAGAACAAGAAGGCGCGCCACGACTACCTCATCGAGGACACCTTCGAGGCTGGGCTCGTCCTGACCGGCACCGAGGTGAAATCGCTGCGTCAGGGACGCGCCTCGCTGGTCGACGGCTTCGTCGACATCGACGGGGGAGAGGCGTGGCTGCACGCCGTGCACATCCCGGAGTACTCCCAGGGCACGTGGACGAACCACTCCGCCCGTCGCAAGCGGAAGCTGCTGCTGCACCGTATGGAGATCGCGAAGATCCAGCGCCAGACCTCCGAGAAGGGCATGACGGTCGTCCCGCTCAGCCTCTACTTCAAGGACGGCCGGGCCAAGATCGAGATCGCCCTCGCCAAGGGCAAGAAGTCGTGGGACAAGCGCCAGTCGATCGCCGAGCGCACCGCGAAGCGCGAGGTCGAG
This sequence comes from Nocardioides sp. Kera G14, assembly GCF_020715565.1. Taxonomy (NCBI): domain Bacteria; kingdom Bacillati; phylum Actinomycetota; class Actinomycetes; order Propionibacteriales; family Nocardioidaceae; genus Nocardioides; species Nocardioides sp. Kera G14. The sequence continues at coordinate 2,464,140 of NZ_CP085839.1, read as the reverse complement.
GTCGAGGTGGGGCGCCGGCTCAAGGGCATGCGCGACTGAGGCTTCGGCCCGGATGCGCAGGCGCCCCGGTCACACATCCCCCACAGAGATGACCAGGGCGCCATGGCAGGCAGAAGTCTGCCCTGCCGCGGCGACGAAATCGGCCGCCTGACGCCCGTCCGGCCGAACCCGGACAAGCCCGGACGCGTGTCCGGCGTCCGACTGGCATGCTCGGACCATGACCCGCACGCTTCTCGGAGCCCTCCTCGTGGCCCTCATCCTGGCGTTGGTGGCGCCGGCAGGGGCGCAGGCCAAGGATCCGCGCTGGCACTTCTACACCAGTGACCATCACCGCTACCGCTCGCCGTGGTTCGCGGGCGCCCACCGGATCATGATCGGCTTCGGGTGCAATCGCTCTCCGTGGTACGCCCACGACTCGCGCTGCCCCGGCTCGCAGGGCTACCACCACGGCATCGACATCGCGATGGACTGCGGCACGCCGCTCTACGCCGGTCTGTCCGGTCGGGTGTTGTCGCCCTCGGCGCCGGGCAGGCCCGGGTCGGCGTACGGCGTCCACCCGTTCAGACTCCGGGTGAAGGCGTACGGGCGCTCGGTCGACATCCTCATCGGACATGCTCGGACGGTCTTCGTGAAGTCGGGGGAGCGGGTCAAGGCCGGGCAGCGCATCGCCCTGGCCTCGGACTCAGGCGCGCCGGACGGATGCCACCTCCACTTCGAGGTCCGCCCCGTCGACGGCGGTTATCACAGCGCGATCCGGCCGAGGAAGTGGCTTCAGCTTCGCGCCGTGGTGTGAGTCAGCCGCCCGATGGCATCGGCGAGCGGGAAGCGCTGCCGGAACATCCTGGGCAGCGCTGAGACGATGACCAGCGCCACGAGGCTGACCAGCACCTTGTCGCAGGTCGAGGCCCACAGGTTGCCGGAGAAGATCGAGAACAGCTCGCTGTGGCCGTCATGCTGGATGGCGGTGAAGAGAGCGTCCGTCTTGTGCCCGGCCCTGCCATTGATCAGCACGAGGATCGGTGCCGCGACGGCAGTGGCGGTCACGGCGACGAGGAGGCTCAGGACGGCATAGCGGACGACAGAACGTCCCAGTCGGCCGCGCACGCCGTACCCCCAGGCCAGCGCGCAGGCGATCTCCACCAGGCCGAAGGCGAACGAGACGTTCATGTAGCCCATCACGAGGACGGAGAACGTGCTGTAGGCGTAGCCGACCACCGCGCCTCGCCACGGGCCGAGGGCGACCGCGACGACGGCGGTGCCGATGGTGTCGAGGAAGAGGTCGATCGGAATGAGGTCGACGAGCTTGGCGCCCACGACGTTGAGGGCGACACCGACGACCATGAGCAGGAGGGCTGCCTTCCACGAGGGCGGCTCGACCGCCTCTTCGGCCGACTGCTCCGGTCCGTCGGTGGGCTCCGCCTCCCGGTGGCAGGCGCTGACCCAGTCCTCGAACTGCTCGTCGGCTGCGCCGAGCGCCGCCGCGATCTCGCGCAGGAGGGGCAGGTTGACCCGCTTCTGACCGGTCTTGAACGCGTCGAAGACGGTGGTTCGGGCGATGCGTGCGGCATGAGGATCAATGCCACGCTCCTCTCGCGCCGCGGCCACCCGCTCGGCGATCAGGGCGTAGGAGGGGCCGCCCACTCGCTGCCGGTAAGCCTGCAGCGCCTCCTTGAGGGGGTCCCAGCGGCTGGTCCCAGCCTTCGTCGCAGAAGGCTGTGATGCGTCCATGGTCGTGCCCCCCGCGTTCCGGTGCCTCCCCCATGGAGGACTGTGCGGAGCCTAGTAAAAACAGACGACCCGGACCCCAATCAGGGTCCGGGCCGTCCGGTATCTCGGGTGAGATCACACAGGTGGAGCTGCGGGGAATCGAACCCCGGTCCTCGAGCGTCGATCCAGGTCTTCTCCGGGTGCAGTCTGTGGTTGGCGTTCTACTTGGCCCCGGTGCTCGACGCAGACACGTCACCGACAGGCCCAGCTAGCTAGATGTCCCTGGCCGCTCCACTAGCGAGAGCTGGCAGGTGATTCTCCTGAATGACGCCCAGGTCCGAGTCGGAGACGGATACTCGGTTGGACGCTTCGATCACCGCGTCAGGCGGCGAGAGCGAAGGAACTGCGCTTAGCGTTGGCAGTTATTGGTTTCCAGCGATCGTTTACGAGATGACGCTGGCTCCTCGACCCGCTTCCCCTGGAACTAACGTCCCAAGTCGAAACCGATCAGCCCCTATGGATTTTTCAAGCCTACGTAGTCTACCGGCCATGCGGCGGCTCGTCTCCTTCTTAACCTCGCTCGCCTCGGTCGCATTCCTCACCGCCTTCCCCGCGTACGCCGACACCGGCTCGCCCACGACGACGATCACGCTCAGCACGTCGGCCCCGGCCTATGCGGGAGCGACTGCCACGGTCACCGCGACGGTCCTCGATCCGTCGCAGCAGCCGATCGTCGGGGCGACCGTCTCGTTCGAGCGCAACCACGGTGGCCAGTGGGCCGCAATGGGCGAGGCTGCGACGGGTGCAGACGGCACCGCGACGGTCAGCGTCGTCCTGGCGAAGAGCGCCGCCGACAACCAGGTCCGCGCGACCCTCGTCGGTGACGGCACGACGGCGGCGATCCAGGTGCCGCTGCTGAGGCGCCGGAGCACGGTGACCGTCACAGGCCCCGGCAAGGTCGTCGACGAGAAGGCCACCTCGATGCAGATCCGGTGGGTGGCGGCGAACGGGGAGCCCGTGAGTGGACCCGTCACCCTCCTCACCCGCAGCGGAACCGGCGCATGGCGTGGAGCAGCCACACTCGCGACCAACGCCCAGGGCATCGCCACCTTCACAACCACACCGCGCGTAGACACGTATTGGTTCGCGCGCACCGGCACCCTCGACTGGGTCGGAGCGGCCGGCAGCGCGGCGTACGCACTCGACAACCTGCCGCCGGGGCGGCCGGCGAAGCTGCCGAGGAAGGCGCCGCGGCCCAAGCGGAAGCTGCCGACCCAGCCGCGAGCCGCCGGAGCGGGGGCCAATCCGGTGATCCGCACGATCCCCGACGCGGTCTGGTCGGAGATGGTCGGACGCACCTGGCACTCGGGGTGCCCCGTCGGCCGCACGTACCTGCGGCTCGTCGAGGTCAACTACTGGGACTTCACCGGCTATCGGCGGCGTGGTCAGATCGCGGTCAACGTCGACGTCGCCAACCAGGTCGCCGCGGCCTTCGTGGATCTCTACCGCTATCAGATCCCGCTCCGGAGTCTCGTCCGCGAGGACCGCTTCGGCTGGTCGGCCAAGCTGCACGGCGCCAACGACTACAAGTCGATGCAGGCCGGGAACTCCAGCGGCTTCAACTGCCGCGGCGTGGTGGGCAACCCGCGGACCCGCTCGCCGCACGCCTGGGGCCGGGCCATCGATCTGGACACCTGGGAGAACCCGTACCGGTCCGCTCGGGGGACCGTGCCGAACACGTGGTGGCAGCACCACTCCAACAAGCGGTACGCGTGGCGCTCACGTAAGCACCTCGTCGTCCGGCTGATGGCGAAGCACGGCCTGCGCTGGACCTACGGGCTCGGCGACACCCAGCACTTCGACGCCGTGCCCTCGGGCTCCCGTCGCGCCGACCCGGCAAACCCGGCGACACCGGTCATCCGCTGCGGCGTGGCGGTCTGCGACTGATCCCCACGCGCGAGGGAGACTGGGCGCCGTGTCTGCACAGCTCTTCAGCGGTCCCGCTGCCCGCCCCGCCCGAATCGTCCGCCTCGCCACGCCCCTGATCGCGGCGTCGCTGGCGCTCACCGCCTGCGGCGGGGGGTCCTCCGACGACACGTCCGACAAGGGCGCCGGATCCACGTCGGCCAGCGCGCCGGCGAAGCCGGAGTCCTGGCCGCTGACCGGTGTCCAGGCGCCGCTGGGCACCACGACGAAGCTCGACCACCCGGCGATCGTGGTGAAGATGGACAACACCGAGGCGAGTGCCCCGCAGCTGGGCCTCTCCAAGGCCGACCTCGTCACCGAGGAGCTCGTCGAGGGCGGTCTCACCCGACTCGCGGCGTTCTTCTACTCCACGATCCCCGGCACGGTCGGCCCGGTCCGCTCCATGCGCGCCAGCGACATCGGCATCGTCACGCCGGTCAAGGCCGACGTGGTCACCTCGGGTGCCGCGCCGGTGACCATCAGCCGGATCAAGAAGGCGGGCATCACCTTCTACGGCGAGGGCTCGAAGGGGTTCTTCCGCGACAACAGCCGGCACGCGCCGTACAACCTGTTCAGTCAGCTCACGAAGACGATCACGCTGGCCAAGCAGGAGCCCCAGACGGTGCCCGACTACCTCTCCTGGGGCACGGAGAGCGACTTCGTCGGCGTCGAGCCGGTCACCCAGTTGGCCGTCCCGTTCTCCTACTCCCACACGACCCAGTGGAAGTACGACGGCTCGAAGTACGTCAACCTCAACTCGAACGCCAAGAAGGGCGATGAGTTCACGCCCGACACGATCCTCGTGCTCCGTGTGAAGATCGGCGACGCCGGCTACCTCGACCCGGCCGGCAACCCGGTGCCCGAGACGAAGCTCGTCGGCACGGGCAAGGCGCTGGTCTTCCACAAGGGCCAGCTCGAGCGGGCGACGTGGACCAAGAGCGATCTCGGCTCCCCGATCCAGCTCAGCACGGAGGCCGGTGCCCTCAAGATTCCCGCTGGCCACACCTGGATCGAGCTCGTCCCGGACAACGGGGCTGCCCTCACGATGAAGCCCTGAGGGCAGCGACCTAGGAGGACATCAGTCGCCGAGGCTGAGCCCGTCCTGCCCCGCCAGCGACTGCATCGCGGCGAGGATGAGGCCCACGACCGCCTCGACACGTGCGGCGGCGGCCTCGGGGTCGGCCGCCGTGGCGACGGACTCACCGGCCGACTGCAGGCCGCCGAAGAAGATCTGGGCGAAGGTCGTCACCATCTCCGGGTCGTCGGTGAGTCCCACGCTGCTGACGACTCCGGCGACGAGGTCCTCGACGACGGCGTACGACGACCTCTCCTCGTGCTCCCGGTAGCGCTCGTACCCGAGGACCGCCGGGCCCTCCTGGATCACGATGCGCCGATAGGCGGGATCGCGGACGACGTCGAGAAAGGCCGTCAGGCCGGCCGCGGACTTCGCCCACGGGTCCTTCGTGCCCTTCATCGCGTCCTTGATCAGCTTGGTGCCCGCGGCCTCGACCGTGGTGAAGACGGCCTCGAAGAGCGCCTGCTTGCCGCTGAAGTGGTGGTACAGCGCGCCCTTGGTGACCTCCGCGCCGGCGACGATCGCGTCCAGCGAGGTGTTCGCGTAACCCTGCTCGGCGAAGAGCGCTCCGGCCACGTCGAGCAGGGCCTTGCGGGTGGAGGCGGAGAACTGCTGGCGGCGGTTGACCCCGGGAACAGGCGGGAGGCCCGGCACCTTGGGGACGAGTTTGCTCACGGACTTCACCACCCCGCGAGTCTAGGTGTGACGCGCGTCTCGGGTGGTCAGGATCACTTGTGTCACATTGGCGTACCGGGAGTATGGAACGTACTGTCGGTACGTACTCACGGTATGTGAGTACTTCACCACAAGGAGCACGACCATGACCTGGACGTCCTTTCACAGCCGCGGCGAGATCCTCCGCGACGTCATTGACACGGCCGACCGTCGCCTCGACGGCCGCCTGCCGATGGACCTCGACGGCGTCGTCGAGAAGTTCGACGGGGAGCTCGACCTCCTCTGCACACTTCAGCTGAAGTGGCACACCCGACTCGCCGGCCGCATCGAGCGTGTCCTCATGGAACAGCCGATGGATCTCGAGGCGGGCGTCATCGCCGCCTGGCACGAGGTCGCCGACGAGATGCCCGGTGTGCGTGCGATCCTCGACCAGCACCTCGCTGCGCCGCTCGACGACACCATGCGAGCAGCAATGACCAAGGCCGTCAGCAAGGAGCACATCCTGCTGGCCGTCATGGCGGGACACGCGGCCGTCGCCGACGACCTCGCCGCCACGGTGGGCGCTCGCATTGCCGAGCGTGCCCGCGCCACCTATTCACCGCTCACCACGGCCGACCTCGAGCCCGACGTCCGACAGCCCACGCTGTTCGAGCGCCTCAAGTCGGTCCTCGCTGCCTGAGCAGCGACTCAGCGGCGTGAGCCGCGTCAGCACCGTCAGGGGATGCCCATGGCCGTATCATTGCGGCCATGGGCATCCTCGGATTTGGGAGCAAGGGCGGCACTGCGCTCGATGAGCGGGTCAAGGAGCGCGAGCAGACCCTGCCGACCGAGGAGGGCGATCACGACCGCTTCTCGCACTACGTCCCCAAGGACGACCTGACTGAGGCGATGGTGATGGGCTATCCCGTCATCGCGCTGTGCGGGAAGGTGTGGGTCCCGAGCCGCGACGGCACGAAGTTCCCCGTCTGCCCGGAGTGCAAGGAGATCTTCGAAGGTCTCGGCGACGACGACAACGACGAGTGATCCGCAGATCTTGAACGAGCCGCACTCCGCGGCCCTCCCTCCTGCGTGGCCCGAGCGGGCCGCCTGGGGGACGGCCACGTCCCTCCGCGCCTGGCAGCGGGCCGCGATGACCACGTACTTCGACGAGCTCCCTCGCGACTTCCTCGCGGTCGCGACGCCGGGCGCCGGGAAGACGACCTTCGCCCTGACGGTCGCCTCCGAGCTCCTCGGGCGCCGCATGGTGGACCGGATCATCGTGGTCGCCCCCACGGAGCACCTCAAGGTGCAGTGGGCCCAAGCGGCCGAGCGCGCCGGGATCCCGATCGACCCGACCTACTCCGCCGGGCAGGGGAAGACCAGCGGCGACTACCTCGGCATCGCGGTGACGTACGCCGGCGTGGCGGTCAATCCGCTCGCGATGCGGATCCGCACCGAGCGCACGAAGACCCTCGTCATCCTGGACGAGATCCACCACGCCGGCGACGCGCTGAGCTGGGGGGAGGGCGTGCGCGAGGCGTTCGAGCCCGCCGCCCGGCGCCTGGCCCTCACCGGTACGCCGTTCCGCTCGGACATCAACCCGATCCCGTTCGTCACCTATGCCCCCGGGGACGACGGCATCCCGCGGTCGGTCGCCGACTACACCTACGGCTACGCCGAGGCGCTGCGCGACCACGTCGTGCGCCCGGTGCTCTTCATGGCCTACAGCGGCCAGATGTCGTGGCGGACCAGCGCCGGGGACGAGATCGCCGCCCAGCTCGGTGAGCCGCTGACCAAGGACATGACCTCGCAGGCGCTGCGGACCGCACTGGATCCCAAGGGCTCCTGGATGCCGGCGGTGCTGGCCGCTGCCGACAAGCGGCTCGACGAGGTGCGCCGCCACGTCCCCGACGCCGGTGGCCTCGTGATCGCCACCGACCAGGACTCCGCGCGCGCCTACGCCAAGACGCTGAAGCAGATCACCGGCGAGTCGGCCACCGTCGTGCTCTCGGACGAGAAGACCGCATCGAAGAAGATCGGCGCCTTCGCAGCCGACACGTCCAAGTGGATGGTCGCAGTGCGGATGGTCTCCGAGGGTGTCGACGTACCGCGGCTGGCCGTGGGTGTCTACGCCACCACCACCTCGACACCGCTCTTCTTCGCCCAGGCCGTCGGTCGCTTCGTCCGGTCCCGCTCGCGCGGTGAGACCGCCAGCGTCTTCCTCCCCAGCGTGCCCAACCTGCTCACCTTCGCCAATGAGATGGAGGTCGCGCGCGACCACGTCCTGGGAAAGAAGGTCACCGACGACGGCGACATGTTCTCTCCCGAGGATGCCCTGATCGCGCAGGCCAACGCAGCGGAGTCCGCCAGCGACGACGAGGCCCTCGGGCCGTGGGAGGCGCTCGGCTCGGAGGCGCGCTTCGACCGGGTCCTCTTCGACGGCGGCGAGTTCGGCCACGCGGGCGAGGTCCAGGTCGGCTCCGACGAGGAGATGGACTTCCTCGGCATCCCCGGGCTGCTCGACGCCGACCAGGTCAAGGGACTCCTGCAGCAGCGCCAGAGCGACCGCGCGAAGAAGCAGAGGAAAGACACGTCGGACCGCGCCCAGAAGGCCGCCGAGGTTGCCCGGGCCGCCGACGCCCTCACCGACATGGCGACGCACGAGCAGCTCGGCGTACTCCGGAGGGAGCTCAACGGGCTCGTGGCGTCGTGGTACCACCGGACCGGCCAGCCGCACGGCGTCACGCATGCGGCACTGCGCAAGGAGTGCGGCGGGCCGGCAGCAGCGGTCGCCAACGCGGACCAGCTCCGCGCGAGGATCAATGTGTTACGTGACTGGGCTGTGCGAAAGACCTCATAAGCGGCACCGGATCGGGTAACAAGGCGTGGGTACGGCCTGACGCATGCTGTCAGCCCTCCTGCTCGCTGCGATCGTCGGAGCCATCCTCTCCACGATCCTGCTGCTGATCCCGCTGCCGACCCGTTTCGGCGGCGGGGCTTGGCTGTGGACCAAGCGGTTCATGCTCGCCGTGATCGGCACCGTGCTGCTGGCCGCCATCGGGGCCGCGGCGGTCTGGTTGGAGAACTACCGCGTCCGGACCGTGGAGATCACCGCCGTCGTGCTCCTCGGGGCGAGCGCGCTCTGGCTGCCCCTGACCCGGCGGTGGAACGCGCGCGCCCACCTCTGCTGGGCGACCAACGTGGCGCTCTTCGTCGTCTACCTCGCCTTCATGCTCGAGTGGACCATCGAGAGTCCGCTCGGCTGGGCCGGCCGGGTCGGCGCCTTCGTGCTGCTCGGCCTGGAGGCCTTCGCCGCAGTGCTGAGCTGTGCCTATCTCTGGGAGCTGTGCGACGCGCTGGGTCGTGAGCACTGGGCCCGCAGGAGCGGTGAGGGGCTTGCGGACCACGAGGTCGACGGCGACCACGCCCACCCGTTCGTGAGCCTGCACGTGCCGTCGTACGAGGAACCGCCGGAGATGGTGATCGCGACCCTCACCTCGCTCAAGGCACTGGACTACGACAACTACGAGATCGTCGCGATCGACGACAACACCAAGGACGAGGCGCTCTGGCGACCTGTCGAGGCGTGGTGCCGCGAGAACGGCGTGAAGTTCGCCCACCTCCAGGACTGGCCCGGCTACAAGTCCGGCGCACTGAACTACGCGCTCCAGGAGATGACGGACGAGCGCGCCGAGGTGATCGGCATCATCGACTCCGACTACCAGATCGAGCCCGACTTCCTCCGCCGCACGGCGCCGCTGTTCAACGACCCGGCGGTCGGGTTCCTGCAGACGCCGCAGGACTACCGCGAGTGGAAGGACGCGCCGTTCTTCCGGCAGCTCTACTACTCGTACAAGTACTTCTTCACCGTCTCCCAGCCCTCGCGCAACGAGCGTGACGGTGCGATCTTCGCCGGCACGATGGGGCTGATCCGCCGTGAGGCGCTCGAGAGCCTCGGCGGCTGGAACGAGTGGTGCATCACCGAGGACGCCGAGCTCTCACTGCGACTGCTGCGCGCCGGGTGGTCGGGCATGCACGTCGACGCGTCGTACGGCCACGGGCTGATGCCGTTGTCGTTCGAGGCGCTCAAGGGGCAGCGCTTCCGCTGGTGCTTCGGCGGGATCCAGATCCTGCGGATGCACTGGCGCTCGATGCTGCCCGGCGCCCGCACCAGGGCCAATGCGCTCACCAACGCGCAGCGGTGGTCCTATCTCTCGGGCGCGTTGCAGTGGTACGGCGACCTGATCGCCCTGGTCTTCTACTTCTTCCTACTCGGCGGTGCGATCAACATCGCGCTCGGCGGAGGACTGCTCTTCCGCAAGCTCACGCCGTTCCTCCTCGCCGCCATCCCCGTGCTGATGCTGCTCGGCTTCGTCCGTGCAGTCGCGCTCGTACGTCGTGGCACGGGAGCCACGTGGCGTGACGCCATCGGGGCGTTCTTCATCTGGCAGTCGACCTCGCTCGTCGTGGCACGGGCTTCGGTGCAGGCGCTCTTCGCCAAGAAGGCCGAGTTCCTCCGCACGCCCAAGACCAGCGAGGACGCGAGCGTGCTCGACGCCTTCCGTGGCAACCGCATAGAGACCTCGCTCGCGCTGCTCGGGGTCCTGGGCATCGTCGCAGCCCTGTTCCACCCGACCTCGCTGAGCGGACCGCTCCTGGCGGCCCTGCTGCTGCTGCCGACCATCGGATACGCCATGGCGCCGATCAACAGCATCGCGGCCCAACGCCAGCAGCTCTCGCCGGAGCTCGAGGCACGACGCAGCAGCGAGATCCGTCGCGGCCAGGCCGTGCGTCGCAGCGCCGCCGCGGTCGGGGTGGTCCTCGTGGCCGGCGCGGCCGCGGCTGTGGTCATCGGGCTGCTCTCGCCGGCGGGGGACAACGAGATCAACCCGCCGGGGCTGTCTCCGGGTGAGGCCCAGCGCCGCGGTGGGCCGAGCGACAAGCCATCGCCCTCCGACAACCCGAGCGACGTCGGGGCCACCACCGGAGCCACCACGTCCAGCCCGACCGCAAGCGGCTCGGCGGCCCCGAGCAGCTCGGCGTCGCCGAGTGGCGGCGGATCCAGCTCCGCATCCACTCCGTCGGCCTCGACCACGCGCTCCACGAGTCCGACGCCGGCTCGGACGAGCGCGACGCCGACCGCCTCGGCGGCGGCCACCTCGAGTGCGGCCGCGACCACCTCGACGAGCACTGCCCCCACGCCGTCGGCGACGCCGTCGTCCTCCAGCGCGACGCCGTCACCGACCTCGAGCAGCGCGACGCCGTAGCGTCACGCTGCGCGGGTGAGTGCTGTCAGCTCTCGTCAGCGAACTCCAGGACCTCGGCCTCCTGCTCGGAGCCGTGGGCCGGCGCGGCCGAGACCGGGACGAAGCGGCGGAAGCCGAGCAGGACGACGACGCCCAGGAAGGTCGCGCCCGCACCCATCCAGAAGGGCGCGTGGAGGTTGTGCTCGAGCAGCTTGCCTGCGAGGTAGGGGCCGATCGACCCACCGGCGAAGCGCACGAAGGAGTACGCCGCCGAGGCGACCGGCCGCGGCACGGGGGCCGAGCCCATGACGAGTGTCGTGATGACCGTGTTGTTGATGCCCAGGAAGGCGCCGGCCAGGATCACGCAGACGACGATGACGGGCTTGTGCTCGGTCCAGATCGCCATGATCGCGAGCAGGGCGGCGAAGCCGATCAGTGCGAAGACGATCGAGGCGATGGTGCCGATCCTGGACTCCAGCCACGGTGCACCCCAGATGGAGTTGATCGCGAGCAGCAGACCCCAGCCGAAGAAGATCCAGCCGACGTTGGAGGCGCTGGTCTGGAGCGGGAACGGTGCGGCGAGCATGAGCGTGAAGAAGCCGAAGTTGTAGAGCAGCGAGGTCACGGCGACGACGAGCAGGCCGGGGTGGCGCAGCGCCTTGATCGGGTCAGCGATCGACACCTTCTCCGCAGGCGGGGGAGTGGCGGGGGTGAAGATCGACGTGGCGACGAGGGCGATCAGCATGAGGACCGCGACGCCGAAGAACGGCGCGCGCCAGGAGATCTCGCCCAGCTGCCCTCCGACGATGGGGCCGAGGCCGATGCCGATGCCGAGGGCGGACTCGTAGAGCAGGATCGCGCCCTTGAGGCCTCCGGTGGCGAACTGCACGATCGTGGCCAGGGAGGTCGCGATGAAGAGCGCGTTGCCCAAGCCCCAGAAGGCGCGGGCGGCGACGATGCCGCCGACGGAGTCCATCGTGCCTGCGAGGCCCGCGAAGACGACGATGAGGACGAGCCCTACGAGGAGCGTGCGCTTGGCGCCGATCCGGCTCGAGACGAAGCCGGTGATCAGCATCGCCACGCCGGTCACGGCCATGTAGGACGTGAAGAGGAGCGAGACCTGCCCGGGCGTGGCGTCGAGCTCCTTCGCGATGGAGGTCAGGATCGGGTCGACGAGGCCGAGGCCCATGAAGGAGATGACGGCCGCGAAGGCGACCGCAAGGACGGCGCGGGGTTGCTTCAGCAGATTCACGCCTCCAACTTTACATAGGATTACTATGTAAATCAATGTCGGAACGTCAACTGATGAGGAACGGATCGCTACGATGCAGCGCATGACCACCGGTGTCCCGCTCAACCACTCGCTCGCTCTGAGCGCGGACCTGGCGATCTATGCCGCCCGGCTGGTGCGATCGCTCCGCCGGCGCCACGACGCGCCTGCAGGGATGCGGGTGCTCTCGGTCCTGGAGGAGCACGGCCCTCTCGGTGTGACCGAGCTGTCGCGGATCGACGGCTGCTCGCAGCCGACGATGTCGACGGCGGTCGCTCAGCTCGTCGACGGCGGCTTCGTCTCGAAGGAGCCGCATCCCACCGACGCGCGCGGGGCCGTCGTGAGCCTCACCGAGGCGGGACGCACCGAGCTGGAACACTTCCGGAGCGCGTACGCCGGCTCCATCATGAAACGCCTCCGCGCCGCCGGACGCACCGAGGCCGAGCTGGCCACTGCGGTGTCGGTCCTTCGTGACATCCTTGACGAGTGAGCGCGCCGAGTCCTATCGAGCTTGACGAGCCGGTCGCCGACGACCTGACGGTTCCGTCGACGCCGTGGGTGACGATCGTCTGGAACGACCCCGTCAATCTGATGAGCTATGTGAGTTTCGTCTTCCAGAAGCACTTCGGCTACTCGAAGAAGAAGGCGGAGAAGCTGATGCTCGAGGTCCACGAGGACGGTAAGTCCGCGGTGTCGTCGGGCACCCGCGAGGAGATGGAGCGCGACGTGCAGGCGATGCACGAGTACGGGCTGTGGGCGACGCTCGAGAAGCAGGAGTAAGACACCCTCCGGCTGCGACCCTGGACGCCTAGACGAACAGGGTCTCGATCACCGGCTCACCCCGGGCCATCGAGAGGGCCTCGACCGGGAGCTCGGCGCGAGCCGTCGCGTGACGCTCCCGGGCTGCGGCGAGCGGCTCGCGGCCCACGATCTCGCCGTCCCGGACCAGCGGCACCAGCAGTGGGCGGTCGTCGCCGTCGCCGACCGGAGCGGTGCCGATCCCGATCACCTCGGCCTCGGCGACCCCGTCGGCGGAGCGACGCCGGAGCGCGTACTTCCGCCCGCCGATCGAGACCTTGTCCACGGACCGCTTCGCCACGGAGACCATCTCTCCCTCGCTGCCCTCGCGGGCGACGAGCTTGTACACGAAGCCGCTGGTCGGATGGCCGCTGCCGGTCACGAGCTCGGTGCCGACCCCATAGCCGTCGACCGGCGCCGCGGCGAGGGCCGCGATCGCGTACTCGTCGAGGTCGCTGGTCACGATGATCCGCGTCTCCGTCGCCCCGAGCGCATCCAGCTGGGTCCGCACCTGCTCGGCGAGCACGCCGAGATCGCCGGAGTCGAGCCGCACCGAGCCGAGCTCCGGACCCGCCACCTCGACGCCGACCCGGACCGCCTCGGCGATGTCGTAGGTGTCGACCAGGAGGGTGGTGCCCGTTCCGAGGGAGGCGACCTGGGCACGGAAGGCCTGCTCCTCGGTGTCGTGCAGGAGGGTGAAGGAGTGCGCACTGGTGCCGGTCGACGGGATCCCGTACCGCTGTCGAGCGGCCAGGTTGGAGGTGGCGTCGAAGCCGGCGATGTAGGCCGCTCGAGCGGCGGCGACCGCCGCCTCCTCGTGCGTGCGGCGCGATCCCATCTCGACGCAGCTCCTCGCTCCTGCCGCCAGCGTCATCCGGGAGGCCGCCGAGGCGACCGCCGAGTCGTGGTTGTAGATCGAGAGCAGGAGCGTCTCCAGCAGCACGGCCTCCGCGAAGCTCGACTCCACGACGAGGAGAGGGGAGTGCGGGAAGTAGAGCTCGCCCTCCGGGTATCCCCAGGCGCTTCCGGTGAAGCGGTAGTCCGCGAGCCAGCCGAGGGTCGGCTCATCGACGACCCCGTCGAGCGCGGCGAGCACCGCGTCGTCGAACCGGAAGGCCTCGAGGGCGTCCAGCGCTCGTCCGACCCCGGCCACGACGCCGTACCGACGTCCCTCCGGCAGGCGGCGGGGGAAGAGCTCGAAGACCGCGCGCCGCTCCGCAGTCCCGGCGGCCAGGGCGGCCTGGAGCATGGTGAGCTCATAGTGGTCGGTGAGGAGTGCTGTCGAGTCCACGGTGGTCATCGTGGCACCTCGTGGAAGGATGTCGTCAGTGACCGGCTTCTCCCGGCACCGGCGCTCCGGTGCGATCTTCGCGACCTTCAGCGGCTTCGAGGCCGACCTGCTGCGCTCGCTCGCCGGCCAGCTCGTCGAGCTGCTCCGCAACGAGCACGCCGCCCAGATCGAGGTCGACCCCTTCGAGGCCCTGATGGACTTCAGCGGCCCCACCCGCGAGCCGGAGGACCCGGTCCTGGCCCGCCTCTTCCCGACGGCCTACCGGGGGGACGAGGAGGCCGCCTCGGACTTCCGCCGCTTCACCGAGCAGGGCCTGCGCGACGGCAAGGCAGACGCCGCCTCGCTGATCATCGACACTCTCGAGGAGGCCGGCCTGCCTCCGGAGCTCACCGAGGACGGCCTCATGATCGACGTCGAGCTCGACGAGCCCGCGGCGCTCACCTGGATGCGCTCCTTCACCGACATCCGACTCGCTCTCGCGACCAGGCTCGGCGTCGAGGAGGGTGATGACGACTACTGGGCCTCGCTCCCGGACGACGACCCCACCGCGCAGGCGCACGACATCTACGACTGGGTCGGGTATCTCCAGGAGACGCTCGTCCAATCATTGGGCGGCTGAGCTCCGGGCCTCACCCACCCCCTAGGCTTGTCCATATGCTGACCATCGACCGGGCGACGTATGACGCCCTCGTCGCGCATGCGAAGCGGGATCATCCCGACGAGGCGTGCGGCATGGTCGTCGGGCCCGAGGGCTCCGACCGGCCCGAGCGCGTGGTCGAGATGATCAACGCCGCCGGCAGTCCCACCTTCTACGAGTACGACAGCACCGAGCTGCTCGAGCTCTACAAGGAGATGTGGGACCGGGACGAGGAGCCGGTGGTGATCTACCACTCACACACCGCGACCGAGGCCTACCCGAGCGTCACCGACGTGAAGCTGGCCAGCGAGCCCGGCGCGCACTACGTCCTGATCAGCACTCGCGAGCACGGGAATAACGATGGTCCCGTCGAGTTTCGTTCTTATCGGATCGTGGACGGTGTGGTGACCGAAGAAGAGGTCACCATCGTCGCGAACATCAACTAGGAGATTGTCATGGCCATCGAGGTCCGTATCCCCACCATCCTGCGCACCTACACCGGCGGCGAGAAGGCTGTCACCGCCTCCGGAGACACGCTTGCCGCGCTGATCGACGACCTCGAGGCCAACCACGCCGGCATCAAGGACCGCCTGCTCGACGGCGGCGAGCTTCGTCGTTTCGTGAACATCTACATCAACGACGAGGACGTCCGCTTCCTCGGCTCGCTCGAGGCGCCGCTCAAGGACGGCGACAACGTCGTCGTGCTGCCCGCCGTTGCGGGCGGAGCCCGCTGAGCTCATGCGTTACGACAGCCTCATCGCGTCGGTGGGGAACACCCCACTGGTGGGGCTGCGCCGGCTCTCCAGCACGTTCAACGTGCCGGGCCGGCCGGAGGTCCGGCTGTGGGCCAAGCTCGAGGACCGCAACCCGACCGGCTCGATCAAGGACCGCCCGGCGCTCCGGATGATCGAGGAGGCGGAGAAGGACGGCACCCTCCGCGCCGGTTGCACCATCCTCGAGCCGACGTCGGGCAACACCGGCATCTCGATCGCGATGGCGGCCAAGCTCAAGGGCTACCGCACCGTCTTCGTGATGCCGGAGAACACGTCGGAGGAGCGGCGCCAGCTGCTCCGGATGTGGGGCGCCGAGATCGTCTCCTCGCCGGCCGCAGGCGGCTCCAACGAGGCCGTCCGTGTCGCCAAGCGGCTCGCCGCCGAGCACCCCGACTGGGTGATGCTCTACCAGTACGGCAACGCCGCCAACGCCCTCGCGCACGAAGAGGGCACCGGCCCGGAGCTGCTCGCCGACCTTCCGTCGATCACGCACTTCGTCGCCGGACTGGGGACGACGGGAACCCTGATGGGTGTCTCGCGCTTCTTCCGTGCCGCCAAGCCGGACGTGCGCATCGTCGCCGCCGAGCCGCGCTACGGGGAGCTCGTCTACGGCCTGCGCAACCTCGACGAGGGCTTCGTGCCCGAGTTGTACGACGCCAGCCTGATCGACACGCGCTTCTCGGTCGGCCCGCGCGATGCCGTCCGCCGTGTCCGCGAGCTGCTCGAGCTCGAGGGCATCTTCGCCGGCATCTCGACCGGCGCCATCCTGCACGCCGCGCTCGGCCAGGCCGCGAAGGCGTTCGCCGCCGAGCAGGCGGCCGACATCGCCTTCGTCGTCGCCGACGGTGGCTGGAAGTACCTCTCGACCGGCGCCTATGAAGGCACGGTCGACGACGCCGAGGAAGCCTTGGAAGGCCAGCTCTGGGCGTGAGCGCCGGTAGAGTCGAAGCCGTGGTCGACGTGGATGCTCCGATCGGGATCTTCGACTCCGGGTTCGGCGGGCTGACCGTCGCGCGGAGCGTCATCGACCAGTTGCCGCATGAGTCGATCACCTATGTCGGTGACACCGCGCGGGCGCCGTACGGGCCCAAGCCGATCGCGGAGGTGCGGGAGTACGCACTGGAGTGCCTCGACCACCTGGTCGACCTCGGGGTCAAGGCGCTGGTGATCGCGTGCAACTCGGCGAGTGCGGCGATGCTGCGCGACGCCCGAGAGCGCTACACCGTGCCGGTCGTCGAGGTGATCCTGCCGGCGACGCGCCGTGCGGTCCGCGCGACGAAGTCCGGACGGATCGGGGTCATCGGGACACGCGCCACGATCGACTCCCAGGCCTACGACGACGCCTTCGCGGCCGCGCCGCAGGTCGAGCTGACGACGCAGGCGTGCCCGCGCTTCGTGGAGTTCGTCGAGGCCGGTGTGACGGGCGGTGACGAGCTCTTCGCCGCCGCGCACGATTACTTGGATCCGCTCATCGCGGCCAACGTCGACACCGTCGTCCTCGGCTGCACGCACTACCCGCTGCTCACCGGAGTCATCTCCTCCATCATGGGCGACGACGTGACGTTGGTCTCGAGCGCGGAGGAGTGCGCGAAGGACGTCTACAAGATGCTGGCGAACACCGGCCTGATGCGGCAGGGTGGCGAGCCGGCGTACCACTTCCTCACCACCGGTGCGCCGAACGAGTTCGAGACGATCGGGCGGCGGTTCCTCGGACCTGAGATGGCGGCCGCTTCGCAGTTCGCAGGAGGCCTGGCGTGAAGCTCACCATCGTCGGCTGTGCGGGTTCCTACCCCGGGCCCGAGTCGCCTGCCAGCAGCTACCTGCTGGAGGCTGAGGCGCCGGACCCGAAGCTCGGCGGGGTGATGAGGATCTGGCGGATCCTGCTCGACATGGGCAACGGCTCGCTCGGCGCGCTGCACAACTACACCGACCCGCTGGCGATGGACGCCGTCTTCCTGTCGCACCTGCATGCCGACCACTGCCTCGACATGACGTCGTACTACGTCCTGCGGAAGTACCACCCGAGCGGCCAGCAGCCGCGGATCCCCGTCTACGGGCCCAAGGGCACCGGCTGGCGGCTCGCGCGCGCCTATGACCTCCCGCGCACCCCGGGGATGCGCGAGGAGTTCAAGTTCAACCGGCACCACCACGGTGAGCCGGTCAGGATCGGGCCGTTCGCCCTCACCCCCTACGAGGTCGACCACCCGGTCCCGGCGTACGGCTTCCGGATCGAGTGCGAGGGCAAGGTGCTCGCCTACACCGGCGACACCGGCCCCACGGACACGCTGCTCGACGTGGCCGTGGAGGCCGACCTGCTGCTCGCCGAGGCGAGCTTCCGCGAGGTCGACGAGAACCCGCCCGGCCTGCACCTCACCGGTCGCGAGGCCGGTGAGGTCGCCGCGAAGGCCCGCGTCGGGCAGCTCGTGCTCACGCACATCCCGGCGTGGCACGAGCGTGAGGGGATGCTGGCCGAGGCCAGGGCCGTCTTCGACGGGCCGATCGACCTCGCGGACGCCGGCGCGGTGTACACCTTCTGAGCTTCGTTCCCTGACATTCGTCAGGGCCAGATGAGGGTGTTTCCGGATGTGACCTCGAGGCCGCACCTGACAGGGTGGGGTCATGATCGAAGTCCAAGGAGTGACCAGGACGTACGGCGGCTTCACCGCCGTCGACGACGTCACGTTCAGATGCGAGCCAGGCCGGGTGACCGGCTTCCTCGGTCCCAACGGCGCCGGCAAGTCCACCACGATGCGGATCATGGTCGGCCTGACCGCGCCGACGAAGGGCCGCGTGACGATCGACGGCCGTGCCTTCCACGACATCCCCAACCCCGCTCGCCACGTGGGTGTCCTGCTCGACGCCTCGGCTCAGCACGGCGGCCGCACCGGCCGTGAGGTGCTGACCCTCGGCGCGCGGATGATGGGCCTCCCGGACTCGCGTGTCGACGAGATGCTCGCGGCGGTGTCGCTGACACCGTCCGAGGCGAAGCGCCGGATCCGCAACTACTCCCTCGGCATGAAGCAGCGCCTCGGCATCGCGCACGCTCTCCTCGGTGACCCGAAGGTGCTCATCCTCGACGAGCCGGCCAACGGGCTCGACCCCGCCGGCATCCGCTGGATGCGCGGCCTGCTGAAGGAGTACGCCGACCGGGGCGGCACCGTCCTCCTGTCGTCGCACCTGCTCCACGAGGTCGAGCAGATCGCCGACGAGATGATCCTGATCGGGCGCGGTCGCATCGTCGCCCAAGGTGACCGAGCGACCCTGCTCGCCCAGGCCGGCCCGGCGCAGACACTCGTGACCTCGCTCGACAACGCCGCTCTCGCCTCCGCGCTCTCCGCCGCCGGTCACCGGGCCGAGGCCGCGGGTCAGGGGCTGCGGGTCGACACCGCCCCCGAGGCCGTCGGCCGGGTGGCACTCTCCGCCGGGGTCGTGCTCACCGACCTCCGGTCCGGCGGCGCCGGCCTCGAGGACCTCTTCCTCGAACTCACCGCCGACACCCAGCGCGAAGGGAACGCCTCATGAATCAGACGCAGACCCTTGCTCCCCAGCTTCCCGACGCCGACGAGACCCCGGTGCCCTTCAGCCGCCTGCTCGGCGTGGAGTTCCGCAAGGCGTGGGACACCAAGGCCGGCTTCTGGCTGATCGCCGTCATCGGGTTGCTCGTCGCGATCGCCGAGGTGATCGTCCTCATCGTCTCCATCGTCAACAACGACTCGGACGCCAGTTGGGGCAACTTCACCGCCGTCGCGGCATTCATCACCTCGGTGCTGCTGCCGGTCCTCGGCATCATGCTCGTCACGACGGAGTGGACGCAGCGCACGGCGATGGTCACCTTCACGCTCGAGTCACGACGCAGCCGGGTGGTCCTGGCGAAGCTGCTGGTCGGCGTACTGCTCACGGTGGCGACCATCGTGCTGGCGCTCGTCGTCGGTGCGGTCTGCAACCTCATCTTCACCGCCAGCGGCGGCGAGGCGGTCTGGTGGGACCAGGAGTTCACCGACGGGTTGATCGGCTTCGCGATCACGCAGACGCTGGCGATGTTCACCGGCTTCGCACTGGCCGCCCTGCTGCTCAACACGGCGGCGTCGATCGTCGTCTTCTTCGCCTACCGGTACGTCGTCCCCGGGCTGATCGCGCTCGGCGCGGCGAACATCGGGTGGATCGACAAGCTCGCGCCCTGGATCAACTTCCTCGACGCCCAGCAGTACCTCTACGAGCTGTCGGAGATGACCGGCAAGCAGTGGGCGCACTTCGTGGTGTCCGCGCTGATCTGGGTCGGCATCCCGCTCGCGCTCGGGCTGCGCCGGATCCTCAAGGCGGAGGTTAAGTGAGACACGCCCTAGGCTCGGCGCCATGACTGACTCTTCCGTGAGCCTGCGTGCCGACGGCCGTGCCGACGACCAGCTGCGCGACATCAAGATCACCCGCAACTGGCTGGACCACCCGGCCGGATCGGTCCTCGTGGAGTTCGGCAAGACGCGCGTGCTGTGCGTCGCGTCGGCCTCCGAGGGGGTCCCGCGGTGGCGCAAGGGCTCGGGCCTGGGCTGGGTGACGGCGGAGTACTCGATGCTCCCCGGCTCCACGCACGAGCGGTCGGACCGTGAGTCGATGAAGGGCCGCGTCGGCGGTCGCACGCACGAGATCTCGCGCCTGATCGGCCGCTCGCTGCGCGCCGTGATCGACTACGAGAAGCTCGGTGAGAACACGATCAACCTCGACTGCGACGTGCTCCAGGCCGACGGTGGGACCCGCACGGCCTCGATCACCGGTGCCTGGGTCGCACTGATGGATGCGGCGGAGAAGCTCGGTGTCAGCGATGCGATCACGGGCTCCGTGGCCGCGGTCTCGGTCGGCATCATCGACGGCGTTCCGCGGCTCGACCTCCCCTACGAGGAGGACGCCCGTGCCGAGACGGACATGAACATCGTGATGACCGGCGAGGGCAAGTTCATCGAGGTCCAGGGCACCGCCGAGGGCGCCGCCTTCGACATGGACGAGCTGCAGGCACTCCTCGCGCTGGGCACGAAGGGCTGTGCCGATCTCACCGCCCTCCAGCTCGCCTCCCGCCAGTCCTGACCGCCGACCCCGTCACCCCGAAAGGGCAGTTCGTGTCACGCATCTTCGTCGCCTCGCGCAACGCCAAGAAGATCGCCGAGATGGAGCGGATCCTCGCGCCGCTCATCGCGGACGTCGAGGTCCTCGGCCTCGACGACGTCGACTTCTATGAGGAGCCCGTCGAGGACGCGCCGACGTTCGAGGGCAATGCGCTGATCAAGGCCCGCGCCGGCTTCGAGGCCACCGGAATCCCTTCTGTGGCTGATGATTCCGGCCTCTGCGTCGACGCGCTCAACGGTATGCCCGGCGTGCTGTCGGCACGCTGGGGCGGCAAGCCGAAGAGTGATGACCGGAACAACCAGCTGCTGCTCGACCAGCTCGACGACGTACCGGACGAGCGGAGGGGCGCACACTTCACCTGTGCCGTCGCGTTCGTCCACGCCGGTGGCGAGCTCGTGGTCGAGGGGCGGATGACCGGCCGCGTGCTGCGGGCGCCCGCGGGGGAGGGCGGCTTCGGCTACGACCCGCTCTTCGTCGCCGACGACACCGCGGACGGCCGTACCTCGGCCGAGCTGAGCGTCGACGAGAAGGACGCCATCTCCCACCGGGGCAAGGCGATGCGCGAAATCGCGTCGCGCATCGCTGAGGCGCTCTGAGAGGCTGCGCGCCATGAGCACGCGCCCCGACGGACGGTCCGTTCCGTCCCACGTCGACGCCGACGACTACCAGCAGACCCTCGAGGACCGTGAGGCCGGACGCCGCGAGATCGAGCGGGAGGTCAAGGAGGAGGTCGCGTGGGTCGAGGACCTCGACGCCTCCGGAGTGCTCGCCCGGCTGTACGTGCCGGCGGGGATGGACGACCGGACGCCCTATGAACGCGGCCTGATCGTCCACTTCCACGGCGGCGGCTTCGTCTTCAATGACGTCGAGATCCACGACGCGCCCGCGCGCCGGCTCGCCAACCGCACCGGCCGCTCGGTGCTCTCGGTCGACTACCGGCTCGCACCCGAGCATCCGTTCCCCGCCGCAGTGGAGGACACCGATCACGCACTCGCCTGGGCGGCGAGCAGGACCACGCAGGTCTTCGCCCACGGCGACAGCGCCGGCGGCAACCTCGCACTGGTCGGCGCCCTCCGTAATCCCGGTCTCGTCACCGCGGTGGTGCTGGTCTATCCCTTCCTCGACCCAGCGAGCGCCTTCCCGTCGTACGACGCCGCCGACTGGACCTGGGATCGCGACGAGGCGCAGTGGTACTGGTCGCAGTACCTCGCCGATCCGTCGCTGGCCATGCATCCCGACGTCGCGCCGCTGCGGTCCGAGCGGCTCGCCGATCTCCCGCCGACGCTCGTGATCACCGCCGCCGAGGACATCGCCCGCGACGAGGGGGAGCACCTGGTCGGCGTACTCCAGGAGAAGGGGGTCGACGCGGTCGGCACGCGCTACCTGAACGTGCCGCATGGCTTCTGGCGCGGCTCCGACCACGCGCAGGCCAACGACCTGGCGATGCGGCAGACCGGTGCCTTCCTGGACCGCATCGTCCACCTATCATCGAAGGCATGACGACGAGCGCCCTCCCTGCCCTGCCGTCCGCCGAGGGTGCCGAGATCGTCATCCCTGCACCGGGTGAGGGGCCGGGGAACTGGGCGGGCGCCGCCTCGGCAGTGCTCGTCGACGGCGTCTTCTGGCTGACCTGGCGCAACCGCCGACCACTGGCGGAGGGTCGCGGTGTCACAGTCGACGTGGCGCGCTCCACGGACGGGGTGAACTTCGAGACGGTCGCCGAGGTCTCGCGCGACCGGTTCCACTGCGAGTCGCTGGAGCGACCGGTGCTCGTGCCCCTTCCCGCCGACCAGGGTGGCGGCTGGCGGCTCTACCTCTCCTGCGCGACGTGGGGCTCCAAGCACTGGTGGGTCGACAGCCTCACGGCCGCGACGCCCGAGGAGCTACCGCACGGTGACCGCCAGGTCGTCCTGCCCGGTGACGACGAGCTCGCGGTGAAGGACCCGGTCATCACCGTGTCACCCGAGCGGGGCTGGGAGATGTGGCTCTGCTGCCACCCCCTCACCGACCCGGGTCACGAGGACCGCATGACCACGCGCTACCTCACCAGTGCCGATGGGCTCGCCTGGATCGACGGCGGTGAGGTGCTCGCCGGCCGCCCCGGCGAGTGGGACGAGCGCGGTGCGCGCGTCACGACGGTGCTCAGCCACGAGCCCCTCACCGTGCTGTACGACGGTCGGGCCGATGCGGCCTCCAACTGGTATGAGACCACCGGGCTTGCGACGTGGGACGGGACCCGGCTGGCGCCCGACGCGGGCGTCCCGCCGATCGCCTCGCCGGTCAGTGACGGCGCCTTCCGCTACGCCAGCGCCGTGCCGCTGCCCGACGGGCGCATCCGGTTCTACGTCGAGGCCGCCCGCGAGGACGGCGCACACGACCTGGTCACCGTCGTCCGCTGAGCTACTTCCGTCGCTCGGAGAAGGAGCCGCGGGCCTCGGCGGAGAGCCAGGCGGAGTAGTCGTCGCCCGTGAGCTTCGCGAGCAGCTCGATGTCCTCGGCGAAGGCGGGGAGCAACGCTGCCCGCTGCTCCGGGGTGAGCCTCGGCCGTTTGGCATCATCGCTGCTGCGCAGCAGCGGACGCAGCCGCGGCTCTGCGGATCGCCACACCTCCGGAGGGGCGAACTGGCCGAGCCAGGCGCCGGCACGGATCACCGGCCCGAAGACGTTCGGGCGCCAGCCGGGCTCCACGAAGGAGCGCGAGTTGTCAGCCGGCACCTCGCCCAGATGGCCCGTCGCTATGCCGAGGAACTCGCAGGCACGGTCGACGGTGCCGCACGGGTCGTCGATCAACTGGCGATAACGAAGGACGAGGATCTGCTCGGGGTCGATCAACCGCTGGAGGTGCTCGAGCTGTCGGCCGTAGAGGCCGAGGCCCTCGTAACGCCAGAAGGGCGCCCAGCCGCGCGCCGCGCGCTCCTCCTGGAGCTGGAAGGCCGTGACGAAGTCCCCGACGGGCTCGAGGCCGTCACACCAGAGGTGCATCCAGTTGGAGTAGGCCCGGTCGATGGGGTCGCGCACCACCGCGATCAGTTTCACGTCGGGCAGTGCCGTGGCGATCGCCTCGCGTGCCTGCCGGCTCCAGAGGTAGAACGGTGTCGACTCGCCGCGGACCCTGTCCTCGGGCATGCCGGAGAAGAGCGCGTCGTACTCGCGGCGGCGCCAGATCCACTCCTGCTGGGAGTGGGCGTCACCCGGCCCGTTGTACGCCGGCGGGGGAGCGTCGTCGCAGAGCCAGTACTTCGGCTCCTTGGGGACGCTCATCGCGACCTCGGGGTGGCGCGCCAGCGCCGCGTGGAGCGCCGTCGTCCCGGCCTTGGGGGCGCCGATGATCATGAAGTCCGGGCGAGCCGTGCGCACCTCGGAAGCCTAACCTCACAAAGTCGAGCGGAACAGTAGATCGAGCGGTACGGCGCCGTGGTTGAGCGCCTCGGTGTGGAAGGCCTTGAGGTCGAAGGCGCCACCCTCGCGGGCACGTGCGGCATCGCGTGCCTCGAGCCAGATCCGCTCTCCGACCTTGTACGACGGCGCCTGTCCGGGCCACCCGAGGTAGCGGTTGACCTCGTGCCGGACCTGGCCCTCCTCGGAGCGGGAGTGCAGCAGCATGAACTCGAGCACCCGGTCGGCGTCCCAGGTCTCGCCGACGCGCCAGTTCCACGGGTTGGGCGGGATCGTCAGCCCCAGGTGGACACCGATGTCGACGATCACCCTCGCGGCGCGGAAGCCCTGCATGTCGAGGAAGCCGAGTCGGTCACCGGCATCGGCGAAGAAGCCGAGGTCGTCCATCAGCCGCTCCGCGTACAGCGCCCAACCCTCGCCGTGACCGCTGACCCAGCACATCAGCCGCTGCCAGCGGTTGAGCAGTTCGGCCTGGTGGACGGCCTGGCCGCACTGGAGATGGTGGCCGGGCACGCCCTCGTGGAAGACGGTCGTCGTCTCCCGCCAGGTGGAGAAGGTGGTCTGGTCGTCGGTGAAGGAGAACCACATCGTCCCCGGACGGCTGAAGTCCTCGCTCGGTGGCGTGTACCAGGCGCCGCCGTCGTTGATCGGCGCGACGGTGCAGGCCAGGGTGCGGATGGGCTCCGGGATGTCGAAGTGGACGCCGTCGAACTCGCGCACGATGCGGTCCGAAAGGGTCTGCATCCACTCCTGGAAGGCCTCCCGGCTCGTGAGGTTGCGGTGCGGGTCGGCATCGAGGAGCTTCACCGCGTCGTCGAGCGTGCCGCCCGGGACGATCCGCTGGGCGGTGACTGCGCCGTCGTCCTCGATCCGCGCGAGCTCCTCCCAGCCCCACGCATAGGTCTGCTCGAGGTCGACGGCGGTGCCGAGGAAGTAGCGCGACGCCAGCGCGTAGTGCTCGCGCCCGACGCCGTCCCGCTCGCGACCCAACGGTGTGAGCTCCGCGTCGATCCAGTCACCGAGGTCGGCGTACGCGGCCGAGGCGGTGGCGGCGGCCTGCTCGGCGCGCGTCTTCACCTCGGCCGGCGCCTCGGCGACGAGGTTGGTGAAGTAGGAGCCGGCCCAGTCACGAAGCTGGTGGGCGTGCTCGACGTACTGCCGGCGCGCCACGACGCGCCCGGCTGCGGCCTCCTCGGCCAGGGTTGTGCGGTACTGGTCGAGCGCCCGTGGCGTGGCGGTCATGCGCGCGGTGAGGTTCTCCCAGTCCTCCGACGTGGCGGTCGGCATGAGGTCGAACGCCCCTCGGATCCAGTGCGCCGCGCCGTCGATGACCGACAGCTCACAGCGCTCGAGACCGGCGTCGATGCTCTCCACCAGCACGCCGAGCCGCTCGGTGAAGGCCGCCTGAGCCAGGGCCTCCCGCTCGTCGACCGGCTTGAGCGCGTGTACGTCGGCCAGCGCCCGTCTCGCCACCTCCTCGCGTGCCGCGAAGCCGTCGGGAGAGAGGTCCGGCAACTCGTGGTCGTGCCCGGGGATCCCGAGCTCCGTCGCCGTCAGGGGATCGAGCGCGACCACCTCGCCGACGTAGGCCTCGCTGCGGGAATCGATCTCGCGAACCATGCCCGCGACTCTAGGCGAACCGCCCTGACGCCCCCCTTCAGACCCGGCCGGCCCGCTCGACCGTGGCGTAGGCACCGAAGACCGGCTTCGGGCCGGGGAGCTGCGCGAGAAGCCTGGCGTCGCGGACGCCGGTCTCGGGATGGTGGTCGATCACCGCGCAGCGGGGGACCGGGTCGCCCACCCGTAGCAGCGCGGAGCCCACGGTGAGCTCACGGCCCTGCCAGTGGAGCTCCTCGTCGGGCGTGGTGGTGTGGAGCAGCAGGGTGGGGCGGAAGCGGGTCCACTCCTGGGCGAGGTCGGCCAGACCGCTCCGGCTGGCAAGCGCCTCCAAGGACGCGGTCGTCACCAGGGTGATCGGTGCTCCGTAGACCACGGCGCCGGGCGCTGCCGCGGCGAGGCGGACCGGACGGCCCAGGTGGCGACTCAGCCACGCCGAGTGCGGTCCGGAGCAGAGTCGGAGCTCGGTCGCGCGGCCCCAGTAGTCGCACGTCAGAGTCTCGTCGGACGCCGGCGCGGCTGCACTGAGGGGCGGCTGCCCGTCGGTGCTGAGACTGAGGAGCCCGTCCTCGAGCCGCGCGACCACCCGGAGCAGTTCGGGGTTCTGGACCGTACGCAGGACGACGCGCCGTTCCACGTCCACGACGCACCAACGACGGTCGACCGTGGGCCCGTCGGCACGCAGGTCGAGATGCGAGACCTCCAGGTGCCGGGTCCCCTTGACCGGACTGACCCCGCGGGCGGCCAGCCTCAGCGGGGCAGGCTGCTCGCTCGCCACGAGGAGGGAAGGCTCGTGCGCATCTGACGGGCCGGGTTCGCCCATTCCGAGCGCTTCGGCTTCTCCGCCGGAGCGGTGCCGCCGCCGAGCGCGGAGAAGACCGCCACAATGGCGGCGACCTCCTCCGGCGTCGCGTCGGAGTTGATCACCTTGAGCAGCGGCTTGGCCGGCTCGGCCTCCGGCTGTGCAGTCTCGTCAACCATCTCTGAGCCTGATCGTTCGCTGCCGCTCACAGTGGGATGTTCCCGTGCTTCTTGGGCGGCAGGCTGTCGCGCTTCGTCGTGAGCAGTCGGAGTGCCTTGATGACCTCGGCGCGGGTCTTGTGCGGCTTGATCACGGCGTCGACGTACCCACGCTCGGCGGCGATGTACGGGTTGGCCAGCGTGGTCTCGTACTCGTCGATCAGCTCGGCCCGACGGGCCTCGACGTCGCCACCCTGCTCTGCGACGGTCGCCAGCTCACGGCGGTGGATGATGTTGGCGGCGCCCTGCGAGCCCATCACGGCGATCTGCGACGTCGGCCAGGCCAGGTTGATGTCGGCACCGAGGTGCTTGGAGCCCATGACGTCGTACGCGCCACCGAAGGCCTTGCGGGTGATGACGGTGACGAGGGGGACGGTGGCCTCGGCGTAGGCGTAGATCAGCTTCGCGCCGCGGCGGATGATGCCGGTGTGCTCCTGGTCCGACCCGGGCAGGAAGCCCGGGGTGTCGACGAAGGTGACGACCGGGACGTTGAAGGCGTCGCAGGTACGCACGAAGCGCGCGGCCTTCTCGGAGGCGTCGATGTCGAGACAACCGGCGAACTGCATCGGCTGGTTCGCGACGACACCGACCGGCTTGCCCTCGATCCGACCGAAGCCGACCACGATGTTCGGCGCGAAGAGCGGGTGCACCTCGGTGAACTCGCCGTCGTCGAGCACCTTCGTGATGACATCGTGCATGTCGTAGGGCATGTTGGGGCTGTCGGGGATGAAGGTGTCGAGCGCGAGGTCCTCGTCGGTCGGCTCGAGGTCAGCCACCTCGTCGTACGCCGGCGGCTCCTCCAGGTTGTTGCTCGGGAGGTAGGAGAGCAGCGCCTTCACGTACTCGATGGCGTCCTCCTCGTCGTGCGCCATGTAGTGCGAGGCCCCCGACTTGGTGTTGTGGGCCCGGGCACCGCCCAGGTCCTCCATCGAGATCTCCTCACCGGTGACGGTCTTGATCACGTCGGGACCGGTGATGAACATCGCCGAGGTCTGGTCGACCATGACGGTGAAGTCGGTGACGGCGGGGGAGTAGACGTGGCCGCCCGCGCAGTTGCCCATGATCAGCGAGATCTGCGGGATCACGCCCGAGGCCCGGACGTTGCGGCGGAAGATCTCGCCGTAGAGGCCGAGGGAGACGACGCCCTCCTGGATGCGGGCGCCCGCACCCTCGTTGATGCCGACGATGGGTGAACCGGTCTTCATGGCGAGGTCCATGATCTTGACGATCTTCTCGCCGTAGACCTCACCGAGCGAGCCGCCGAAGACGGTGAAGTCCTGCGAGAAGACGCAGACCTGGCGGCCGTCGACGGTGCCGTAGCCGGTGATGACGCCGTCGCCGTACGGCCGGGTCCTCTCCAGGCCGAACGCCACGGAGCGGTGACGGGCGAACTCGTCGACCTCGACGAAGGAACCCTCGTCGAAGAGCATCTCGATCCGCTCGCGGGCCGTCTTGCGGCCCTTGGCGTGCTGCTTCTCCTGCGCCTTGGCGGCGGGCTGGTGGACCGCCTCGTCGATGCGACGGTCGAAGTCGGCCAGCTTGCCAGCGGTGGTGTGGAGATCGATCGTCTCCTCGGGCGCAGTCACGTTCTCGGCACTCACAAGGTGGCACCCTACTGTCTGTGCCTGCACCTGAGCCCTTGGACCTTGTGACGCTCGCCACAGGAGAGGACGACTGGGTCGTCGAGATCCTGTCCGAGACGCCCTCCACGAACGCCGTCCTGGCCGAACGCGCGCGGCAGGGCGCGGCCCATGGCCTCGTGATCGCGACCGAGCACCAGACCGCTGGGCGTGGCCGCCTCGATCGGACCTGGACGACGCCGCGCTCGACTGCCCTGACCTTCTCCGTGCTGCTGCGTCCGGACGGCCTCGCGCCGACGCGGTGGACGTGGCTGCCGCTGCTCACCGGGCTCGCCGTGACGTCCGCGCTGCGCTCGCTGGGGTACGACGCCCTGGTGAAGTGGCCCAACGACGTGCTGCTGCGGACGAGCGAGGGAGAGCGGAAGGTGTGCGGCATCCTGGTCGAGCGGGTGGACACCCCGGCCTTCGGCGCAGGTACGGCGGCAGCAGTGATCGGCATCGGGCTCAACACGTCGATGGGTGCGGACGACCTCCCCGTCGAGACCGCGACGTCACTCGCCCTGGCCTCGGGTGGGCCCGTGGACCGGACCGCCGTGCTCCGCGAGCTTCTGCGATCGCTCTTCGCCCACTATGCGGACTGGCTGGCCGATCCGGAGGAGGCGGCGTCGGCGTACAGGGAGATGAGCGGAACGCTGGGACGGCAGGTCCGTGCCGAGCTGCCGGGTGGGGACGTCCTCACGGGGGTCGCACAGGCGGTGGACGAGACGGGGTGCCTGATCATCTCGACCGAGGCCGGCCCGGTGACGGTCGCGGCAGGTGACGTCGTCCATCTGCGTGCCACCTGAGAGGATGACGGACGTGCCAGAGCAGGGATCGCCGCGCTACACGTCGGCCGAGGTCGCTGAGCTGACGGGCGTCCCGCAGGAGCAGGGCAAGCGGCTGTGGCGGGCCCTCGGCTTCGCCGACGGCGGCGACGAGGCTGTCTACTCCGACGCCGACGTGCAGGCGCTGCGGACCCTGTCGGGCTTCCTCGAGGCGGGTGTCGTCGACTTCGACATGGCGGTCAACCTCACCCGCGGCCTGGGCCTGTCGATGGCTCGCCTGGCGGAGTGGGAGGTCTCGGCCCTCGTCCACCAGCTCGGGGGGCAGACCGAGGCCGGCATCCCGGCGCCCTACCGCGCCGCGGCCGACCAGTTCGCCGCCACCTTCAACCCCTCCTTCGAGGAGCTGATGCTCTACGCGTGGCGCCGACACATGGCCAACGCGATGGGCCGACTCGACGCGGCGGACGAGGCCAACACGACCCAGGTGACCGTCGGCTTCGCGGACATCGTCTCCTTCACGGCGCTGTCCAACACCCTGTCGGAGGAGAAGATCGGCGACCTGGTCGAGCTCTTCGAGTCGCGGTGCGCCGATGTCGTCGCGCTCCAGAAGGGCCGCGTGATCAAGTCGCTCGGCGACTCGGTGCTCTTCGTGAATGAGGACCCGATCGCGGCGATCGACACCGCCGAGGGGATCATCAACGTGATCGGGCGCGACGCCCGGATGCCCGACGTCCGGTTGGGCCTGGCCACCGGGTCGGTGGTTCTCCGGATGGGCGACGTGTTCGGCCCGCCGGTCAACATGGCGGCCCGCCTCACCGCGGTCGCCCGTAGGAACCGGATCATCATCGATGAGCCCACCGCGGCCCTCCTGCCGTCCGATCAGTTCGAGACCCGCCGCCTCCCTGCGCGCCCGGTCCGCGGATTCGGCGTTCTGGAGCCCGTCGCCGTCCTCCGACACTGACGCTCGGACAGGATCCGGACAAGTCCGGACACGTCCGATCAGGCCACCCGCTGGCAGGAAGATGTCACCGGCACCAGCCTGCAAACGGCCTCCGAGGCCGGTGCACTCCTTTTACGGTTGCCCCTGTGATTGAGGTGCAGGACGTTCGGATCGACCCCGACAGTCGTCGGGCATGGCGCAACGGCCAGGAGGTCACCCTCTCCCGCAAGGAGTTCGACCTCGTCTACAAGCTGATCTCCAATGCGGGCGCGATCGTCAGCCGCCAGGAGCTCATGCGGGACGTGTGGAACACCGAGTTCTTCACGAACTCGAAGACGATCGACGTCCACCTCGGCTGGGTCCGCCGCAAGCTCGGGGACGACACCCGGCGCCCCACGCTCATCTCGACGATCCGCGGGAAGGGCCTGAGGTTCGAGAAGGTCTCGGAGAACGTCGCCGGCTGACGGTTCGGAGCCTCCGCGCAGCCACCGATAGTCTTCCCCCGTGGCTGAGCTCGCACCGACCCTTGCTGTGATCGGCGGCGGGCAGCTCGCCCGCATGATGGCGCAGCCGGCCATCGCACTCGGCCTCCCGTTGCGGTTGCTCGCCGAGGCTGAGGGCGTCTCTGCCGCCCAGGTCATCCCCGACCAGCAGGTCGGCGACTACCGCGACCTTCCGACTCTGCGTGCGGTCACCGAGGGATGCGCGGCGGTCACGTTCGACCACGAGCATGTCCCCATGGAGCACCTGCGGGCGCTCGAGGGAGCTGGCGTCGCCGTACGCCCGGGGCCGGAGGCACTCGTCTTCGCCCAGGACAAGGGACTGATGCGGACCCGCCTCGCGGAGCTCGGCGCCCCCTGCCCCCGCAACGCGATCGTCACCACCGTGGCCGAGGTCCGCGACTTCGGCTTCCCGTGCGTCCTCAAGACCACGCGCGGCGGGTACGACGGCAAGGGAGTGTGGATCGTCCGGTCGGAGGCTGACGCCGCTGAGCCGTTCGAGGTCGCAGCGGCCGCAGGCGTCCAGGTGCTGGCGGAGGAGCTCGTCGACTTCCGACGTGAGCTCTCGGCGATCGTCGCCCGCTCGCCGTCCGGTCAGGCGGCGGCCTATCCGATCGTGCAGACCACGCAGCGCGACGGGATCTGCCACGAGGTGATCGCCCCGGCACCCGACCTCGCACCCGACCTGGGTGCCGAGGCGCAGAGCCTGGCGCTCAGGATCGCCGGAGAGCTCGGTGTCACGGGCATCCTGGCCGTCGAGCTCTTCGAGACCACCGATGGCCGACTGCTCGTGAACGAGCTGGCGATGCGGCCGCACAACACCGGCCACTGGACCCAGGACGGTGCCGAGACCTCCCAGTTCGAGAACCATCTGCGCGCGGTGATGGACCTCCCACTCGGCTCGCCCGCGCCGCGTGCGCCGTGGACGGTGATGGTCAACATCCTGGGCTCGGCCGCGTCGTCCGGCGCGGGTCGTCTCTACGACGGCTTCCCGCACGCCCTGGCCCGGGATCCGCACCTGCGGGTGCACCTCTACGGCAAGGAGCTGCGCCCGGGCCGCAAGGTCGGGCACGTGAACGCCTACGGCTCCGACCTCGACGAGGTGCTGGAGAGGGCTCGGCACGCGGCGGCGTGGTTCGCCGGTGACCTCGGCAACGACAGCGAATGAAGGTGAGTGACGTGTCTGACGGAAGCGCCCGCGTGGGGATCGTGATGGGCTCCGACTCCGACTGGCCGGTGATGCAGGCGGCCGCCGCGGCGCTCACCGAGTTCGGCATTCCGTGGGAGGCAGACGTCGTCTCGGCCCATCGGATGCCCGAGGAGATGATCGCGTGGGGGAAGGATGCCCACGGGCGTGGCCTTTCGGTGATCATCGCCGGCGCGGGCGGCGCGGCTCACCTGCCGGGGATGCTGGCCGCCGTCACGCCGCTGCCGGTGATCGGCGTGCCCGTGCCGCTCACGTACCTCGACGGGATGGACTCACTGCTCTCCATCGTGCAGATGCCCGCGGGCGTCCCGGTGGCCACTGTGTCGATCGGCAACGCGCGCAATGCGGGACTGCTCGCCGTACGCATGCTGGCGATCGGGGACTCCGACCTGACGGCGAAGGTACTGGACTTCCAGGCCTCACTGAAGGCGACCGCCCACGCCAAGGGCGAGGTCGTCCGCAACGCTCAGCTCTGAGCTGATCGGGCGCGCCGCCACCAGATCTGGCTGGGGCAGACGTCCATGACCATCGGTACGCCGGCGTCGCTGGTGCGCCGGAAGGCCGCCTCATCCACGACGCCCATCTGGAACCAGACGCCGCCGGCTCCGATGGCGACGGCCTCGTCGGCGAACTGCCCGGCTGCCTCGGAGCGGCGGAAGACGTCGACCACGTCGATCTGCCCGACCTCCGCCGCGGCGGAGGCCAGGGTCGGGTAGACCTTCTCGCCCAGCACCTCGCCGATCTCGTCGGCCTCGGGGTGGATCGGGATGATCCGCTTGCCGTGCTGCTGCAGCTCCTGGGCGATCGAGTACGCGGTCCGGTAGGGATCGCCGCTCAAGCCGACCACGGCCCAGGTGTGACTGTCGTCCAGGAGCCGATCGATGGTGGCCGGGTCGAGCCAGGTCCGTGTCTCACTCACCCCTTCATCGTGCCACGGGGGCGCTGACGGCTCAGTTGTTGAACGCCGCCGGATCGGGGCCGATCTTCGTGTCGGTGTTGAACGCCTCGATCGCCGCCATTTCCTCGTCGGTCAGGGAGAAGTCGAAGACGTCGATGTTCTCCCGGATCCGACTCGGCGTGACCGACTTCGGGATCACGACACGGCCGGACTGCAGGTGCCAGCGGATGATCACCTGGGCGACCGAGCGGCCCTTGGCCTCGGCGAGCTCGACGAGCGTCGGCTCCTCGAGCAGTGTGCCCTGGCCGAGCGGGCTCCAGGCCTCGGTGAGGATCCTGTGCGCCGCATCGGCCTGCTCGGTGGCGAGGTTGCGGAACCCAGGGTGCAGCTCGACCTGGTTGATCACCGGGACCTCGGTGCCCTCCGTGATCAGCCGGTCCAGGTGTTCGGGAAGGAAGTTGGAGACGCCGATCGCACGGACCAACCCGTCGGCGTACAGCTTCTCGAACGCCTTCCAGGTCTCGACATAGAGATCGCGCTCCGGAGTGGGCCAGTGGATCAGGTAGAGGTCGACGACGTCGAGGCCGAGGCGGGCGCGGCTCTCCTCGAAGGCCTTGAGCGCGTTGTCGTAGCCCTGGGCGTTGTTCCAGAGCTTGGTGGTGATGAAGAGCTCGTCGCGGTCGAGGCCGGACGCGGCGATCGCGCGACCGACGCCCTGCTCGTTGCCGTACGCCGCCGCCGTGTCGATGTGGCGGTAACCGGCCTCGAAGGCGGTGCTCACGGCGGATTCTGCCTCGTCGTCGGAGACCTGCCAGACCCCGAAGCCGAGCTGCGGGATGTCGACGCCGTTGTGGAAGGTGAGGGTGGGGACCGTCATCGTTTTACCTTTCGATACCGTGCAGGACATGGCTGAGCTGATCGAGATCCAGACGTCTGACGGTACCGCCGAGGCCTATCTGGCCCGTCCGGAGGAGGGTGTCGAGGTCAAGGGCGGCGTGCTCTTCTTCATGGACGCCATCGGACTTCGCCCGCGAATCGCCGAGATGGTCGACCGGATCGCGTCGTGGGGCTACATCGTCCTCGCACCCAACGTGTTCTACCGCTGGGGGACCGCCGAGGAGCTGGAGCCGAAGGGGAGCCTGATGGACCCCGAGAGCCGCGCCGCCTTCTTCGCGTCCGGCGTGATGGACCGGGTCAACGGGCTCACCTCCGACCTGGCCGCCGTCGACACGGTCGCCTACGTCGCCACCCTCCAGTCGTACGTCGGCCCCGAACTGCCCCTCGCCACGACCGGTTACTGCATGGGAGCCCGCCTCGCGATCCGCGCGGCAGGCCAGTTCCCCGGCGTGGTCGTGGCGGTCGCTGGCTTCCACGGGGGTGGACTCGTCACCGACGCGCCGGACAGCCCTCACACCGTGGTCACCGGCGAGGCGACGTACCTCTTCGGGCATGCGGACAACGACGGCTCGATGACGCCGGAGAACGCAGCCACGCTCGACGCGGCCCTCACGGCGGCGGGTGCGACCTTCACCAGCGCGATCTACCCGGGTTCGCCGCACGGCTATTCGATGACCGACACCTCGAGCTATGACGAGGCCGGCGAGCAGCGGCACTGGGCCGAGCTGGAGCCGTTCCTGGCCGAGACGCTCGGTTGAGCGGTCAGCTCGGATAGATCCGCGGCAGCTCGCTCGGCTTCGTGGTGAAGTGCGGCGCGCGCTTCTCGAGGAACGCCGCGACGCCGTCCTTGCCGTCGCCGACACTCGTGTGCCACATGGCGATCGAGTCGGCGAGGTGGGCCTGCAGCGGTGACTCCGTGTTGCGCCAGAGCATCTGCCGTGCGAGGCCGATGGCCACGGCCGAGCGGCCCACCACGAAGGAGCGGGCGAGCTCGAGTGCCGTCGGGACGAGCTCCTCGGGGTCATGCACCGAGCGGATCAGGCGGCCGGCCAGGGCCTGCTCAGCGGTGAAGATGTCGGCGGAGTAGACCCACTCCAACGCCTGCTGGATGCCGACGATCCGCGGCAGGAAGTACGACGACGTCGCCTCGGGGACGATGCCGAGGCGGCCGAAGACGAAGCCGATCCGGGCGTTCGTCGAGGCGAGGCGGAGGTCCATCGGCAGCGTCATCGTGGCGCCGATGCCCACTGCGGGGCCGTTGATCGCGGCGATCACGGGCTTGGGCAGCGCGTGGACGGCCATGGAGATCTTGCCGCCGACGTCGCGGACCCCGGTGTCGTAGGGCTCCTCGTCGAGATGCGCGGCGAGTGCCTCGGGCGTGACATCGGAGACCGACTCGTCGAGCCCGAAGACGTTGCCCTCCCGGGTCAGGTCCATGCCGGCGCAGAAGCCGCGCCCCGCACCGGTGACGACGACGGCGCGGATGTCGTCCTCGGTTGCACGCTTGGTCCAGAAGTCCAGGAGGTCGAAAGACATCTGGATGTTGAAGGCGTTGAGCGCCTCCGGCCGGTTGAGGGTCAGCAGGGCCACGCCGTCTGCGTCGACGTCGAGGGTCAGGGTCTCCCAGGTCATGTCAGCATCATGCCCGACCCCGGCGTGGGTCAGCCCGTGACCGACTTGGGCAGGCCAGAAGGTGTGCAGAGATTGGCGGGAATCTGGTCAGTCTGGTCGGTCTTGAGGTAGCCCAGCAGCTTGAGCGCCCGGGCCTTGTCCCAGTGGATGTACATGTCGGAAATGGGGATGCCGCACTGCAGCGCCTTGCCCGACGACACCGACTTGAAGGCCCATCCGAACTTGGCGATCTCGAGGTTGCTCATGCCCTTGCCCACCGTGATGCCCCGGATGCCCGGCTTGAGCTTGGCGAGCGCGAACGGGTTGAGCAGGCGGCTGGGGCTGGCCAGCTTGGAGCCGATCTGGCCGATGACCTCCGACTGGGCCTGGCCCCGGCCGAGGTCACCGAGCTTCTGCGCATGGCGCGAGCGGGAGTAGCCGAGGGCCTTGAAACCACCCACGTGCTGGCAGCCCTTCTTGATGTCGAGCCGCGCGAGCGGGTCGTCCATGTCCGTCGTCGGGCAGATGGTGATGCCGCCGACGGAGTTGACGAGGTTGATCAGACCACCCATGCCGATCTCGAAGTAGCCGTCGATCCGCAGGCCCGTGTCGGCCTCGATTGTCTTCACCAGCAGCTTCGGGCCGCCGATCGAGAACGCGGCGTTGATCTTCGCCGAGCCATGGCCGGGGATCGGGACATAGGAGTCTCGCGGGATCGTGAGCATCACGGTCGGCCCGCTGCCGGTGTGGAGCAGCTTGATCGTGTCAGTGCGCTGCCCGATGTCGGGCCCCGCCTTGAGGCGACGCTGCTGGGCCTTCGTGAGTCCGCGACGCGAGTCCGAACCGACCACGAGGTAGGTCTTTCCCGGCTGGTCCGCGGGGCGCGTTCCGGTCGGCTCGTAGGCGACGCGGTGCAGCGCCTTGGCGTCGGCGAGGCCGACCCACACGAGGGAGCCGATCCAGACGACCAGGAGGAGCGCGATGACCCGCCGGACGCTCTTGAAACTGGGCCGGCGGAGGCGCGGGCCACGGGAGCCGCCGTACTCGGTGCCGCGTGACGTCGGCGTACTCGGCGGGGGAGGGGTGGGCGTGCCGCCGCCGGGGGTGGACGCCGCCTGCTTCGGTCGGTACGCCGACCGGACCTCGTCCGACGACGGCTTCGGCCGCGACTGGATCGGCATCGCCCGGGTGGCGTCGGGCGCCGCGCCGGCGGGCGGCTGCTCAGGCTTTCCCTTGGCGCCGTACAGCCAGCCGAACTCCGGATCCTGCTCGTCACTCACGCGCTTGACCGTACCGTGCCACGCCTGAGCCGAGCGGGCGAGACAGAGCCCGGCGTGGCGTCACCGCTGTGACGCCTGTGACTGGTGATACTTCTTCCATGTCTGGGGGTCGAGCCACGGCGGCAGAGCGCGCTGCCCGCGTCCGCTTCCGCCGTGCCGTCGCCCTGCTGGTGATGACACTCGTCGTGCCGGGCTCGGCCCAACTGCTTGCGGGCAACCGCCGTGTCGGTCGGATCGCCCTCCGCGTCTGGATCGGTCTGCTCGCGCTCGTCCTCGGCTCGGTCCTGCTTGCGGCGATCGACCACTCCTACGCCTTCTGGGTGGCCAGCTCGCCCGACGTCCTGGCGATCATGCGCTTCGGGCTGATCGCGCTGGCACTCGCCTGGGCCTGGCTCTTCCTCGACGCCTGGCGGATCGGGCAGCCACGCGCCGAGGGCCTGGCGCTGCTGCTTCCCCATCGACGGATGGTGCTCGGCATCAACGTCGGCCTGGCACTGCTGGTCGCCGTACCCCTGTTCTTCGGCTCACACATGGTGGGCGTCCAGCGCGGCCTGATGGTCTCGATGTTCTCCGGCACCAAGGTGACCGGCGCGCACGACGGGCGCTTCAACATCCTGCTCCTCGGCGGCGACGAGGGTGCCGGCCGCACCGGCCTGCGCCCCGACTCGATGACGATCGCGAGCATCGACGCCGAGACCGGCAAGACCGTGCTCGTCGGCCTGCCGCGCAACATGAGCAACTTCAAGTTCAAGCCGGGCTCGGTCATGGCCGAGCAGTTCCCCGACGGCTGGGGCGGCAACGGCAAGTACCTCAACGGCCTGTCCACCTGGGCGATGGACCACACCGCGCTCTTCAAGGGCTACAAGAAGCCCGGCGTCGAGGCGACCATCGAGGGCGTCGAGGGCATCACCGGCCTGGACATCAACTATTGGGCGATGGTCAACATGCACGGCTTCCACGAGCTCGTCGACGCCGTCGGTGGCGTGACCATCAACGTCCGCCAGGACGTCCCGATCGGCAAGACCGGCGAGATCACCGGCTGGATCAAGGCCGGCACGCGCAAGCTGTCGGGCGAGCAGGTGCTCTGGTACTCGCGCTCACGCGCCACCTCCGACGACTACTCCCGCATGGCCCGGCAGAAGTGCGTGATGGGCGCGATGCTCTCGCAGCTGTCGCCGCAGACGGTGCTGACACACTTCTCCAAGATCGCCGATGCGTCGTCCTCGATGGTGTCGACGTCGATCCCGTCGAGCGAGGTCGGCAACTTCGTGTCGCTCGCCCTCAAGGCCAAGAAGCAGAAGATCGCCACCGTCTCCCTCGTCCCGCCGGCCATCATCACCTCGAAGCCCAACGAGGCGAAGATCCGCCGGATGATCGCCGCCGCGATCGACGGCAAGAAGGCGACGA
Source organism: Nocardioides sp. Kera G14 (assembly GCF_020715565.1). NCBI lineage: Bacteria > Bacillati > Actinomycetota > Actinomycetes > Propionibacteriales > Nocardioidaceae > Nocardioides > Nocardioides sp. Kera G14. Next base: position 2,426,432 of record NZ_CP085839.1, on the reverse strand, counting down.
AGAAGGTCGCCAAGCCCGCCGGCAGTACGTCGACCACCACCGCGACGGACACCGAGAGCTCCTCCGACCCGGTCATCACCGGTGGCTCGATCGGCTCCCTCAAGACCGGCTACGCCGCGAACCAGTCGGACGACCTCGCCGCCTCCTGCTGACCTCCGGCTGGCCTACGTCTTGCGCGTGAAGGCACCTGACCGTTGGGGAGGCGTCGGTAGGTGTAGTTGGGTTCTGACCGCCGGCGCCGCCAGCCGGTGGTCCCTTTGACTGGACCCTTTGGGTGGTCCCTTTGGGTGGTCCCTTTGGCGTAGTCCCCGACAGCTGGCGCAGCGACGTGCGGGACCGAAACCGGCCGTCGTAATCGATGGCAGAAACCCCGGACTCGGCGGGCCCCGGCTAGGGTTGCGGCCGTGACTGAGGGCCGCCGGATCATCGCTGTCGTCGTCACCTACAACCGCCTCGCCCTGGTCCAGCGGCTGGTGGAAGTGCTCGAGCGGACGGCGGAGCTCGACGAGATCCTCGTGGTCGACAACGCGTCGACGGACGGCACGGGGGAGTGGCTCGTGGGCCTCGATGCGGGCGACAGGCTCGTGGGCGAGAAGGCCGAGGTGCTCGGTCGGACGCTGGCCACGAACACGGGCGGGGCCGGTGGCTTCGCCACCGGACTGTCGTGGGCCGTGGAGCGCCGCGCCGACCTGGTGTGGCTGATGGACGATGACGGCGTACCTGCTGACGGATGCCTGGCGACCCTGCTGACGGCGGAGGGCCTCGACTTCTGGGGCCCGATCGTCGTGGACGAGGCCGACCCGGGGCGGCTGGTCTTCCCGATCCGACTGCCGGGTGGCACGAAGGTCGCGCACGACGTGGCGAGCGTCGAGCAGGCCGCGACCGGCGGGATCCTCAAGGACATCGTCATCCCGTTCAACGGCGTGCTCGTCACCCGCGAGCTCGTGGAACGGATCGGCGTGCCGCGCGCGGAGTTCTTCATCTGGGGCGACGACCACGAGTACCGCCTGCGTGCCGAGGCGGCGGGTGCCCGCATCGCGACCGTTACGGGCGCGCGGTTCCTCCACCCGAGCGTCGGTGAGCTGGGCACGCCGATGATGTTCGGCCGCACGACCTACAATCACAGCCCGAGCGACCTCAAGCACTACTGCATGGCGCGCAACAACCTGCTCAACCTGCGTACTTACAAGGGCTGGCCGCACGCGCTCGCCTTCGTCACCAAGACGCTGTGGTTCTACACGTTCACCCGCCGCCAGCCAGCTCGCATCGCACTGAGCATCAAGGGATGGTGGGCGGCTCTGCGCGGCGACTTCACGGGACACGAGAGGTTCCTGCGATGAGCGAGACGGTTGCGATCGTCGTCGTCACGTACAACCGTGCCGACCTGCTCGAGCAGATGCTGCTCGGGCTCGCGCGACTCGAGACACCGGCGGAGGCCGTGATCGTGGTCGACAACGCGAGCAGCGACCGCACCGCGGAGGTGCTCGGCGCGAGCACGCTGGCCGGACTCCAGGTCATCACCAGCCCCGACAACCTCGGGGGCGCAGGCGGCTTCCGCAAGGGCGTCGAGGCCGCCTACCACCAGGGGTTCGACCGGATCTGGCTGATGGACGACGACGTCATCCCCTCGCCCGACTGCCTCACCGTCCTCCTGGCCCACGACGAGGACTGCCTGATGGCCGTGCGCGAGGGCACCAAGGGCGACCTGGCGGAGTACGCCGCCCTGCGGTTCGACCTCACCAACCCGCTGCACATCAAGCCGAAGACGGCGAGTGTCGTGTCGACGTACGGCACCCGCGCTGACATGCCGGAGCGCGTGAAGCTGGAGAACGTCGCCTTCGAGGGCTTCATGATCCGGCGCTCGGTCGTGGAGGAGATCGGCCTCCCGGACGACAGCTTCTTCATCTTCTACGACGACGTCGACTACGCCCTGCGCGCGCGAGCGACCGGTCGGACCATCTGGGGGATCCGCGACGCGCGCCTCATCCGCCAGATCGACTTCAGCCAGCAGCATGACCTCGCCGGCTGGAAGGGCTTCTACATGTACCGCAACCTCTTCGCGGTGCACTTCCGCTATGGCGCCAACGCCGCGGTCCGGCTCAAGCCGTGGTTCATCGCCCTCGCCGTCGCGCTGCTCAGCATCGTGCGCGGACGACGAGGCGAGGCCCGCAACGTCCTCAGGGCCGTGTGGTCAGCGCGCTCGATGCGAGCTCGTCCAGCTCCTGGGCCTCCTGCGGCCTGAGCGCCGGGCGCCAGCCCTCGTGGTTGCCGGTCGCCATGGCCGCGGCCCAGACGGCGAAGGCACCGAGGAGGGCCCCGCCGATGACGTCGGCGCCGAAGTGCCAGCCGAGGTAGACGGTCGCGAGGATCGTCAGGACGAGCATCACGTAGGCCGCGATCCGCACGATCCGGGGCACCCGGATCAGCACGACGGTCAGGGTGATCGTCACCATGATCCCGACGTGGAGCGAGGGGAAGGCCGCGATCGTCTGCAGCCCGTCGTACGTCGTCGGGTCGGCCAAGACCTTGACCCGGTCATCCCACATCGAGCTCGCGAGCTCGGTCACGTAGGTGTGCGGCAGGTGCGCGAAGGTCTTCGGGTCGGAGTAGATCGGGCCGACAGTCGGGATGACGTAGTAGAGGAGCGCACCGAGCAGCCAGTCGACGCTGACGGCGGTGACGAACCAGGCGCCCGCGCTCGTGAACCGCGTCCACACCAGCGCGACCGCGATCGACACCGGCACCATCGCGATCCAGAGGAAGTAGACGTCCGACAGCAGGTGGGCGGCCCAGCCCTGGCCGAGCATCGAGTGCAGCACGTCGGCCGGGTCGTGGCCGCCGAGGAAGAAGCGGTCGAGATGCGCCAGGCGGTCGTCCCACAGCCCGGGGTTGGCGATCGGTGCCATCGACTTCACATTGCGGAAGGCGGCGTAGCAGACGTACCAGGAGACGACACCGTTCGCGGCGAACCACCAGTGCGAGGCGGGCCAGCGGTCGCGCATCACGCCCTTGAAGGAGTCCACCGGACCGACCCGGTCGCGGCTCATCCGCAGGATCCACCGCGGCAGCACGTCGACCGCCAGCACGCCCACGACGATCAGCGGGAAGCGGATGTAACCCGGCAGCACGTTGTCGGGGTCGCGCAGCGGCACGTTCGTGGTGGCCGACATGACGAGCATGACCACGACCAGGATGAGGCTGCACGCCCAGGCCAGCCCCCATTGCCTGGCCGTCTGGGGCAGCACCCGTGTGATGTTCATCCCGGACAGACTAATCGTGCACCGCGCGGCAATGCGGACCCTGGTCCGGCCTTTCGTAGACTGACCGATCGTGCCAACCGATCTTCCTGACCTCGTCGTCGTCGGCTCGGGCCTCTTCGGCCTCACCATCGCCGAGCGCGTCGCCGCCGACCTCGGCAGGCGTGTGCTCATCATCGAGCGCCGCCCGCACGTCGGCGGCAACGCCTACAGCGAGATCGACCCGGAGACGGGGATCGAGGTGCACAAGTACGGAACCCACCTCTTCCACACCTCCAACGAGCGGGTGTGGGAGTACGTCAACCGGTTCACGGCCTTCACCGACTATCGCCACCGCGTCTACGGCAAGTTCCAGGGGCAGGTCTACCCGCTGCCGATGAACCTCGCGCTGATCAACCAGTTCTTCGGATCCAGCCACACGCCCGACGAGGCACGCGCGCTGATCGCCGAGCAGGCCTCCGAGTTCAACACCGACGAGGCGACCAACCTCGAGGAGAAGGCGATCTCCCTGATCGGGCGCCCGCTCTACGAGGCCTTCATCAAGGGCTACACCGCGAAGCAGTGGGAGAAGGACCCGAGGGACCTCTCGCCCGACATCATCACGCGCCTCCCGGTTCGCTACACGTTCGACAACCGTTACTTCAACGACAAGTACGAGGGCCTGCCGGTCGACGGCTACACCGCGTGGCTCGAGCGGATGGCGGACCACCCCAACATCGAACTCCGCCTGGAGACGGACTTCTTCGACGTCATCGACGAGTTCAAGGGCACGGTCCCGATCGTCTACACCGGCCCGGTCGACGAGTACTTCGGCTACGCCGAGGGCCGGCTCTCGTGGCGTACGGTCGACCTGAAGCAGGAGACGCTCGACGTCGACGACTACCAGGGCACCGGCGTGGTCAACGCCAACGACCCGGAGGTCCCCTTCACCCGTGAGCTGGAGTTCAAGCACCTCCACCCCGAGCGTGCCGACCGCTACACGAAGGGCAAGACCATCGTGGTGCGCGAGTACAGCCGCTTCGCGGAGGAGGGTGACGAGCCCTACTACCCGATCAACACGGCCGAGAACCGCGCCATGCTGCTCAAGTACCGCGACCTGGCCAAGGCCGAGCCGATGGTCCTCTTCGGCGGCCGCCTCGGCACCTACCAGTACCTCGACATGCACATGGCCATCGGTGCCGCGCTCTCGATGTACGACAACAAGATCAAGCCCCACTTCACTGACGGCGCAGCCTTCGCGTCCGGAGGGATCGCCGAATGAGCACCATGACCGAGACCCGGACCGAGAAGCAGACGGTGACCCGCCTGCTCCAGCGCCAGATCATGCCGCTGGACCGCGACATCGAGGTGATGGCGCTGTACGTCGACCTCGAGGACGCCCGTCTCGATGAGGACAAGTACGTCGTCGGCGGGACCCAGGCCGCCAAGGACATCAACAACACCCAGATCCGCCAGGCGACCTCGTCGGGCCGCCGCGTGCAGCCCGAGCAGCTGATCGACCGCACCCGCTTCAAGGTCCTGCCGGGCCAGAGCGTCTCCTTCGGCACCTTCTTCAACGGGTTCGCGGCGTCGTACTGGCGACGCTGGACCGTCGTCGAGTCCGTCACGCTCAACGTGACGGTCGAGGGCGCCGACGCGCACGTCATCGTCTACAAGTCGCTCGCCAACGGCAACAGCCAGCGCGTCGATGCCGCCTTCACCGAGAGCCAGGAGGCGACGACCTTCACCTTCGAGCTCTCGCTCGGCCCGTTCGTCGACGGCGGCTGGTACTGGTACGACGTCGTCGGGGGCTTGAGCCCAGCCGTGGTCTCCGCCGAGTGGACCGCGGAGGTCCCCGCAGAGCGCGGCCAGCACGGCACGGTCGACATGGCCATCACGACGATGAACCGCCCCGAGTTCTGCGCCAAGCTCCTCCAGCAGCTCGGTGACGCCGACCTGGCGCCGTACCTCGACACCGTCTTCGTGATGGAGCAGGGCTCCAAGCTGGTCAAGGACTCCGACGAGTTCCCGGCCGCCCAGGCGGTGCTGGGGGAGAAGCTCCGCATCATCGAGCAGGGCAACCTCGGCGGCTCCGGTGGCTACGCCCGTGGGCAGCTCGAGTCGCTCACCAAGGGCACGGCGACGTACGCCCTCATGATGGACGACGACGTCGTCTGCGAGCCGGAGTCGGTCATCCGACAGGTCGTGTTCGGCGACCTGTCACGTCGCCCCACGATCGTCGGCGGCATGATGTTCAACCTGTACAGCCGGTCCCGGCTGCACAGCTTCGGCGAGATCATCCAGCCGTGGCGCTTCTGGTGGCTCACGCCCGAGGATGCGTACGTCGCCTGGGACTTCTCCACGCGCAACATCCGCTCCGCCCGGTGGCTGCACAAGCGCTGGGACGTGGACTTCAACGGGTGGTACTCCTGCCTGATCCCGCTCGCGGTCATGCGCGAGATCGGGCTGTCCCTGCCGCTCTTCATCAAGTGGGACGACTCGGAGTACGGCCTCCGTGCCCAGCAGCACGGCTTCCCGACCGTCACCCTGCCGGGCGCGGCCGTCTGGCACGTCCCGTGGAGCGACAAGAACGACGCGCTCGACTGGCAGGCCTACTTCCACCACCGCAACCGCATCGTGGCGGCGCTGCTGCACTCGATCTACCCCAAGGGCGGCCGGCTGCTGCGCGAGAGCCGCAACAACCAGATCGCCCACCTGGTCTCCATGCAGTACTCCACGGCGGAGCTCCGGCTGCAGGCCATGGAGGACGTGCTCAAGGGCCCGCAGCACCTCCACGAGATGCTGCCGACCCGGTTGGCGGAGGTCAACGCGTTCCGCAAGGAGTTCAGCGACGCCCGGCTCATCGCGGACCGCGACGACCTGCCGCCGGTGCGACGGACGAAGCCCCCGAAGAAGGGCCGCTCGATCTCGCAGGTGCCGAGTCGTCGGTCCCAGTTGATCAGCGCCGCGCTGGCGCCGATCCGGCAGTTCAAGCCGACCCGGCCGCTGGCCGAGGCGTACCCCGAGGCGGAGGTCCCGGCCGCGGACGCCAAGTGGTACAAGCTCTCCAGCTTCGATTCGGCGATCGTCTCCATGAACGACGGCACGTCGGCCGCGCTCTACCAACGCGACCCCGAGCGTTACCGCGAGCTGCTCAAGCGGACCCTCGCGATCCACGAGCGGTACCGTCGTGAGTGGCCCGCTCTGGCTGAGCAGTACCGTGCCGCCTTGAAGGACATCACCTCACCCGAGACGTGGGCAGAGACCTTCAAGCCCTGGACGGACACGAAGGACGAGGCATGACAGATTCGTTGCGGCCATTCGCCGCCCCGCTCCGGGCCTCGCTGGCGCTCGTTTCCTCACGGAGCGACTCATGACCGAGGGGACGACGACCGAGGCGCCAGCGCGCCAGGTTCGGGTGGTCGAGGGCGAGCTCGTCGCCCCGTCGGCCAGCCAAGGACTGCTGGAGGTCTTCCGGCGGCGCTACCTGCTGAAGCTGCTCGTCGAGCGCGAGCTCGCTTCGCGCTACGAGGGCTCGGCGCTCGGCTTCATCTGGTCCTATCTCAATCCGTTGAGCCAGTTCTTCATCTACTGGTTCATCATGGGCAAGATCATGGGGGCGCACGGGAACATCCCGAACTACCCGATCCACGTCTTCGCCGGCCTGATCGTCACCCACTTCTTCACCGAGACCTTTGGCGCCGGAACTCGCTCCATCGTGCGCAACAAGGCGCTGATGACGAAGATGGCGCTGCCCCGCGAGATGTTTCCCGTGTCGGCGATGCTGGTCTCGCTGGTCCACGTCGGCCCGCAGCTGGTCATCATGGTGATCGTCTGCCTCTTCACCGGCTGGCACCCGGACGCCATGACGGCCGTCGGCCTCGGCTTCGCCGTCGCGTTGGCCATGGCGCTCGGCACAGCTCTCGCGCTGCTCTTCAGCGTCGCCAACGTGTTCTTCCGTGACTTCGGCAGCTTCGTCGGCATCGTGACCAACTACGTCCGCTGGGGGGTGCCGATGGTGTACTCCTACGAGATGGTCCACAAGGCGCTCCCGACCTGGCTGGAGAACGTGTACCTCGCCGATCCGATCGCAATGGCGGTGCTCTTCATGCAGCGCGCCTTCTGGGTCACGACGGGCGATGACGGCACCACCGCCATCGCCGTGATGCCCGACCACATGGTGCTCCGCGGGTCTCTCACGCTTGCGCTGAGTCTCATCGTCCTGGTGATCGGACAACTTGTGTTCAGCAGGTTCGAGAAGCGGATCCCGGAGCGACTCTGATGGCGACTGCGATCAAGGTCGACCACGCGACCAAGAACTTCACCCTTCGCTACCACAAGACCTTCAAGCAGATGACGGTCGCGATGCTGCGGGGCCAGGAGATCAGCGACACCTTCACGGCCGTCGACGACGTCTCCTTCGAGATCGAGCAGGGTGAGTCGGTGGGCCTGATGGGGCTCAACGGCTCCGGCAAGTCCACGCTCCTCAAGCTGATCAACGGCACGATGCGGCCGGACTCCGGACAGGTCCTGACCCGCGGCCGCATCGCCGGCCTGATCGCGACCGGTGCTGGTTTCCACCCGCAGCTCTCGGGTCGGGAGAACATCTTCCTCAACGCCGCGATCATGGGCATGAGCCAGAAGGAGACCGAGCGCAAACTCGAGGAGATCGTCGAGTTCGCCGACATCGGCCGCTTCATCGACGCCCCGGTGGGCACCTACTCCAGCGGTATGAACTCCCGTCTCGGCTTCTCGGTGGCCATCCACGTCGACGGCGACATCTTCCTCGCCGACGAGGTTCTGGCCGTCGGCGATAAGCCGTTCAAGAAGAAGTGCTTGGCCAAGATGGAGGAGGTCCGCAACAGCGGTGTCACCCTCGTCTATGTCAGCCACGCTGCGGCTTCCGTCGCGCGCATGTGTGACCGCGTCATCGTCCTCGAGAAGGGGAAGATGGGCTTCGACGGCCCAGCGGTCGACGGCATCCGGTACGTCGGCTACGAGGAGGACCTCGGTCTCGAGGGTGCCGACCAGATCTCCGACAACGAGCTCGGCGCCGACGTCTGAGCTCCCGCCCGCGCTGGCGCGCCACGCTGAAGGACCGCCCTACGGGGCGGTCCTTCGACATTTCGGCGCGAACTACATCCATGTAATTTTACTTTAATCTCGCGACACGCCTGCGCAGGGCTGGAAATTACACGTTTGTAGTTACTCAGGAATGCTTCACAACCTCCGTTACTGGTGTGACAGTTGTTGTCTCGTGTGACTCTTCCCCGCACACCCGGAGCGTTCCTATGCATGCCCAGAAGTCCCGATTCATCGCCGGTTGCCAGCAGTTGCTGGTTCTCGGTGCCGTCTTCGCCGCCCTCGTGCCGGCGGCCAACGTCGTCTCCCTCGACGTCGTGCGCGAGCACCCAACTCGCGGTGTCTCGACCGAGGACAGTGACGTCGCGACGGCGCTCGCCGCCTATGAGTCGATCGCCGACCAGCCGGCCGAGGTGCCCACGGCGCCCGTCGACCCTGACGTGCGCGAGGTGGCCCTCACGGCGCCGGCGCCGGGCATGAAGCCGGCGCTGGCCACCACCGGTGGCGCGGCGCGCAGCGCGGTGTACGTCAAGGGCAGCGGCGGCCTGGCGGCCTCGACGGTTGCCGACGTCAAGACCGGCACGACCACGATCGTCAGCGACCCGCAGGACGTCGATGGCTTCGGCACGGTCGGCGTGACGTGGGAGCACGGCCAGGACATCGCCGAGGGCGACATCAACGTCCAGGTGCGCACCCAGACCGACGGCGAGTGGACCGACTGGGCGGACCTCGATTACCACGACGAGCACGCGCCGGACCCCGGCACGGCGGAGGCGGCCCAGGCCCGTCCCGGCACCGACGAGGCCCTGGTCGGTCACGTCGACCAGGTCCAGGTGAAGGCCCAGGTCAAGAGCTCGGAGCTGCCCCAGGACATGACGCTGGCGGTCATCGACCCCGGCACGCCGAGCTCGACCAAGGCGGAGACGCCCGACATCGACACCAACACCCTCCCGACCATTCCCGATGCCGCTCCCGACGCCAGCGGCGAGATGGTCCCGTCACGTGACGTGACTTCCGCCGCGCCCTCAGCCGGTGCGATCACACTTGCCGCGGACGAGACGCCGGTCACGGAGGACGCGATCACGCTGGCGGCCAGCAAGGTGGCCAAGCCCTACATCTACAGCCGCGCCCAGTGGGGAGCGAACGAGAAGCTGCGTGAGCAGACGGCGCCGTCGTACGGCACCATCCACGGTGCCTTCGTCCACCACACCGTGAACGCCAACGACTACACCGCCGCCGAGGTCCCCGGCATCATCCGCAGCATCTACGCCTACCACGTGAAGTCCAAGGGCTGGCGCGACATCGGCTACAACTTCCTCGTCGACCGCTTCGGCCGGATCTGGGAGGGCAGGTACGGCGGCGTCGACCGCCCCGTCGTCGGTGCCCACACCGAGAACTACAACAACGACTCCTTCGCCATGAGCGCGATCGGCAACTACGACATCGCCACGCCGAGCCAGGAGATCATCGGTGCCTACGCGGCCCTCTTCGCGTGGAAGCTCTCCCTCCACGGGGTCTCCGCAGCCGCGACGAACGTGAAGATCGAGGGCCGTACCTTCTCCAGTTCGATCATGGCCCACCGTGACACCAAGGCGACCGCCTGCCCGGGCAAGTACCTCTATGCACGCATGGCCGACATCCGTCGCGCAGCGACGGCGCTCCAGAAGGGCTGGGCCTTCGCCCGCAAGAACTCCAACCTGGTCGGGACCGCGCAACCCGACATCATCGCGCGGCGTACGTCCGACAAGCGTGCGGTGATCATCCCGACGACCGGCCAGTCCGGGTTCAACGGCGTGATCGCCTCCAAGGGCGCTTCTGGTAGCCGCTTCGTGCTCTCGCCCGACCTCACCGGCGACGGCCGCGCGGACGTCGTGGCATGGAACGCGAAGGGTGACTTGGCGATCCGTCCCGGCACCGCCGCGGGCACGTTCGGCAGGGCGACCCACAAGACCAGGAAGGCGCGGGGTCGGAACCTCATCATCCCGCTCGGTGACGTCAACGGCGATCACCTCAACGACGTGGCCTCGCGGATCACCAAGGGCGGTCGCCTCAGGCTCCTCCTCGGCCGGGGCAACGGCACCTTCAGCCGCGCCCGGAACCTCGGCAGTGCCAGTTATGCGGCCTACAACTGGATCAGCGCCGCTGACATCAACGGCGACGGCCGCGCCGACCTCGTCGCCCGCGACACCCATGGCGGCCTGTGGTGGATGGCCGGAAACGGGCGCGCCGCGTTCGCCGCGCGACGCAGCCTCGGGAGTGGCTGGCAGAGTGCGTCCTCGCTGGCGGTCGCTGACTTCAACGGCGACCGGCGCGCGGACATCATCTACCGCAACGCGAACAAGAAGGGCTACGTCCGACTCGGCAACGGTGGCACCGGCTTCTCCGGGAACCTCGGCCCGTACGCGGGCTTCAAGAAGGAGGGGCCGATCAGCGGGGCGGTCCAGATGCTCGGCGGCGCGAGCCCGGAGGTGCTCACCGTCACCGGTGCCCGCCTGCATCTGCTGCGGAAGAACGACGGCACCGACCTCGGCCTGCCCGTCGTCACCAACCTCGACCTCTCCGGGGCCAACCTGGTCCTCAATGCCGGCGACTGGAACGGCGACGGCCGGGGCGACGTCCTCTATCGGGCCACCACCGGGGTGCTCTACCTCACGCTCGGCAACGGCGCCGGCACGTTCACCGGCGCCTACAGGCTGGGCAACTTCGGCTCAGCCACGCTGATCTCGGCGGTCGGCGACATGACCGGCGACGGCCTGCCGGACCTGATGGCCCAGACGTCCAGCGGGATGATGGTCTATCCGGGCAACGGTGCGACCGGCATCACCGCGGCCTACCCGATGTACGCCCGCGTCGCGGGTGCGGCGCAGATCCCGGCAGGTACCTGGGATGCCGACAGGGCACCCGACGTGCTGATCCGTAAGGGCAACAGCCTCGTGCTCTACAAGGGCAACGGCCCCGGCGGACTCTCGTCGCCGACGGCGCTCAAGCGCAGCGTCGCCGGCTACGACTGGGTGATCGGCGTCGGAGCCCTGGACGTCACCGGGCACTCGGACCTCGTCGCCCGCGACGGCAACGGCACGCTCTGGGCGCTGTACGCCGACGCCGCCGGCCAGCTCAAGACGCCGCGGGTGCTCGGCTACGGGTTCAAGGGGTACGACCTGGCCGGCTGAGCGCGCTCCGTCGCCGCGATCGCCGTGAGGCGTTCCGGGCCGGCGTTGACGACCAGGACCACCGAGCCGCCGTGAACGAGCGGCCCGGTCAGGGAGGTGAGCCCCGGTGGGGAAGCCGGGTTCACCTCCGAGAGGAGGCGGCCGCGTGCCGGGGAAGCCGCGGCCGCCTCCCACATCTGTCCCTGGGTGAGCCGCAGTCCCTCGAGATCGACGGCGAGATCCTCCTGGGTCGGCGGGTCCCACGGGAGGAACGCGTCCGGCTGGCCCCAGATCTCGACGCCGACGTCGTGCACACCGCGCGGCAGCGGATCGCTGAACCGCACGCCGAGCGGCTTCAGGGCGCAGGCGAGAACCTGGCCGCCGTACGTCGACCACGACTCCACCCCGTCGGGGCCGGTGACGACCGCGTCGGGCCGTCCGCCGTCGGTGCTGGCATCGGTGAGGACGAGACCGGCGTTCCATGCCGCGCCGAGGAAGACCGTCCCCAGCCAGTGCGGCGGCAGGTCGATCCGCAGCGACTGGCCGCGCTCGAGGCCGAGGGCATCGACGAGCAGCGAGCTGGACTTCGCCACCCAGTTGGACCACGTGGTGACGGAGAGCTCGACCCGCTCGCCGGTCGCCTCGTCATAGAACGTCACGAGCGGCTGCCCGGGATCGGTGCGGAGGCGGTCGCTCAGGAGCGAGGAGAGGGTGGTCACAGGTCCATCGTGCCGGGTCCGAGGAGGAGCTCGATGGCCTACCCTCTGGGGCATGGCAATCGGCAAGCTCAACATCGAGAACTTCTACGCGGTGATCCCTGCGGGCGGTGCCGGGACCCGGCTGTGGCCGCTCTCCCGTCAGGCCGAGCCCAAGTTCCTGCGTGACCTCACCGGCCACGGAAAGTCCCTCCTACAGGAGACGTGGGACCGGCTCTGCCCACTCGTCGATGACCGGGTCCTGGTCGTGACCGGCCACCTGCACGAGCAGGCCGTGGTCGCGCAGATCCCCGACCTCGCCGGTCGGATACTCGCCGAGCCCAGCGCGCGTGACTCCATGGCCGCCATCGGCTGGGCGGCCGCCGTCCTCGAGCTCCGTGACCCGGACGCGGTGATGGGCTCCTTCGCCGCCGACCACGTCATCACCAAGGCGAAGCTCTTCACCCAGGCCGTCCGCACCGCCGTCGAGGTCGCCCGCGAGGGCTGGCTCGTCACGATCGGTATCCAGCCGACCTTCCCATCCTCGGCCTACGGCTACGTGCACGGCATCGGAGCCCTCGAGGGGCAGCCTGGGGCGATGCTCGTCGACAGCTTCGTGGAGAAGCCGTCGGAGAAGGTGGCGCAGGGCTACCTCGATCACGGCGGCTATCGCTGGAACGCCGGCATGTTCGTCGTGAAGCCGACGGTGCTGCTGGACCTGCTCGCCGAGCAGGACCCCGAGTTCGTGGAGAAGCTGCGACTCATCGCCACCAAGCCCGAGCTGATCAAGGAGATCTGGCCGACGCTCCCGAAGGTGCCGCTCGACACCGCGGTGGCCGAGCCGGCGGCGGCCGCCGGCCGCGTCGCGATGGTGCCCGGCGGGTTCGGCTGGGACGACGTCGGTGACTTCGACTCGCTCGCGACCCTGCTCGACGCCGCCCTGACCGTCGACAACGAGGGCCCGACGGTGCTCGGTGACTCCCAACTCGTCCGGTCGATCGACTCCAGCGGCCTGGTGGTCCCGAACAGCGGCCGAACGATCGCCGTCGTCGGCGTCGAGGACATCGTCGTCGTGGACACCGAGGACGCCGTCCTCGTCACCACGCGTGCGCACGCCCAGCAGGTGAAGCAGATGGTCGCCAACCTCCAGAAGGAGGGCGTCGAGGACCTGACCTGACGGTCAGGCCCTCGGCTCACATGGCGTTGGGCTCGGGGGAGTCGAGGTAGGGGTACGTCTCCATGAACTTCTTCAGCGCCGCGCCGGAGATCGACGAGCAGTACTGGAAGACGCCGACCTGCTTGGTGGTGTCCGTCTGACCTGCGCCACCGGCGGACCAGTGCGTGATGGCGATGTGCTTGCCAGCAGGGAACTTCTGGCCACCGGTGTGCGCGGTGTCGGTCTGCGTGATGTCGCTGGGGAGCGTGCTCTTGTCGGTGTACCAGGGCAGCACTTTGAACTTGTAACGCATATTGGTGTCGCCCGGGAACTTCGACGCGATCGCCCGCAGCTGGGCGAGCTCCTTCGGGTTGTCGTTGACCGTCTCGTCGTACCAGACCTCGGTGTACCCGTGCTCGAGGTTGTGCACGAGCGCCTCGAGCTGCGGGCGCTCACCCCACGCGTAGAACTTCTTCTCCATCGCGACCGGGGCGACGCCGGACTCGTTCCAGTGCGGGCCGAAGGCTGGAGGAGCGGTCGTGTAGGTGACCGTCGTGCCGGTCGGCTCATGCTCCTGGTTGCCGTCGGCCGCCTTGGTCGTGATCGGGTCGCACGCGGAGGCCGGCGAGCCGATCGACGCGAGGCTGACGTTGTTGAACTGGCGCTCGTCCCACCACTGCTTCACCGGCTGGTACGCCGCCGCGACGACGATGAGCACCGCGACGAGGACCAGCGGCACGATGATCGAGAGGCCGCGACGCCGATCGGCACTCGACTGCTTCTTGCGGATGTCGTCGATGACCGCCCGACGGGAGTTCTGGGCGGCGGTCTTCTTGGCCACGGGTGTCCTCGATGTGGTCGTGCGGTCTGGCGCGGTGAGCAGGTCGCCGGTGAGTCTACGGAGTCCGCGGCGAGAGCCTCGCACCCGCGTCGTCCGAGCGCGTCAGGTGCCATCCGAAGGCGACCGCAAGGATGAGGAGCCTGGCGACGTCCGTCTCCGGGCGCACGACGACGTCCTCCCCGACGGCTTGGGCCTCGTAGCCGACCTCGGCCAGCGCGGCGAGGAGCTCCTCGATCGAGGCCGGTGCGCCGAAGACGACCCTCGCCTCCGAGTGCTCGTCGTACATGGCGGCGATCGCCTGCAGCACGGCCTCGCGAGCGCCGTAGCCGAAGAGGTCGGCGCCCTCGGGGCGGATCAGCGCGGTGGCTCCGGGGCCGTCCTCGCCCGCGGGCAGAACGAGGTCCTCGCGTCCGCTCACCACGGCGAACGGGCGCGCGCGGAGCTTGCCTTGGGCCAGTTCGGCGGCACCGGCCAGCTCGTCGGCGACCGCTGGGACGGTCACGACGAGCGGGTTGCCGTAGCCGTCGACCTGCCCCGCGAAGCTCTCGAGGACAGTGAGCCCGGCGGCACCGATCGCGATGTCGGTCTGGCCCTCGCGCCACGCACGGCCCGCGGTGTCGGTGACGATCACGCCGACGTTGGTGCCCGTGCGCTCGAGGACGCCTGCACGGAGGCGGGCGGCGGAGGCGTCCGGGTCCACGGGCAGGAGCAGGATCCGGCCCGCCTCCACGTTGGAGGCGTCGATGCCGGCTGCGGCCATGGTCAGGCCGAGCCTGTTGCGCACGATCCGCGTCGCGCCGCGGGTCGCGACGACACGAGCGGTCTCGCCGGGCAGTGCCTCGTCCCGGGTCGACTCCCGGCTGCGGCCCTCCGCCTTGCTCACGACCTTGCTGGTGACCAGGACGATGTCGCCGTCGTGCAGCGGCAGGCCGGTCTCGTCCAGCGCCGTCAGCAGTACGTCGACCAGGTCGTCACCCACACGGATCTCGCCGACACCGACCGGTGCCCAGACCCGCAGCACTAGGCGTCCTCGCTGACGAGCGAGATGGCCGCCGCAGCCATGGCCGCGGTCGCGTCGGGGTCGCTCATCAGCAGCGGGACTGCGGCGGCTCGCAGGCCTCCGGCCGTGACGCGCTCGACCGAGTCGGTGTCGGAGGAGTCCATCAGCCAGCCGTCGAGGACACCGCCGTGTCCGCGGGCTCCGTAGTGGAGGCCGACACCGGCCGCGCTCACCTCGATGCCCTGCGCCGTGAGCATCTGCTCGGCCATGCCGTGCACGTGGTGGCCCCCGATGATGGGGGAGAGGCCGACCACCTTCGCCTTCGTGGCGATCAGGTTCTCGCGCACCCCGGCGACGGAGAGGATGGTGCCGACCGACACGATCGGGTTGGACGGCGGCAGGATCACCAGGTCGGCCTCAGCGATCGCGTCGAGCACGCCGGGTGCGGGCTTGGCCTCGTCGAGGCCCACGAAGACGAGCGACTCGACAGGGACCGAGGCACGGAGCTTGATCCAGTACTCCTGGAAGTGGATCACCCGCCGCCCGCTGGGGGAGCGCTCCAGATCAGGATCCGCGATCACCACGTGGGTCTCGGTGCGGTCGTCCGTCATGGGGAGGAGCGCCAGCCGGTCGGCGTACGTGGGGAAGAGCCAGCGGCGGGTGAGGGCCTCGGTGACCGCCGACAGCGGGTAGCCGGCCTCGAGCATCTGGGTGCGGACCAGGTGGGTCGCGACGTCGCGGTCACCGAGGCCGAACCAGGTGTTGTCCAGGCCGTAGGCGGTGAGCTCCTCGTTGACGTGCCACGTCTCGTCGCGACGACCCCAGCCGCGCTCGCCGTCGATGCCGTCACCGAGGGTATACATGACGGTGTCGAGGTCGGGACAGATCTTGAGGCCGTGGAGCCAGAGGTCGTCGCCGGTGTTGCCGATGACGGTGACGCGGGCGTCGGGGGAGACGCCCGGGAGGACGCCGGTGCGGATGCCGTGGAGCAGGCCCCGGAGGAACCGGGCGCCGCCCACGCCACCGCTGAGCACGGTGATCGAACGCATGCGGCAATCCTTGCATCCTGCCCCCGGGCGGGGACGGGCACAGGGCCATTCGTCCTTGTACCAGAGCTGGGGCTTGACTTGTGGGAACGACAGGCATGTAATTCCTGCAGTGTTGTTTCCACACGGAGCAAGGGTCGAAAGGGCGTATGACGATGCGAGAGTTGTTTCTCCTCGAGCCTGACGCCGACGAGGGCAACTGGGCCGAGCGTGCGCTGTGCGCACAGACGGACCCGGAGGCCTTCTTCCCGGAGAAGGGCGGCTCCACGCGCGAGGCCAAGAAGGTCTGCCAGACCTGCGAGGTCCGCGATGACTGCCTCGAGTCGGCATTGATGAATGACGAGCGCTTCGGCATCTGGGGCGGTCTCTCCGAGCGAGAGCGCCGCAAGCTGAAGAAGCGCGCAGTCTGAGCAGGACGAGATACGAGTGATGACCCCCGGCCCCCACCGGGGGTCTTCTCGTTTCTGCCCTCGCTCGGGCGCGGACTAGGGTCGACTCCCGTGTCCGGAGTCGCGCTCGTCCTCGTCAGCCATGACGGTGCCCGCTGGCTCCCGACCGTCCTGGCCGGTGTCGCGGCCCAGACCCGACACCCCGACCGGTTCGTCGGGGTCGACACCGGCTCGCTCGACGGCAGCGCCGACCTGCTGCGCGACGCCTTCGGTGGCGTGCTGGCGCTCAGCTCGTCGACGTCCTATCCCGAGGCGCTCGCCCACGGCGTCGCGCACGTCGGTGACGGCGCCGAGGCGCCCGACTGGCTCTGGCTCCTGCACGACGACTCCACCCCCGCGCCGGACGCGCTCGAGACGCTCCTCACGGCCGCCGAGGAGTTCCCCGAAGCCGACATCCTCGGCCCGAAGCTGCGCGAGTGGCCCTCCCTCCGGCGCCTCCTCGAGCTCGGCATCACCATCTCCGGCACCGGGCGACGCGAGACCGGCCTGGAGCGCGGCGAGTACGACCAGGGGCAGCACGACGAGATCCGCCGGGTGCTCGCGGTGAACACCGCAGGGATGCTGATCCGACGCTCGGCGCTGGCCCGGCTCGGCGGCCTGGATCCGGCCCTCCCCATCTTCGGCAACGACATCGACCTCGGTTGGCGCGCGGCCAGAGCCGGTCTCACGACACTGATCGTCCCGCCCGCGGTCGTCTTCCACGCCGAGGCCGCCCACCGCGGCCTGCGTCGCACCGCGCTCACCGGGCGCCACACGCATTACCAGGAGCGTCGGGCGGCGCTCTACACGCTGCTCGCCAACAGCCGGGCCCGCAGCCTGCCCTTCCAGTTGGTCCGTACCTTCGTCGGCTCGCTGCTCCGCCTCATCGGGCTGCTCGCCACCCGGCAGGTCGGTCAGGCGTTCGACGAGCTCGCCGCCCTCCTCTCCGTCTACGTCCGCCCAGGCCCTGTCCATGCCGCCCGTCGTGCCCGACGCGAGATCGACGTCGCGCCGCCGGCCCAGGTGCGCGCGCTGCTCGCGCCGTGGTGGCTTCCCTATCGCCACGGCCTCGACTTCCTCTCCGACGTCGCCTCCGCCGTGACCAACCAGGCGGCCGATGTGGCGGAGCGTCGTCGACTCGCCGCGGCTGAGGCGGACCCTGCCTCCTTCGCCGCCCGCCAACGGAGCGGCACCGCCACCCTCGGAACCTCCGAGGAGGACGAGGACGACGCGATGTTGCGCGACACCGGCGCGGTCGCCCGTTTCCTCACCAACCCCGTTGCCGTCGTGCTGGCGCTGGGCGTCCTCGCGCTCCTCGTCGCAGGCCGTACGGCGTGGGGAACCGTCGTCGGCGGTGGGCTCTCTCCTGCGCCCTCCGGCGTGGGGGAGTGGTGGGGACTCGTCCTCCATTCCTGGCATCGCATCGGCCAGGGCACGGCGGTGCCGGCGTCGCCGTACCTGCTGCCGTTGACCTTGCTCGCGACCCTCCTCGGGGGGAAGACCGGGTGGGCGGTGAGCGTGGTGCTCATCGTCTCCACGCCGCTCGCGCTGTGGGGTGCATGGCGGTTGCTGCGCGTCGTCGGTCGGATGCTCTCCATCCACGGCGTCTCGCGCTGGTTGATCCTGTGGGGCTCCCTGATGTGGGCGCTCGTCCCCGTCGTCTCGGGCGCATGGGGCGACGGCCGGCTCGGCGCGGTGGTCGCGACGGCGGCGCTTCCATGGCTCGCGCATGCGGCACTCGGCTTCGCCGACCCCGATGCTGACCGACGCTGGCGCGCCGGCTGGCGCGCCGGGCTGCTGCTCGCTCTGGTCGTCGCCTTCACGCCGACCGCGTGGCTGATCTGCGCACTGCTGGCCGTGGTGGTCGTGGTCGTGGCGCTCGCGCTGCTCCGGATCCGGCCCGACCGCTCCCACTGGGGCCCACCGTCGGTCGCCCTCGCTGTGCCGGTGGTCCTGCTGGCCGCATGGTGGGTGCCGGCCTTGGTCCACGGCGCGGGTGTCTCGCTGCTGCTCGACGCGGGTCGGCCGCCGGCCCACGCCGTCGACGGCTGGCACCTCGCCCTCGGCCGCGTCGAGGACCTCGGCGCACCGTGGTGGCTCGGTCTCGTGCTGCCTCTGCTGGCGCTCGTGGCCCTGCTGCCCGCGCGGACCCGCATCCCCGTGCTCGTCTGCTGGCTGGTCGGCGCGATCGCCGGCCTCGTGGCGCTGGTGCTGTCGCTGATCACGCTGCACTTCGGCGCCACCGAGGCGCCGGTCGGCACCGGCTTCCTGATGGTCCTGCTCCAGGGTGCCGCCATCGTCGCGATCGTGCTGGGTGCCCAGGGCGCGCTGCGTCGTGGGCTCTCCGGCGGACCCTTCGGCACGCGTCGCCTGGCCGCCGGGGTTGTCGGCCTCCTGGCGCTCGTGCCGCTGTTCGGCGGGCTCGGCTGGGCGGTGCTCGGAGACCACGGCGCCATCGGCGACACCGCCACGCGCGTGGTCCCGGGCTACATGCTCGAGGACTCCCAGCGCGGCCCCGCGCACGGCGTGCTCGTGCTGCGCGGCACCGTCGACACCGGCCTGCGCTACGAGGTCGTGCGCGGTGAGGGCATCACCCTCGGCCAGGACGAGATCCTCGCGCTGTCGAAGCCCCCGGCGGCGTTCAACCGGCTCGTCCGCGCGTTCGTCTCCCGCCCCGACGCCGACACCGTCGCCGAGCTGGCCCGCAGCGGCATCCAGTACGTCGTCGCGCCCGCGCCCGCGGATCCGGCCGTGGCCGCCACCATCGACGCGACCGGCGGCCTCTCGCAGGCCTCGACCGGCGAGAACCGGGCGATCCGGGCGTGGCAGGTCGACGCCCCACCCTCGGCCGCGCGTCTCGGCGGCCCGGTCGACTGGCTGCGCTGGCTGCTCGTCGTGGTCCAGCTGGCCGGGATCGTGGTGGTCGCCGTGCTGGCGGCACCGACGATGGCCGCAAGGAGGACCCGATGAACCGTTCGACCCGCCGCCGCCGCCGCTTCCGCCTCGATGCCACCGTGATCCTGATGGTGGCGCTCCCCGTGGTCGTGGCCCTCGCTCTCGCCCTCACCCGGCCCGACGCGCCGCGGATCGAGCCGGCCGCGCCGTCGCACGCCGCGCTCACCTCCGCCACGGTCATCTGTCCGACGGCGCTGGCCGGCAAGGGGGCGACCAGCGCCCAGCTCCTCCGCGCCCGGGGGACCGGTGTCGCCGCTTCTGCGCCCGCGGCCTCCGACGTCATCCGTGCCACCGGCGACCAGGCGCCGGGACTCGTGGCCTCGCTCGTCTCGGACTCACCGCTGACCGCGTGGGACTGCACGCCGCCGGCCGGGGACGAGTGGTTCACCGGCGTCGGTGCCGGGCCCACCCAGGCGTCGGTGGTCGAGCTCGTCAATCCGAACACCGGTCCGGCGGTCGCGGACCTGACCGTCCTGGGCGACCACGGTCCCGTCGACGTACCGCAGCTGCGCGGCATCCGGGTCGAGCCCGGCGAGACGGTCCAGCGCGACCTGGGACAGCTCGTCCCCACCACCGGGGTGCTGGCCCTCCATCTCAGTGTGGTGCGTGGCCAGGTGGGCGTCGCCGTACGGGACCGCGGCGAGCGGCTCACCGGCGGTACGTCGACCGAGGACTGGCTCGCGCCGCAGGCGGCGCCGGCCTCACGCAACCGGCTCCTGGGGCTGCAACCCGGCTCCGGTCACCACACCCTCGCGATCGCCAACGACGGCGACAACCAGATCTCGGCGACGGTGAAGCTGGTCTCGGCCGACTCGACCTTCAGCCCAGACGGGCTGGAGCCGATCGACGTGCCGCCGCACTCCGTGATCAGCACGTCGCTCGACACGGTCGTCGACGGGGCCATCGCCAAGGGCGCCCTCGGTCTGGAGGTGTCGGCCACCGGGCCCGTCACCACGTCACTCCGCTCCGTCGTCAGCGGCGACCTGTCGTTCCTGGTGCCGGGCGGCCGCGTGGACGACTCGACGACGGTGTTGCTTCCGGCCGGTCCGAAGCGCCTCGTCCTCGCCGGCGCCGACGCGGTCGGCGTCGCCAACGTCACCGGTCGCAACGCTTCCGGCACCGTCGTGGTCACCGAGCGGATCGCGCTCGCGCCCGACCGCGGAGCGTCCCTCGACCTGCCCGCCGACGTCGCGTCCCTCGACGTCGCCCCCTCGCGGACGTCTCTCGAAGGCGCCGTGCTCCTCACGGGTGGCGGCTCGGCCGTCCTGCGCCTGCGTGAGCTCGAGCGCTCCGGCGCGGTCCCGGTCGTCTCGTTCGGACCCTAGGCCCTCACTCACTCTCATAACGCGGGTCGATCACCGACGGCTCGACGTTGAGCATCTCGGCGACCTGCTCGACGACGACGGTCAGCAGCATCGCCTCGAGCTCGGCACGGGACTCGCAGCGGTGCTCGATCGGCCGCCGGAAGAGCACCATCCGGGTCGGCCGCGCGCCGGTCCCGCGGACCAGCGAGGACAGCGGGACCTGGTCGACCGACCAGTCGTCGGGCACGAGCGGAGCGTCCTCGACGGCGTACTCGACCAGGCCGAGCCGCGAGGACCAGCGCTCGTCGACCTCGCGGATGATGCCCAGCGCGAGGTCGTCGAACCGCTCGCGGTCGGTCCGCAGCTCCGGCCTCCCGGGCACTCGGGGCACGACACCCGGACCCCGTTGTCCACGGCCCCGACGGTCACGTGTCCTGCTCACTCCGCGAGCCTAGCCAGCCAACGCGGCGAGGAGGGGTAACGTCCGCGTCTGTGGGAGAGCGCGTCGTCAGTCCGGGTGTGATCGCTCGTCGGTGCTCGCGCACGGCGTGCACCCGTCCGGCCGTCATGACCCTCACCTATGTGTACGCCGACCAGACCGCCGTCCTCGGCCCGCTCGCCATCCACGCCGAGCCGCACGCCTACGACCTCTGCTCCGAGCACTCCGAGCGGCTGTCGGCGCCTCGCGGCTGGGAGGTACTCCGCCTCGCGACGACGCCGGTCGAGCCGGCGCCGAGCAACGACGACCTGCTCGCCCTCGCCGACGCC
The DNA here is from genome assembly GCF_020715565.1 of Nocardioides sp. Kera G14. Taxonomy (NCBI): domain Bacteria; kingdom Bacillati; phylum Actinomycetota; class Actinomycetes; order Propionibacteriales; family Nocardioidaceae; genus Nocardioides; species Nocardioides sp. Kera G14. Next base: position 2,404,772 of record NZ_CP085839.1, on the reverse strand, counting down.
GTCCGCGAGGCGGGCCGCTTCACGCCACCGCCGGCAGCGGCCCCCGAGCCTGAGACCGGCATGCGTGAGACTCGCCGCCACGGCCACCTGCGGATGCTCAGCTCGACCGACGCCGACTGACCACCCGGTCTTCACCCATGGCCGCTAGGGTTGCCAGCATGGGCAGCCTCGACCCCGCCAACATCAACGCCGTCTTCAAGGCCTACGACGTCCGCGGCACCGTCCCGGACCAGATCGACGACGAGCTCGCGCGCGCCACGGGCCGCGCGTTCGTCCAGGTCGTGGGTGCCGACAGGATCGTGATCGGCTACGACATGCGTCCGTCCTCGCCCGACCTCGCGAAGGCCTACGCCGAGGGCGCCACGACCGCCGGCGCCGACGTCGTCCTCATCGGCCTGTGCTCGACCGACCAGCTGTACTTCGCCTCCGGCCACCTCGGTATCCCCGGCGTGATGTTCACCGCCAGTCACAACCCCGCGCAGTACAACGGCATCAAGCAGTGCCGCGCCTTCGCCGCCCCGGTCGGCATGGAGTCGGGCCTGGCGGAGATCCGCGACCTCGTCCTCTCGGGTGACGTCGCCGAGCCCGCTGAGACGCCCGGCACGATCAGCGAGCAGGACCTCCTCGAGGCGTACGTCGACCACCTGCTCACCCTCGCCCCGGTGAAGGGCCGCACCCTCAAGGTGGTGGCCGACGCCGGCAACGGCATGGCCGGCCACACCGCGCCTGCCGTCTTCGCGAAGCTGCCCGACGTCGAGCTCACCCCGCTCTACTTCGACCTCGACGGCACCTTCCCGAACCACGAGGCCAACCCGATCGAGGCGGAGAACCTCACGGACCTGCAGGCGAAGGTCCGCGAGGTCGGCGCCGACGTCGGCCTGGCGTTCGACGGCGACGCCGACCGCTGCTTCCTGGTCGACGAGCGCGGTGAGCTGGTCAGCCCGTCGACGCTGACGGCTCTCATCGCCACCCGCGAGCTCAAGAAGGACCCGGGCGCCAGCATCGTCCACAACCTCATCACGAGCCGCGCCGTCCCCGAGATCGTCAAGGAGAACGGCGGCACCCCCGTCCGCACCCGCGTCGGCCACTCGTTCATCAAGGCCGTCATGGCCGACACCAACGCCGCGTTCGGCGGCGAGCACTCGGGCCACTTCTACTTCCGCGACTTCTGGCGCGCCGACTCCGGTATGCTCGCAGCGCTGCACGCCATGGCCGCGCTCGCCGAGACCGACGTGCCGATGAGTGAGCTGCTGGCGCCGTACGAGCGGTATCCGCTCTCCGGCGAGATCAACTCGACCGTCGCCGACGCCCCGTCGGTACTCGCCGAGATCAAGCAGGCCTTCTCCGGACAGGACGGCGTGGAGCTCGACGAGCTCGACGGCCTCACGGTCTCCCACCCCGACTGGTCCTTCAACGTCCGCGCCTCCAACACCGAGCCGCTGCTGCGACTCAACGTCGAGGGCAAGGACCAGCCCACCCTGGAGCGTGTGCGCGACGAAGCACTCGCCCTCATCACGAAGGACACCCCGAAATGACCACCACCCTCGGCCTCGACCCCAAGCTGCTCGAGATCATCGTCTGCCCCGAGTGCCATGGCGACCTGCTCCCGACGGAAGCGGCTGCGGGCGCGGGCACTGAGTCGTTGTCCGGCGAGCTCGTCTGCCAGGGCACCTGCGGCCTCGCCTACCCCGTCAAGGACGGCATCCCGGTCCTGCTCGTCGACGAGGCGCGCCGCCCGGCCTGACCCGGCCGCCACGACCGTGTTCGACGAGACCCGGCTCGACGACGAGGGCGTCCTCGCCACCGCCGACCTGCGCCTGAGGGGTCTCGCCGAATCCGGTGCGCGCGTACGCCGTGAGGCACTCGCCCTGACCGACGCGAGCGCCACGCTGCGGGACCGCGTGACCGGTCGTCCCCGCGCCGTCATCGCCGCCGGACCCGACTCGCGCCTGCTCCGTGCCGTCCTCGAGCCCACCTGTCCGGTGCCGCTCGTGGCCTGGCCCAGCGCCGGACTGCCCGGCTGGGCGGGCTCGCTCGACCTGGTCGTCGTGCTCGCACCCGACGGGGGAGACCCCGCCACTGCTGCGGCCGTCTCGGAGGCGAGCCGACGGGGCTGCCAGGTGCTCGTCGCAGCGCCGGCTGCCTCCCTCGTCGCCGAGCATGTCACCGGCACCGACTCGTTCCTCGTGCCGACCCAGACCCGCGACCAGTTGGCGGTCGCGGTCGCGGTGCTCAGCCTGCTCGCCGACCTCGGTCTCGGGCCGGCCACCGATCCCGACCAGATCGCCGCCGTCCTCGACGACGTCGCCGTCGAGTGCTCACCGCACCGGGAGCTGACCACCAACGTGGCGAAGCTCCTCGCGCTCTCGCTGGGCGACGCGACGCCGCTCGTCTGGGGCGGCTCGATGCTCGCGGCGCGGGCGGCACGCAGGGTCGCGGAGGCACTCCGGCGAGCAAGCGGTCGTGCCGTCGTCGCGGGGGAGACCGATCAGTTGCTTCCGGTCCTCGAGGCCGCCGAGGCCGCCTCCATCTTCGACGACCCCTTCGACTCACCGGCCGCGCCGAAGCCTGTGCTCGTCGTCCTCGACGACGGCGTCGACGAGCCCGCGATCCACGAGCAGCGCCGCCGCCTGACGGCGGTCGCCGACCAGCGCAACCTCCGCGTCGAGCTCATCTCCGCCGACTCGGGCGGGGACGTCGCCCGCTACGCCCATCTCGTCCTCGTCGGCACCTACGCATCGGAATACCTCAGGTTGGGCACTGCATAGCTCTCAGATGCGTTGGGTACACAGGGGCGGGTGAGTGCGCAGCGAGACCCCTGGTTCGACAATGCCAAGATCATCTTGGTGACCCTGGTCGTCGTCGGGCACGCCTGGACGCTCCTGCCGGACTCCGGTCCGACCGGGGGTCTCGACGCTCACCTCTACGACTTCCTCTACACCTGGCACATGCCGGCGTTCGTGTTGGTGACCGGCTACCTCTCGCGCCGGTTCGTCCTGACCCGCCGCTCGGTCTGGGGCCTGGTCCGCGGACTGGCCGTGCCCTACGTGATCCTCGAGGCCGCGCTCGCCCTCTTCCGCTACTGGGCCGGTGGTGAGCACCTCCACCACCTCTGGATCAACCCGCACTGGCCGCTCTGGTACCTCCCGGCCGTCTTCTTCTGGCGCCTCGCCACCCCGCTGCTGCGCCGGTCCGTGATCGCCATCCCCGTCGCGGTCGCCGCCAGCCTGGCCGGGGGCCTGCTCACGACCTCGACCATGGACGTCTCCCGCATCCTCGGCTTCCTGCCGTTCTACGTCATCGGCATCCACCTGACGTCGGAGCGGATCGAGGCGCTCCGCACCCGCGAGGCACGCGTGCTCGCCGTCGGCGTCTTCGTCGGCGTGTGGGTGCTCAGCGGCCATCTGCGTGACTGGGCCGGCAGCGGCGCATGGCTCTACTACAACGACACCTACGCCTCGATGGACGCCTCGGCCTCCGAGGGCTACGTCGTCCGCCTCATGACCCTCGCCGCCGGCCTCGTCGCGGCCGCCGCCTTCTTCGCCCTCGTCCCGCGCGCCCGCGGCTGGTGGACGCAGATGGGCGCGGTCACCCTCGTCGTCTACCTCTGCCACGGCTTCTTCGTGAAGAGCCTGCGGTACGCCGGCTGGGGAGACTTCATCGAGCACCTCGGTGTGCTCGGCATCGTGCTCACGACGCTCATCTCCGTCGCGATCGCCCTCTTCCTGGCCTCGCCACCGGTCTCGCGGTTCCTCAGCCACGTGATCGACCCCTTCGGCTACGCCGAGAAGCAGCTCGACCAGGCCGTCGAGGTCCAGGCCATCCGGGTGCCCGACGAGGTGCAGGCGGTCGAGCGCGAGCTGGCGCTCAGTGGCCCTTCCGCGGCACGAGGTGCATGACGCCGACGACGATCGCGCCCAGCACGAAGCCGATGAGGGCGGACACGACGGTGTTGAACAGCCAGCCGGCGATCGCGCCGACGGCGTGCAGGTGCTCGTGGACCGAGTGCTCCGCCTCGTGCACCCATCCGTAGGGCTGGTGCAGGCCGAGCTCGTGGGAGCTGGTGAGGACGAGGTGGCCGCCCACCCAGATCATCGCGGCGGTGCCGATCACCGAGAGTGAGGCCAGGAGGGCGGGCATCGCACGGACCAGGCCGCGCCCGAGTGCCTGGGCGCCGCGGCCCGAGCGCTGCGCGAGGTGGAGTCCGACGTCATCCATCTTCACGATCGCGGCGACCACGCCGTAGACGCCGATCGTGATCAGGATGGCGACGACGACGAGGATGAGCAGCCGCGTCCAGATGGACTCGTCGGCCACCTCGTTGAGCGCGATCACCATGATCTCGGTGGAGAGGATCAGGTCCGTGCGGACGGCGCCGGCGATCATCTCCTTCTCCCTCGCCTCGCCCTCGGCGAGGACCGGAGCCTCGTCGCGGTGCCCGTGCCCGCCGATGCCGAGGGCCTCGAGGACCTTCTCGACCCCCTCGAAGCAGAGGTACAGGCCACCGCAGATCAGGATCACCGGGATCACTCCCGAGGCGAACTGACTGAGGAGCAGGGCGACCGGCAGGATGATGAGGAGCTTGTTGCGCAGTGACCCCTTCGCGATCTTCGCGACGATCGGCAGCTCGCGCTCGGGCGCCAGCCCGTCGACGTACTGGGGGGCGACGGCGGTGTCGTCGATGACGACGCCGACGGTCTTGGTGGTGGCCCGACCGGCGGCGGCTCCCACGTCGTCCAGCGACGCCGCCGCGAGCTTGGCGATCGCGGCGACATCGTCGAGAAGACCAAACAGTCCGGCGCTCATGGTCGAAACCCTAACGGCGATGCAGCGGGGAAACGTGTTCGTGGGTAGCCTGAGGCGACGCTGCGCGGGAGATCCCGAACGAGTGCAGATGCACCGCAGTCGACAACTTCAGGCCTGAAGGAATTTTCATGGACTACAAGGTTGCTGACCTGAGCCTGGCCGAGTTCGGCCGCAAGGAGCTCACCCTCGCCGAGCACGAGATGCCCGGCCTCATGGAGATGCGTCGTCGATACGCCGACTCGCAGCCGCTCAAGGGCGCCCGTGTCGCCGGCTCGCTCCACATGACCATCCAGACCGGTGTCCTCATCGAGACCCTCGTCGCCCTCGGCGCCGACGTCCGCTGGGCCACCTGCAACATCTTCTCCACCCAGGACCACGCCGCCGCTGCCGTCGTCGTCGGCAAGGGCACGCCGGAGGACCCGCAGGGCACCCCCGTCTTCGCCTGGAAGGGCGAGACCCTCGCCGAGTACTGGGACGAGGCCGAGAAGGTCTTCGACTTCACCGACGCTGACGGCAACAAGATCGGCCCGAACATGCTCCTCGACGACGGCGGTGACATCACGCTGCTCGTCCACAAGGGCGTCGAGTTCGAGAAGGCCGGCGCCGTGCCCGGTCAGGACTCCACCGACAACGAGGAGTTCAAGGAGGTCCTCCGGGTCCTCGAGCGCTCCCTCGCCAACGACCCGCAGCGCTGGACCAACATCGCCAACGGCATCAAGGGCGTCACCGAGGAGACCACCACCGGTGTGCTCCGCCTCTACGACCGCTTCAAGGAGGGCTCGCTCCTCTTCCCGGCGATCAACGTCAACGACTCGGTCACCAAGTCGAAGTTCGACAACAAGTACGGCTGCCGCCACTCGCTCATCGACGGCATCAACCGCGGCACCGACGTGATGATCGCCGGCAAGACCGCCGTCATCTGCGGCTACGGCGACGTCGGCAAGGGCTCGGCCGAGTCCCTCCGTGGCCAGGGCGCCCGTGTCATCGTCACCGAGATCGACCCGATCTGCGCCCTGCAGGCGGCCATGGACGGCTACGAGGTCAAGCGCCTCGAGTCCGTCGTCGACTTCGCCGACATCTTCATCACCACGACGGGCAACTTCGACATCATCCGCGTCGAGCACTTCGAGCGGATGAAGAACCAGGCCATCGTCGGCAACATCGGTCATTTCGACAACGAGATCGACATGGCCGGCCTCGCCAAGATCCCCGGCATCGTCAAGGACGAGATCAAGCCGCAGGTCCACCAGTGGATCTTCCCCGACGGCAAGAAGGTGATCGTCCTCTCCGAGGGTCGCCTGCTCAACCTGGGCAACGCCACGGGTCACCCGTCGTTCGTCATGTCGAACTCCTTCACCAACCAGGTCCTGGCGCAGGTGGAGCTCTTCACGAAGACCGAGGAGTACCCGATCGGCGTCTACGTCCTGCCGAAGCACCTCGACGAGGAGGTCGCCCGCCTGCACCTCGACGCCATCGGTGTCGAGCTGACCGAGCTCACGCAGGCCCAGGCCGACTACCTCGGCGTGCCGGTGACCGGCCCGTTCAAGAGCGACCACTACCGCTACTGATCGGCCTGAGAAGAACCAGATGACAAGCAGTCCTGACGCCCGCGGGCGCATCCTCGTCGTCGACGACGATGCGTCGCTCGCGGAGATGCTGGCCATCGTGCTGCGTCAGGAGGGCTTCGACTCCGAGGTCACCGGTCGGGGCGATGAGGCGCTGGAGCTCTTCCGCTCCTATCGCCCCGACCTGGTGCTCCTCGACCTGATGCTGCCCGGCATGGACGGCATCGAGGTGTGCAAGCAGATCCGCGTCGAGTCCGGCGTCCCGATCGTGATGCTCACCGCCAAGGGCGACACCGTCGACGTCGTCGTCGGCCTCGAGTCCGGGGCCGACGACTACGTCGTCAAGCCGTTCAAGCCCAAGGAGCTGATCGCCCGCATCCGCGCCCGGATGCGCCGTTTCGACCCGGTCAGCTCCGAGTCGCTCCAGATCGGCGACCTCGCCATCGACGTCGCCGGCCACTCGGTCACGCGTGACGGCGAGCCGATCAGCCTGACGCCGCTGGAGTTCGACCTCCTCGTCTGCCTGGCCCGCAAGCCGTGGCAGGTGTTCAGCCGTGAGGTCCTCCTGGAGCAGGTGTGGGGCTACCGCCACGCCGCCGACACCCGGCTGGTGAACGTGCACGTCCAGCGGCTGCGCTCCAAGGTCGAGCATGACCCGGAGAACCCCGAGATCGTCGTCACCGTCCGTGGCGTCGGCTACAAGGCCGGCCCGCAGTAGCGGCCCGGCTGCGCCGTCGAGATGCGTCGGTTCTGGGCCCGCTTCTGGCGGCGCTCACTCCAGGCTCGGGTCGTGATCAGCACGGTCCTGCTCACCGTGCTCGCCAGCTCCGTCGTCGGCTGGTTCCTGCTCTCCCGCGTCCGTGAGGGACTGCTCGACCACCGGGTCAACGCCGTCGTGGCCGAGACCGCGACCGAGGTCGACGACGCCCGGGACCGCCTCTCGGCCGCCTCCACCGTCGACCTCGACGCCGGCGGCCAGCAGCGCGACCTCGTCGAGCCGATCATCCAGCGCGGTGCCACCCGCGGCTTCGAGGTCGTGATGGCGGGCCCCATCGTCGACGGCGGCGGCCGGATCTCCGAGGGCGGGGCCGAGTTCTCGCCCGGTCTCATCACGAGCAGCGTCCCCACCCGCCTGGAGGCCCACTTCCTCTCCGGCGGTACGCCGTCGGCCTGGACCTACACCACGATCCGCTCGACCGCGGCGAGCGGCCGCATCGTCCGCGTGCCCGGAGTCGTGGTCGGCTCGGAGATCTCACTCCCGGCCGACGGGGCCAGCTACGTCCTCTACTTCCTCTACCCCCTGACCGACGAACAGGAGACGCTCGGCCTCGTCGGCCGTGCCCTCATCGCGGCGGGAGGCCTCCTGCTCGTCCTCATGGGCGGGGCCGCCTGGCTCGTCACGCGGCAGGTCGTCACCCCCATCCGGCTCGCGCGCCAGGTCGCCGAACGGATCACCGCGGGCCAGCTCCAGGAACGCCTCATCGTCCACGGTGAGGACGACCTCGGCCGCCTGGCGCTCTCCTTCAACCAGATGGCCGACACCCTCCAGCGTCAGATCCGCCAGCTCGAGGACCTCAGTCGCGTGCAGCGCCGCTTCACCAGCGACGTCTCCCACGAGCTCCGCACACCGCTCACCACCGTCCGGATGGCGAGCGACATGCTCCACGACGCCCGGAGCACCTTCGCCGACCCGGCAGCCTCCCGCGCCGCCGAGCTGCTGCACACCGAGCTCGACCGCTTCGAGCGGCTGCTCACCGACCTGCTCGAGATCAGCCGGATGGATGCCGGTGTCGCCCCGCTCGAGGCCGAGGACGTCGACCTCGTCGAGCTCAGCCACCGCGTCGTCGACGCCGCCGAACCGCTTGCGGCCACCCGCGGCCTCGACGTGCGCGTGATCGACCCGGGGCACCCCTGCCTCGCCGAGGTCGACGCCCGCCGGGTCGAGCGGATCCTGCGCAACCTGGTCACCAACGCGATCGACCACGCCGCGCCTCCCGGGGAGCACCCGGATGGCGACGTACTCGTGCAGGTGGGGGCCGACGGCGAGGCCACCGCCGTCACGGTCCGCGACTTCGGTGTCGGGCTGGCACCGGGGGAGTCCGCGATGGTCTTCAACCGGTTCTGGCGGGCCGACCCCGCCCGCGCTCGTTCCAGCGGCGGCACCGGCCTCGGCCTGGCGATCGCGCTCGAGGACGCGACCCTCCACGGCGGCTGGCTGCAGGCCTGGGGCGTCCCGGGCAGGGGAGCGGTCTTCCGCCTCACCCTGCCGCGTCATGTCGGCCGGGCCCTGCGACACAGCCCCCTGCCGCTCGTGCCCGCTGACGCAGCGGAGGTGCGCCCATGACCGCGCACCGACCCAGCCGCGTCGCCCGGGCCGCCCGGGCCGCCATCGTCGCGCTCGCGTCCCTGCTCCTGCTCGCCGGCTGCATGGGGGTGCCGACCACGGGGGAGGTCGTCTCCGTCGGGTCCGGCGGTGCGGCGACCGACCGCACGCCGGGCATCGCGATCGACCCGAGGCCGCCCCGCAAGGGGATGGGGCCGAGCGAGATCGTCGACGGGTTCCTTGAGGCGATGCTCGCCACCCCGCTGCAGACCCGCACCGCCCAGCAGTTCCTCACCAGTGATGCCCAGGCCGACTGGCACCCCGGTGACGAGATCCTCGTCTACTCGGGCAAGGAGGCCGCCGCGGCGGAGACCGACGAGAGCGTCGACGTCCAACTCGGCCCGACGTGGCGGATCGACGACCGCGGCGTCTGGCGTGGGGCGGTCACCACGGCCGAGCAGACGCTGAGCTTCGACGTCGTCAAGGACGGCGACCAGTGGCGCATCGCGCACGCGCCCGACGCGCTGATCGTCCCGGACTGGTGGTTCGAGGGCCGCTACAGCCAGATGGCGCTCTACTACTTCAACGCCGATCAGAGCCTGCTGGTCCCGGAGCCGGTCTTCGTGCCGCGCGGCAACGAGCTCGCCACGGTGCTGATCCGGGACCTGCTGCACGGCCCGGGCGAGGACCTCGCCGGCATCGTTCACTCGGTCATCCCGTCCGACGTCGGGCAGGGGCTCTCGGTGCCCGTCGACGCCAATGGAGTGGCCGACATCGCCCTCACCGGGAGCTCCTCCCAGCAGAAGCTCTCCGCCGACGAGATCGGCCTCCTGAGCGCCCAGTTGGCGTGGACGCTGCGGCAGGACCCGGACATCACCAAGGTCCGGCTCTCGATCGGCGGCCAGCCCGTGACGCAGCCCAATGGCAAGACGGAGTTCAACGTCGCCGACACCGGGCCGCAGTTCGACCCCTCGGGCTACCAGTCCTCGCCGCTGTTCTTCGCCCTCCGCGAGGGCAAGGTCGTGGCCGGGACGCTGCCGTCGCTCAACACCACCCGCGGCCCGCTCGGCCGACGGGCGCACGCGGTGCGCAGCATCGGCGTGGACCTGCGCGGCTCGCAGGTCGCGGCCGTCAGCAGCGACGGCCACTCGCTGCTGCTCGGCTCCATGACCGACATCGAGGGTGTCACCAGCACCGCGATCTCCGGCGCCCAGGACCTCCTCAAACCCTCCTGGGACGGACTCGGGCGGATCTGGGTGGTCGACAGCCGACGCGGCGGGGCCGCCGTCAGTGTGGTCGCCGGTGGCCAGGTCAGTCCGATCCAGGTGCCGGGCATCAGCGGCGCTGACGTACGCCGCCTGCTCGTCTCCCGCGACGGCACCCGCCTCCTCGCCGTAGTGCGCACGCCGATGGGCGACCGTGTCCTCGTCAGCCGGATCACCACCGCCGCGGACGGCACGCCGTCGGCGCTCGAGAAGGCGCGTGTGATCAGCAGCGACCTCGGCACGATCGACGACCTCGCCTGGTCCTCGTCGACCTCGGTCGTCGCGCTCCACACCCAGGAGTCGTCGGCTCGTGTGACGACGCTGCCGATCGACGGTGCGGGGGCCGCCCTGCTGCCCGGTGGGACGCTCGTCGGCCAGCCGCTCACGGCCCTGATCGGCTCGCCCGCGACCGGCCAGCCCTCGTACGGCGTCCACGGCACCGACCTGATCAGCCTCTCCACCGTCGGCCGTGACGAGCGCGTCCCCGACGCGCTCCACGCCCTCACCTACGCCGGCTGACCCGCCGAAAGGCCCCTCCCTCACCGCCGAGTCCGGGCTCCCCTCCCGCCGAATCCCGGGTTTCCTGCCCGCGCTCTCCACAGGCGGCTGCTCGCGACTGGCGGTGGCCGCCCCCGGCGATGAGGCTGGCCCGCGTGATGCTCGACGCCGCCCTGGACCTGATGCTCGGCAGCAGCTGTGTGGGCTGCGCCCGGCCGGGACGGCTCCTGTGCACCGACTGCCGAGCGTCGCTCCCGACCTCCGCCGCGATCGCGTGGCCGACCCCGACGCCGGCCGGGCTCGCCCCACCCTTCGCCACCGGCCCGTACGACGACACCCTCAAGGCCATGGTGCTCGGTCTCAAGGAGCATCGACTGCTCGGCCTGCAGCGCCCGCTTGCCGAGCTCCTCGCCACGGCGGTGACGACGCTGGTGGCCGAGCTCGCCGCACCGACTCCGCTCGTGCTCGTCCCGGCCCCCTCGCGGCCGAGCAGCACGCGCGCCCGCGCCCTCGACTCGATGTGGGTCCTCACGCGCCGAGCCGCCGCGCTCCTCCGAGCCGGTGGTGTCGAGGTCACCGCACACCACCTGCTCCGCACCCGGCCCGGCGTGCTCGACCAGGCGGGACTGGACCACACCGCCCGGGCCGCCAACCTCGCCGGCTCGATCACGTGTCCGTCGGCCGGACTCGTCCGACTGGCGAGACGCACAGGAGCCGCCAGCGTGGTGCTCTGCGACGACGTCATCACCACCGGTTCGACCGCGCGCGAGGCGCAGCGCGCGCTCGAAGCGGTGGGCCTCAGGGTCGTCGGGATCGCCACGGTCGCGGCGACCACGCGACGAATTCCGAGTGAATCGGCCCGAAAGGTTGGCCCGAGCTGATCCCCGGTCTAACGTCTCTACATGGAGTCCGTTCGGGTCCGTGATTGCGTCGCAGAGGCGCCCGGTTCCCGAGCCCCTTTGCGACAAGCCGATGCCAGTCGCAGGCAAAACGGTCCACGTAACCCAGGTGACTGGGGAGCATGGTGCGGCTTAGTCGTAAGTCCTGCCCGGACCTCGCGATCAGATATCGCGGGATCACCGGAGACGGTGGCGTGGCATCAAGCCGCCAGCCCGCAGCAGGCGAGTGTGGGGTCAAAGATCAGGTCGGCCGGACGGATCTCCATGCCCATTGCTCCAACCAATCCGGCTTGATGCCGGGCCCAGGAGGTATCCATGGACATTGTCGTCACGGCACGCAACTGCGAGGTCTCCGACCGTTTCCGCACCCACGTCGCGGACAAGCTCGGCCGTCTCGAGAAGCACGATCACCGCCTCATGAGAGTCCACGTCGAAGTGGACTGCGAGCCCAACCCGCGTCAGCACAAGGGCGCGGTGCATGTGGAGCTGACCGCCTACTCGAAGGGCCCGGTGATCCGGGCCGAGGCGTGTGCGACGGACAAGATGGCCGCCCTCGACATGGCGCTCGACAAGATGGCCTCCCAGATGAGGCGCGCCTCGGACCGTCGCCGTGTCCACCGCGGCCGGCACGCTCCCGTCTCCGTGGGCCAGGCGCTGGCCGACGTACCGGAGACGACGCTGGTGCCGGACTCGCTGGCCGCGGCTGCTGCTGCGCACGACGGTGAGCAGGAGCGCCAGGTCGGCCCGATCACGGTCATGGGCGACGGCCCGCTGGTCGTGCGCGAGAAGGTGCACCCGGCGACCAAGATGACCCTCGACGACGCGCTCTACGAGATGGAGCTCGTCGGCCACGACTTCTTCCTCTTCGTCGACAAGGAGAGTGAGCGACCGTCCGTCGTCTATCGGCGGCGGGGCTATGACTACGGCGTGATCGCCCTCGACCTGGGCGATTAGTCCTACCCGCCCCGGACGGCGAGTAGCCCGACCGGGTGGTCTCCGGCACGCAGCTGTGCGTTGAGGAGACCACCCGGTCGTGTCATGTCGTGCCATGATGTGCCCATGTCCACCAGCCCGGCCGCGCCTATCCGGGTGCTGATCGTCGATGACCAAGAGCTCTTCCGCCGTGGATTGATGATGGTCCTCAGCAGTGAGACGGGCATCGAGGTCGTCGGCGAGGCCTCCGACGGTGAGCACGGCGCGCAGATGGCCGCCCAGACCGCTCCCGACGTGGTGCTGCTCGACATCCGCATGCCGAGGCGCACCGGCCTCGAGGCGTGTGCCGCGATCAAGGCCGCGGTGCCGACCACCAAGATCATCATGCTGACCGTCTCCGACGAGGAGGCGGACCTCTACGACGCCGTGAAGTCCGGCGCGTCGGGCTACCTGCTCAAGGACTCCTCGGTCGAGGAGGTCGCCCAGGCCGTCCGCGTCGTCGCCGACGGCCAGTCGCTGATCAGCCCCTCGATGGCCGTCAAGCTGATCGATGAGTTCAAGCAGATGAGCCGCCCCGAGCGGGACAACGGCACCGGCGTCCGCCTGACCGAGCGTGAGCTCGAGGTCCTCCGCCTCGTGGCCAAGGGCCTCAACAACCGTGAGATCGCCAAGCAGCTCTTCATCTCCGAGAACACGGTGAAGAACCACGTGCGCAACATCCTCGAGAAGCTGCAGCTCCACTCCCGCATGGAGGCGGTCATGTACGCCGTCCGGGAGAAGCTCCTCGACCTGCCATGACCGCGACTGTCAGCGCACGTAGATGTATGCCCGACTGACGTACGAAAAGTAGCCTGTCCGCAGCGCAGCGATAACCACGCAGAGGTTCGGTGATGCGCAGGTCGCTTGTTGCTCTTGGTCACTCCACGACGTGCTGCTTGTAGGCGGGGAAAAGTCGATTACATGACTCGGCCCCCAGTCGAATCCGTTAGGGCTGAGCCTGACCGTAGCGCCTCCGACAGCAATGCATCCCGATCCGATGGAGCAGTGCAAGTGCCAAGAAGCCGGACGGCTAGGGCCCGGATTCGTGGGATCCGCTGGACAGGAACTGACAGTGCTCCAAGAGGCGCCGCGCCAAGATCCATACTCAGCGCATAGAGATCCAGTGAAGCATGCGTTTGCGGCGGCACAACTGATTTCTGTCCGAAACGAGTACTTGGCACCTGCGTTTGGCTTCGCTCCCGTCCAGATGGAGAGGCGTTTGCTCGCCGAGTCGGAAGTAAGGCACTTGTTAGGTCCGACGCAGGCGGTGCTCCAGAGGTGATTACCCGTAGTCGCGCGGATCGGCGTGCTCCACCGCGACCGAATCCTCGGAACCGCCTTGTGTCTCCTCTTTGCCCTCTTCTGCTTCTTCGTGAGTGGCGCCGCCATCCACGACTCGGCGGGCTTGGCCTGAGTCCGGGCCTGGGGCGTCCAGGTTATGAGCCAGCCGCCGCTCCCTGCTCCGCCTACCCCGGGGGCCAATCCGGCGCCGTCCAGAACGACGCCACAGAAATTGCGGCTTACGCAACTGAGACTGTCGAGATAGCCGGACCACGGGTACTTTCTCGGCTTCTTCTTCGAGCGCGAGATTGGAACCCATGGACCCGCTGCGGACACACTCCAACGCCCGTTTAGGTAGGTCCGGTACGTGTAGACACCGTGGTTCTGACCGTTCTCAATGTGCTGGCCGGTGAGCAGCATGCAGAAGCCGTCCGGCGCGCAACTCAGTGTCCCGCTGTCGGCAGAGGCGAGCTTCAGCGATTGACTCCAAGTAGTGCCACTGAGCCGGAGCAGCACAAGAGCGCCGCTGGAACTTCGGGTTGTACCGGTGCCTAGCGCAAAGCAGGTGGCGTCGTCGGCGCAGGCAAGGTCGATTGGATAAAAGTTCGTCGGGAACGTGACTTGGCGCCATGGGTTCTCCCCGACCGCTTGGGTGGGATTGGACGACGCTACACCTTCGTTCCCTTCCACGCTTGCCGTGACCACGACAGTGATGCGCTTGCCCTCTGTCTGGGGCGTTAGGGCGAAGGCCTTCTCAGGGAGGCCCGGGTCGCTCGTCAATGGTTGACCGTCCGCATACCACCGATAAGTGATCGAGGTTGGAGTCGTAGCCCAAGTTCCGGGTGAGGCAGTAAGTATCTCCCCGACTTGCGCCGTCCCGGCGATAGTCGGCAGGGACATGTTCTTCATCGCCGAGGGAGATTGCTCCGCAGCGAACGTCGGCGCGATCGCCAAGATCTGGATCGACAAGAACAGCACGAGTGCGCGGGCAACGATCCGAATAGACACCAACTTCTCCCCTCAACTGGAGGGTGAGCGTATCCAGCCCTGGGCGTGCGCGAAGCGCTTTGCAGGAATCGCTATTGGGCACCCGGAGTCGTAGTTATTCTCCGAGCCGTGACCCAGACGCTGTCCCTCGCGCAGGCGAGACGGATCGCGCTCGCGGCGCAGGGGTTCATGGATCGGGCCCACGAGGTGCCGACGATGCGGACCCTGCAGCGCACGATCGAGCGCACCGGCGTCCTCCAGGTCGACAGCGTCAACGTGCTGCAGCGGGCGCACTTCATGCCGCTCTACTCACGGATGGGCCCCTACGACACCGATCTGCTCCGCCGGGCGTCGACCGGCAGGCGTGAGCGGCGGCTCGTCGAGTACTGGGCGCACGTGCAGGCGCTCATGCCGGTCGAGCTGTGGCCCGTGATGCAGCACCGGATGGCCGCTTACCGCGCCCAGCGCGGCAAGTGGGGCACCTCGGCCGAGCACGACCGGCTCGAGGCGAGCCTCCTGGCCGAGATCCGGGAGCGCGGCGCCTCGACGTCGCGACAGCTCGACGACGGCCTGCCGCGGACGAAGGACCACTGGGGCTGGAACTGGTCGCAGACCCGACGCGTCCTCGACGCGATGTACTCCGCCGGGCAGGTCGCCATCGCGGGGCGCAACTCGCAGTTCGAGATCCTCTACGACCTGCCCGAGCGGGTGATCCCGACGCGCATCCTCGACCTCCCGACGCCGAGCAGGGCGGAGGCCGACCTCGAGCTGATCCGCCGCGCAGCGCGCTCCCACGGCGTCGGCACGGCGAGGGACCTCGCCGACTACTACCGGATGGGCGTCGCTGACACCCGACTCGGCCTCGCTCAGCTCCTCGAGGCAGGCGAAGTGGAGCAGGTCGCCGTCGAGGGCTGGCGGCAGCCGGCGTACCTCATCACCGGCGCCCGCCTCCCACGCAGGGTGACCGCGAGGGCGCTGCTCAGCCCGTTCGACCCGCTCGTCTGGGAGCGGGCGCGCACCGAGGCGCTCTTCGACTTCCACTACCGGATCGAGATCTACACGCCGGCAGAGAAGCGGATCCACGGCTACTACGTGCTGCCGTTCCTGCTGGGGGACAGGATCGTCGCCCGGGTCGACCTCAAGGCCGACCGCCGGCGTGGCGTACTCGTGGTCAAGGGCGCGTACGCCGAGTCCTCGGCCCCACCCGAGACGCCGCCGGAGTTGGGGGCCGAGCTCGAGCGTCTCGCCGGGTGGTTGGGACTGGGTGCGATCGAGGTGGAGCCCCGCGGGGACCTTTCGTCCGCACTCGCCCTGCCCCGGTAGAGTGATCCCTCGTGGCCATTCTCGACAAGATCCTCCGCATCGGCGAGGGCAAGATCCTCCGCCAGCTCGAGGGGATCGCCAAGGCAGTCAACGCGATCGAGGACGACTACGTCGCCATGAGCGACGAGGAGCTCGCCGGCCAGACCGCGATCCTCCGCGAGCGCTACGAGAACGGTGAGCCGCTCGACGACCTCATGTACGAGGCGTTCGCGACGGTCCGCGAGGCTGCCAAGCGCGTGCTCGGCATGCGCCACTTCGACGTCCAGATCATGGGTGGCGCCGCCCTGCACCTCGGCAACATCGCCGAGATGAAGACAGGTGAGGGCAAGACCCTCGTCGCCACACTGCCGTCCTACCTCAACGCACTCGCAGGCAAGGGTGCGCACGTCGTCACGGTCAACGACTACCTCGCCACCTACCAGTCCGAGCAGATGGGCCGCGTGTTCAGCTTCCTCGGCCTGACCACCGGTGTGATCCTCCCCGACATGACGCCGGAGCAGCGGCGGGCGGCGTACAACTGCGACATCACCTACGCCACGAACAACGAGCTCGGCTTCGACTACCTCCGCGACAACATGGCCTCCTCGATCGAGGAGTGCGTGCAGCGCGGCTTCTTCTACGCCTGTGTCGACGAGGTCGACTCCATCCTCATCGACGAGGCCCGTACCCCGCTCATCATCAGTGGTCCCACCGAGGACGACGTGAAGTGGTACGCCGAGTTCGCCACGATCATCGACTCGATGCAGCGCGACGTCGACTACGAGGTCGACGAGAAGAAGCGCACCATCTCCGTGCTGGAGCCCGGCATCACGAAGGTCGAGGACCACCTCGGCATCGAGAACCTCTACGAGGCCGTCAACACTCCGCTCATCTCCTTCATGAACAACGCCGTGAAGGCCAAGGAGCTGTTCCACAAGGACAAGGAGTACGTCGTCATCAACGGCGAGGTGCTCATCGTCGACGAGCACACCGGCCGCATCCTCTCGGGTCGTCGCTACAACGACGGCCTGCACCAGGCGATCGAGGCCAAGGAGCGCGTGGAGGTCAAGGAGGAGTACCAGACCCTCGCGACCGTGACGCTCCAGAACTTCTTCCGCCTCTACGACAAGCTCTCCGGCATGACCGGAACGGCCATGACCGAGGCCTCCGAGTTCGACAAGATCTACCAGCTCGGCGTCGTCCCGATCCCGACGAACAAGCCGATGCTGCGCATCGACCAGCCCGACCTCGTCTACCGCACCGAGGTGGCGAAGTACGACGCCGTGGTCGAGGACCTCGCTGAGCGCCACGCCACCGGCCAGCCGGTCCTCGTCGGCACCGTGTCGGTCGAGAAGTCGGAGTACCTCTCCAACCTGCTCAAGAAGAAGGGCGTGCCGCACACCGTCCTCAACGCCAAGGTCCACGCCGACGAGGCCAAGGTCGTCGCGCTCGCCGGTCACAAGGGCGCCGTCACCGTCGCCACGAACATGGCCGGTCGAGGCACCGACATCATGCTCGGTGGATCCGTCGAGTTCCTCGCCGACCAGGAGCTGCGCAACCGCGGCCTCGAGCCGACCGGTGAGACCGAAGAGGCCTACAACGAGGCCTGGCCCGCCACCGTCGAGAAGGTCAAGGCGCAGGTCGCTGCCGAGCACGACGAGGTCAAGGCCCTCGGCGGCCTCTACGTGCTCGGCACCGAGCGCCACGAGTCACGCCGTATCGACAACCAGCTCCGTGGTCGTTCCGGCCGTCAGGGTGACCCGGGCGAGTCCCGCTTCTACCTCTCGCTCGAGGACGAGCTCATGCGGCTCTTCAAGTCCGAGTGGGTCGACCGCGTCCTGCAGATGCTGAAGATCCCGGACGACGTCCCGATCGAGGCCAAGCGTGTCACCGGCGCGATCGCCAACGCCCAGGGCCAGGTCGAGTCGCAGAACTTCGAGTCCCGCAAGAACGTCCTCAAGTACGACGACGTCATGGACCGCCAGCGCAAGGTCGTCTACGCCGAGCGCCGCGAGGTCCTCGAGGGTGCCGACCTGCGCGAGCAGATCAAGGGCTTCATCGACGACGTCGTCGCCGGTGCCGTGGCCTCCCACACCGAGTCGTTCGCCGAGGAGTGGGACCTCGAGCAGCTCTGGACCGACCTCGGGCAGCTCTGGCCGATCTCGCTCTCGATCGAGCAGCTCGAGGACACGGCCGGTGGCCGCGACAACCTCGAGCGCGACGACCTCGTCGAGCTGCTCCAGATCGACGCCCACGCCGCCTACGAGGCCCGCGAGGACGAGGTCGGCGAGGAGGTCATGCGGGAGCTCGAGCGCCGCGTGCTCCTGTCCGTCCTGGACCGCAAGTGGCGCGAGCACCTCTACGAGATGGACTACCTCCGCGAGGGCATCTCGCTGCGCGCCTACGCCCAGCGTGACCCGCTCGTCGAGTACCAGCGCGAGGGCTTCGAGATGTTCGGCGCCATGATGAACTCGATCAAGGAGGAGGCGGTCGGCTTCCTCTTCAACCTCGAGGTCCAGGTCGAGGAGGAGCCCGAGGTCCACTACCACGCGGACGGCTCCGCCCACGCCGGCCCGATGCACGCCGGTGCCTTCGCCGAGCCGCCGGTGGGGATCGACGACCCCGCAGCCGGTGTCCTCGAGGACATCTCCGCCGCGCTCAAGGCCGCGTCGCCCAACATCAAGGCGAAGGGCCTCGACAAGCCCGCACGCCCGGCCAAGCTGACCTACTCCGCGCCCGACGAGTCCGGCGACGAGGCCGTCTCCGGCGGCAACACCACCGTCAGCAACGCCGACGACCCATACGCCGGCGTCGGCCGTAACGACCCGTGCCCCTGCGGCTCGGGTCGCAAGTTCAAGCAGTGCCACGGGAAGACCGGCGCCTGACCCACCCCCTTAACCACGCGAGATCCGGGTTTCTGCCCTTCGAGATCCGGGTTCCGGCCCTCTGGGCCGGACCAAAACCCGGATCTCGAAGGGCAGAAACCCGGATCTCGCGCTGTCAGTTGCGCTGGTCGTGGGCCTCGTAGTCGGGGATCTGCACCTCTCCGGTGACCGGGTCGGTGGGGCCGACCGAGGGCTCCGGGACGGCGGCGGTGATCTCCGAGCCGTCGGCGCGGATGCCGCCGACGACGGGGACCGGGCCGACATGGCCCGGGGTGCGGGGGCCGTGGTGGGGCAGGCCGATCACGAGCGGCGTGTCCGGGCGGACGGTGTAGTCCGCTCCGCGCACCGAGACCGGGACGTCGCCGGTGCCGGCGTCGACGCGGATCTCGATCCGCTCCTCGGTCAGGCGCACCTGGAGGCGTGACTCCCGCCAGCGCACCTTGAAGGTCAGCTCGTCCCACTCCTCGGGGAGTCGTGGGTCGAAGGAGAGCTTCCCGCCGAAGTCGCGCATGCCGCCGAAGCCGAAGACCAGCGCGGCCCACACGCCACCGGTCGAGGCGATGTGCATGCCGTCGACGGTGTTGCCGTGGAGGTTGGCGAGGTCGACGTACAGGCCGTCGTAGAAGTAGCGCAGGGCCACCTCGTGGTAGCCGACCTCGGCGGCGATGATCGACTGCACGACCGCCGACAGGGTGGAGTCGCCGGTGGTGATCGGGTCGTAGTACTCGAAGTCTGCGCGCTTCTGGGCGAGCGTGAAGCGGTCGCCCTGCAGGAAGAGCGCCAGGACCACGTCGGCCTGCTTGAGCACCTGGAAGCGATAGATCACCAGCGGGTGGTAGTGCAGCAGCAGCGGCCGCAGCGACGCGGGCGTGTTCGGCAGGTCCCAGACCTCACGGTCGAGGAACGAGTCATCCTGCGGGTGGATGCCCAAGCCCTCGTCGTACGGGATTCGCATCGAGGCGGCGCAGCGCTCCCACTCGAGGACCTCGTCGTCGGAGAGGTCCAGGCGGCCCGCGATCTGGGTGTAGTCCTCGGGCGCGATCTCGCGGATGAGGCGGACGGTGGCGACGGCCTGCTCGAGGTTGAAGCGGGCCATCACGTTGGTGAAGAGGTTGTTGTTGACGACCGTCGTGTACTCGTCGGGGCCGGTGACGCCGTGGATGTGGAAGACCTCCTCCTCACCCAGCGGGGACTGGCGCCAGAAGCCGAGGTCGGCCCACATCCTGGAGGTCTCGACGAGCACGTCGATGCCCTCCCGGATCATGAAGCCGATGTCGCCGGTGGCGGCGACGTACTTCGTCATGGCGTAGACGATGTCGGCGTCGATGTGGACCTGCGCGGTGCCTGCGGCGTAGTAGGCCGAGGCCTCCTCGCCGTTGATCGTGCGCCAGGGGAAGAGCGCACCGCGCTGGGCGAGCTCGGCCGCGCGCTCGCGGGCGGCGGGCAGCATGACGGAGCGGAAGTGCAGCACGTTCCGGGCGAGTGCCGGCTGGGTGTAGGTGAGGAACGGGACGACGTAGACCTCGGTGTCCCAGAAGTAGTGGCCCTCGTAGCCCGACCCGGTCACGCCCTTGGCCGGTACGCCGATGCCGTCGGCCCGTGCGGAGGCCTGGGCGAGGGTGAAGAGGTTGAACCGGATCGCCTGCTGGACGGCGACCATCCGGTCGTCCGCGCCCGCGACCGTGCAGTCCGCGGAGGCCCAGAAGTCCGCCCACCACTCGCGCTGCTCCTCGGCGAGGCGCGGGACGCCGATGCGGCCGGCACGGTCGAGGGTGCGGTCGCAGCGGTCGGAGAGCTCGCGCACGGGTACACCGCGGGAGGAGTGGTAGGCGATGATCTTGTCGAGCCGCAGCGTCGTGCCCTCGGTGGCCTCGACGCGGAAGACCATCTTGGTGCGGTCGTCGTCGGCGCGGACCAGCGTCTCGACCTCGTCGCGGGTGGTGAGGTGATGGTCGGCTGCGACGGCGATCGTCATGCCGGAGCGCGCGGCCTGGTACCCGAGCAGCATGCGGGTGTCGTCTGCGTACGACATCTTGGGGATGAGGACGCGCTCCTCGAAGGCGGCCGCCTTGCGCGGGTCGGTGCCCTGGGCAGTCCCGCTCGGGCCGGTGTGGTGGTACTCGTCGCGGCCGTCCTGGCGGTTGAGCAGCTGGCTGGAGATCACGAGCGGGGCACTGCCGCTGAGCATCGTGACCTCGAGGCTCATCACGGCCAGATGGCGCTGGGCCATCGAGACCATGCGGGTGGAGTCGATCTTGACCCGCTTGCCACTGGGCGTGCGCCAGATCAGCGAGCGGCGAAGGATGCCGTCGCGGAAGTCGAGGGTGCGCTCGTAGGCCTCGAGGTCGGCGGTGCCGAAGGTGAGGGGCTCGTCGTCGACGTAGATCTTCATGACCTTGGCGTCGGGCGCGTTGACGATCGTCTGGCCGGTCTTGGCGAAGCCGAAGGCGTTCTCGGCGTGCTTGATCGGCCAGGTCTCGTGGAAGCCGTTGACGAACGTTCCATGGGCGAAGGACGGCCGGCCCTCCTCGGGGTTGCCGCGCATGCCGAGGTAGCCGTTGGCGACGCTGAAGAGCGTCTCGGTCAGGCCCGGGTCCTCGGTCGAGGTGGAGGTCTCGATCAGCCGCCACGGGTCGACGGGGAAGCGGCTGCGGTCGATCGGGTCCGCGGTGATGGTCTCTGCATTCACTGGGCACCTCCTGCGGCGCCGTCGGGGACGAGCTCGGCCAGGTCCTTCACGAGTACGTCGGCACCCGCATCGGTCAACGCGGAGCCGGCGCCACGGTCGACGCCGATGGTGAGTCCGAAGTGCCCGGCCTTGCCTGCCATGACGCCGCTGACGGCGTCCTCGAGCACGACCGACTCGGCCGCGGTGGCGCCGAGGACCTCGGCGGCGTGCAGGAACGTGTCCGGGGCGGGCTTCCCCGGCAGGGCGAGGTCGCGGGCGACGTGCCCGTCGACGATCGTCTCGAAGCGGTCGTAAAGGCCGGCTGCACGGAGCACTGCCGGCGCGTTGGCTGACGAGCTGACGACGGCCTGCTTGATGCCGAGCGCGTCGAGGTGGTCGATCAGTGCGACCGATCCGGGGTAGGCCTCGACGCCGTCGCGCTCGAGCACCTCGTTGACCCTGTCGTTCTTGAGGTCACCCAGACGGACCACCTCGTCACCGTCGAGGTGGATGCCCCGTGACTCCAGGAAGGAGCGGACGCCGTCGTAGCGCGGCTTGCCGTCGACGTACGCGTGGTAGTCGGCGTCGGTGAAGGGTCGCTGCTCCTCGGACGCCGGTCGGGAGGCGAGATAGTCGTTGAACATCTCCGCCCACGCCTGCATGTGGACGAGCGCGGTGGGGGTCACCACGCCATCGAGGTCGAAGAGGACGGCCTTGTACGCAGGCCAATCGACGGCTGCCATGCGTCCAACCTAGCGGGACGAGGAAGCCGTTGTGTCACAGCGGGCTTACCCTGTGGGGCATGCCCATCCTCCGCTCCGCAACCTCGACCTCGGGCCGCAACATGGCCGGTGCCCGCGCACTCTGGCGTGCCACCGGCATGACTGACTCTGACTTCGGCAAGCCCATCATCGCGATCGCCAACTCGTTCACCGAGTTCGTGCCCGGCCACGTGCACCTGCGCGACCTCGGCAAGATCGTGGCCGAGGAGATCGTGGCAGCGGGCGGCGTGGCGAAGGAGTTCAACACGATCGCCGTCGATGACGGCATCGCGATGGGCCACGCCGGCATGCTCTACAGCCTTCCGAGCCGCGAGCTCATCGCCGACGCGGTGGAGTACATGGTCGAGGCGCACCGGGCCGACGCGCTCGTCTGCATCTCGAACTGCGACAAGATCACGCCCGGCATGCTGATGGCGGCGCTGCGGCTCAACATCCCGGTCGTCTTCGTCTCCGGCGGTCCGATGGAGGCCGGCAAGACGCAGGCCGTCGAGGGAGTCGTGCACTCCAAGCTCGACCTCGTCGACGCCATGGTCGCGGCGGTCGACGAGAGCGTCACCGACGCCCAGCTCGACAGCATCGAGCGCTCCGCCTGCCCGACCTGTGGCTCCTGCTCGGGCATGTTCACCGCCAACTCGATGAACTGCCTCACCGAGGCGCTCGGCCTCGCGCTGCCCGGCAACGGCTCCACCTTGGCCACCCACAGCAAGCGCCGCGCCCTCTTCGAGCAGGCCGGCCGCACCGTCGTCGAGCTCTGCAAGCGCTACTACGAGGGCGACGACGAGTCCGTCCTGCCGCGCAACATCGCCACCCATGAGGCCTTCGAGAACGCCTTCGCGCTCGACGTGGCCATGGGCGGCTCGACCAACACCGTGCTGCACCTGCTCGCGGCCGCTCGCGAGGCGGGCATGACCTTCTCGGTCGACGACATCGACGCGGTCTCGCGTCGTGTCCCGTGCCTCTCCAAGGTCGCCCCGAACTCGCCGAAGTACCACATGGAGGACGTCCACCGGGCCGGTGGCATCCCCGCGCTGTTGGGCGAGCTCAACCGCGGAGGCCTGCTCAACCGCGACGTGCACGCCGTCCACGCAGCAACGCTCCAGGAGTGGCTCAACGAGTGGGACATCCGCGGCGGCTCGGCCTCCGACACGGCGCTTGAGCTCTTCAAGGCCGCCCCCGGCGGCGTCCGGACCACGCAGGCCTTCTCCACCGACAACGAGTGGGCCTCGCTCGACACCGACCAGGCGGACGGCTGTATCCGCTCGATCGAGCACGCCTACACCAAGGACGGTGGCCTGGCGATCCTCAAGGGCAACCTCGCCGAGGACGGCTGCGTCGTGAAGACGGCAGGCGTTCCCGAGGAGATCTGGCAGTTCACCGGCACCGCGATCGTCTTCGAGAGCCAGGACGCTGCGGTCGAGGGCATCCTGTCGAAGAAGGTCCAAGCGGGCCACGTCGTCGTGATCCGCTACGAGGGTCCCAAGGGCGGGCCCGGCATGCAGGAGATGCTCTACCCCACGTCGTACCTCAAGGGCCTCGGCCTGGGTCAGCAGTGCGCCCTGCTCACCGACGGCCGCTTCTCCGGCGGTACGTCGGGTCTGTCGATCGGCCACGTCAGCCCTGAGGCCGCGGGCGGCGGCCTGATCGCCCTCGTCGAGGACGGCGACCAGATCTCGATCGACATCCCGCGCCGTTCGATCAGCCTCGACGTCGACCAGTTCGTCCTCGACCAGCGCCGGGCCGCGCAGGAGAAGCGCGAGAAGCCGTTCACCCCTGTGGACCGCGACCGCCCGGTCTCGGCGGCCCTGCGTGCCTACGCCTCGATGGCCACCTCGGCCTCCGACGGCGCCTACCGCCGCGTCCCTGAATGAGCGCAGCCCTGAAGAAGCGCAGTCCTGAGTGACCCGCAGGTTCCACTTGGCCGCAGTCGCCTGCGGCTGGGTGCTGGTGCTCGTCCTCAGCGTCCTGGTCGTGGGCGGCCTCGCGTCGAGCGGCCGGTCCGACGGTGCAGCCGGCGGTGCCGGCAGTCCTCGCGTGCAGGCCCGGGACGTCGTCCCCGCCGCCCACTTCGTGCCCAAGCCGCCGCCCGCGACCCTGCCGGGTGGCAGGACGCGGGTCTTCCAGGGCGACCCGCTGCTCGTCGCCTACTACGGCACCGCCGGCAGTGGGGCGCTCGGCGTGCTGGGGGAGCGGAGGCCGGACGCGAGTGACGCCCGGCTGCGTGCCCAGGCGGCTCGCTTCCGCAGCCTCGGGCGGCCGATCCAGACGGTCTACGAGCTCATCGTCACCGTGGCCGACGCGCACCCGGGCAAGGACGGCGACTTCAGCCACGACCTCACCCGCGCGCAGGTGCAGCCGTGGATCGACGCGGCGCACCGCCACAACGCCCTCGTCGTGCTCGACATCCAACCCGGCCGCCGCGACTTCCTCACGGTCGCGCAGCGCTGGGCGTGGGCGCTCGCCGATCCGTGGGTGGGTCTGGCCCTCGACCCCGAGTGGCGGATGCCGCCGCGGGCGGTGCCCGGCCGGGTGATCGGTCACGTCGACGCCGCCGAGATCAACCGCGTCTCCGCCTGGCTCTCGGATCTGACAGCGCGACGGCGTCTGCCGGAGAAGCTCCTCCTCCTCCACCAGTTCCGGCGCAGCATGATCCGCCGACCCCGGCTCGTCGCGTCGCGCCCGGGGCTCGCCATGGTCCAGCACGTCGACGGCTACGGGACGCGCGGCCAGAAGCTCGACACCTATCACTACGTCGCCCGCCCGAAGCAGTTCACGATGGGCTTCAAGCTCTTCTACGACGAGGACATCCACCGAATGGGTCCCGCCGCCGTCGGGCGGATCCGCCCGGCCGTCCGTTTCGTCAGCTTCCAGTAGCGTCTGCGCGTGCCAGTCAACGAGTTCGGACAGCCCGTCGGTGAGGTCGTCGAGGGCTGGGAGCCGCGCACGGTCGCCGAGCGGGTCACCCTCACCGGCAGGCATGTCGCCCTGAAGCCGCTCTCGTCCGCCCAGTTCGCCGAGCTGTACGCCGCCACCTGCGGCCCCGACGAGGCGCCGTTGTGGACCTGGCTGCCGGCGGAGATGCCGCGGAACCTCCAGGAGTTCTGGATGCTGCTCGCCGGCAACGTCGACGCCTACCCGACGACGTACGCCGTCGCGCCCAGCGGCCAGAAGCCCGCGGGCTTCCTCAGCCTGCTCAACGACGTCCCGGCGCACGGCTCGATCGAGGTGGGCTGGATCTGCTTCGGCCGCGCGCTCCGGCGCACCGCCGCCGCGACCGAGGCGATCCACCTGCTCCAGTCCTATGTGTTCGACGAGCTCGGCTACCGGCGCTTCGAGTGGAAGTGCAACAGCCTCAACGAGCCCTCGCGCCGTGCGGCGGCGCGCTTCGGGTTCACCTTCGAGGGGACGTTCCGCAACGCGCAGGTGGTCAAGGGTCGCAACCGCGACACCGACTGGTTCTCGATCACCGACGCGGAATGGCCCACGCTCCGCGAGCGCAACGAGCGCTGGCTCGATCCGGCCAACTTCGACGCCGCCGGAGGCCAGCTGACCCCGCTCAACCCGACCACATGATGGGACCAGTTTGCTCACATGCTGGGACCGCATGCGACACTGGGATGACGGATCTGTTGCTGGGGAGTAGCCTGACGCACATGCGCCTGGACATTCTCGTACGCACGCGACGCGCCCACTGAGCCGAATCAGTAGCGCGTCTCCCTCCGTTGCCTGCCAAGGCCGGGGGGTTTTTTGTTGCACGGGACCACCAACAGAGCCAGACCACACGTGAGGAACGAAAGTCAGATGAGCGAGCAGAGCGCGACGGGCCGGATCAGCGGCGCCCAGAGCCTGGTCACGTCGTTGGAGGCCGCCGGGGTCGACACCATCTTCGGCATCCCGGGCGGGGCGATCCTCCCGGCGTACGACCCGCTCTTCGACTCGAGCATCCGCCACATCCTCGTGCGCCACGAGCAGGGCGCCGGCCACGCGGCCGAGGGTTACGCCGCGGCAACGGGCAAGGTCGGCGTCTGCATGGCGACGTCCGGTCCCGGTGCGACCAACCTCGTCACCCCGATCGCCGACGCCTACATGGACTCCGTGCCCATGGTCGCGATCACCGGCCAGGTCGCGGCCAGCCTGATCGGCACCGACGCCTTCCAGGAGGCCGACATCCGCGGCATCACGATGCCGATCACCAAGCACAGCTTCCTCGTCACCGACCCCGACGAGATCCCGCAGCGCATCGCCGAGGCGTTCCACCTCGCCTCCACCGGCCGCCCCGGCCCGGTCCTGGTCGACATCGCCAAGAACGCGCTCCAGGGCATGACGGACTTCCGGTGGCCCTCCGAGCTGCAGCTGCCCGGCTACCGCCCGGTGACCAAGCCGCACGCCAAGCAGATCCGTGAGGCGGCGAAGCTCATCCTCGCTGCCAAGAAGCCCGTGCTGTACGTCGGCGGCGGGACGATCCGCTCCCGTGCCCACGCCGAGCTGCGCAGGCTCGCCGAGCTGACGGGCATCCCCGTCGTCACGACGCTGATGGCCCGCGGCGCCTTCCCCGACAGCCACCCGCAGCACCTCGGCATGCCGGGTATGCACGGCACCGTCTCGGCCGTCGCCGCGCTGCAGAAGTCGGACCTCATCATCTCGCTGGGCGCGCGGTTCGACGACCGCGTCACCGGTGACCTCTCCACCTTCGCGCCGAACGCGCTGGTCATCCACGCCGACATCGACCCGGCGGAGATCGGCAAGAACCGCCATGCCGACGTCCCGATCGTCGGCGACATCCGCGAGGTCGTCACGGAGCTCACCGCGATCCTGTCCGCGGAGCAGGCCGCCGGTCGCGTCGGCGACTACGAGTCCTGGGTCGCGTACGTCGCCGGCATCAAGCAGCGCTACCCGCTGGGCTACGACACCCCGGCCGCGGGCCTCGCGCCGCAGTACGTCATCCAGCGCCTGGGCCAGATCGTCGGTCCTGAGGGCATCTACGTCGCGGGCGTCGGCCAGCACCAGATGTGGGCCGCGCAGTTCATCAACTACGAGAACCCCAACACGTGGCTCAACTCCGGTGGCGCCGGCACGATGGGCTACTCCGTGCCCGCCGCGATGGGCGCCAAGGTCGGCCGGCCCGACGCCACCGTCTGGTCGATCGACGGCGACGGTTGCTTCCAGATGACCAACCAGGAGCTCGCCACCTGCGCGATCGAGCGCATCCCGATCAAGGTCGCGATCGTCAACAACGACAATCTCGGCATGGTGCGCCAGTGGCAGACGCTCTTCTACGAGGAGCGCTACTCCAACACCAACCTGCAGAAGCACGACCGTGGTGTGCGGATCCCGGACTTTCCGAAGCTCGCCGAGGCCTACGGCTGCGTCGGCCTCTCGTGTGACTCCTCCGACGATGTCGACGCCACGATCGAGAAGGCGATGGCGATCGACGACGTCCCGGTCGTGGTCGACTTCCGGGTCCACAAGGACGCGATGGTCTGGCCCATGATCGCCGGCGGCGCCAGCAACGACGCCATCCAGTACGCGCGCGACCTCGCGCCCAAGTTCGACGAGGACGACCTGTGAGCATCGAGAGCACCACCTCCGGGACGCACACCCTCTCCGTCCTGGTCGAGGACCGTCCCGGCGTCCTCGCCCGCGTCTCGGCGCTCTTCAGCCGTCGTGGCTTCAACATCGAGTCCCTCGCCGTCGGCCCGACCGAGCACAAGGGCATCTCGCGGATGACGATCGTCGTCAACGTCCGCGACACCCCGCTCGAGCAGGTGACCAAGCAGCTCAACAAGCTCGTCGAGGTCATCAAGATCGTCGAGCTCGAGTCCGGTCAGGCCGTCAACCGTGAGCTCCTGCTGGTCAAGGTTGCCGCGACCGTCGAGACCCGTGGCCAGGTGCTCGACACCGTGCAGCTCTTCCGGGCGAAGGTCGTCGACGTCGCCCCGGACGCCGTGACGATCCAGATCGTCGGCAACTCCGGCAAGCTGGCCGACTTCCTCCGCGTGCTCGAGCCCTTCGGGATCCGCGAGCTCGTCCAGTCCGGCATCATCGCGATCGGCCGTGGCAGCCGGTCCATCTCCGAGCGCCCCGCCCGACCGGTCGCAGTGCCGGCCCCTCCTGCCGCCTCCTGACGGCGACCCGCAAGACTCATCACCAACACCCCGAAATGAAGGAGAGCCCTCGTGGCTGAGATCTACTACGACGACGACGCCGACCTGAGCCTGATCCAGGCCAAGAAGGTCGCGGTCATCGGCTACGGCAGCCAGGGCCACGCCCACAGCCTCAACCTGCGTGACTCCGGCGTCGACGTCCGTGTCGGCCTCAAGGAGGGCTCGAAGAGCCGGGCCAAGGCCGAGGACGCCGGTTTCACCGTCGGCACGCCGTCCGAGGTGGCCGAGTGGGCCGACGTCATCGTCATCCTCGCCCCCGACCAGCACCAGCGCGGCCTGTACGCCGACGAGCTGGCGCAGCACGTCACCGAGGGCAAGACGCTCGTCTTCGGTCACGGCTTCAACATCCGCTTCGGCTACATCCAGCCGCCGGCCGGCGTCGACGTCATCCTCGTCGCGCCGAAGGCCCCGGGCCACACCGTCCGTCGTGAGTACGTCGCCGGCCGCGGTATCCCGGACATCATCGCCGTCGAGCAGGACGCGAGCGGCTCGGCCTGGGACCTGGCGAAGTCCTATGCGAAGGGCATCGGCGGCACCCGCGCCGGCGTCATCAAGACCACCTTCACCGAGGAGACCGAGACCGACCTGTTCGGTGAGCAGGCCGTCCTCTGCGGTGGCGTCTCGCACCTCGTCCAGGCGGGCTTCGAGACCCTGACCGAGGCCGGCTACCAGCCGGAGATCGCCTACTTCGAGGTCCTCCACGAGCTCAAGCTCATCGTCGACCTGATGTGGGAGGGCGGTATCGCCAAGCAGCGCTGGTCCGTCTCCGACACCGCCGAGTACGGCGACTACGTCTCCGGCCCGCGCGTCGTGACCCCCGAGGTGAAGGCGTCGATGCAGGGCATCCTCTCCGACATCCAGGACGGCACGTTCGCCAAGCGCTTCATCGCCGACCAGGACAACGGTGGCGCCGAGTTCCTCAAGCTCCGCGACGAGGAGGCCCAGCACCCGATCGAGAAGACCGGCCAGATCCTCCGCAGCCACTTCTCGTGGAAGCAGCAGGATGCCGACTACACGGACGGTTCGGCAGCGCGCTGACCATCTCCGGCGCGCAGCGGAGCGTCCGCGGCGTTGCACGCCGCTCGACGGCCCGCTTCGCTCAAAGGCCGCCTTCGCGGCGGCGCCTTGCGGCCGCACGCGCTGCGCACCGGAGATTCACAGCCCGTCCCGGAATTCGGGGCGGGCTGTTGTGCGTTGTGCACGTCATGCGCATTGATGTGTGGTCCGACGTCGTCTGCCCGTGGTGCTACATCGGCAAGCGCCGGCTCGAGTCGGCCCTGGCGTCCTTCGGCCACAAGGACGACGTCGAGGTCGTCTGGCACTCCTTCCAGCTCGACCCCTCGGCCCCGCGCGAGGCGACTGGCGAGACCGTCGCCGCGCACCTCGGTGCGAAGTACGGCATGGGCGAGGAGCAGGCCCGCGAGATGCAGCAGCGTGTCATCGACCTCGCGGCAGCTGAGGGCATGACGTGGGACCACCACAACTCGCCGTACGTCAACACGGTCGACGCCCACCGGCTCATCCATCTCGCCGACCACCTCGGTGGCCACGAGCGCTCCGCGGCGCTCAAGGAGCGACTCCTCGAGGCGTACTTCGTGCACGCCCGCAACGTGGCAGACCACGCCGTCCTCACCGAGCTCGCGCTCGCCGAGGGGCTTCCGGCCGACCGCGTCGCCGAGGTGCTCGCGAGCACCGAGTTCGAGGACGAGGTCGCCGCCGACCAGGCGCAGGCCCAGGCGTACGGCGCCACCGGTGTGCCCTTCTTCGTGATCGACGACAAATACGGCATCTCCGGTGCCCAGCCCGCCGAGCTCTTCAGTCAGGCGATCGGCCAGGCGTGGACCGAGTCCCACCCGGTGCTCAACCTGGTCGGCGGCCAGGCCGACGGCGAGTGCGGGCCCGACGGCTGCGCGATTTAACCCACGCGTCCGTGTCGTAATTCGAGCCCGGGCTGGTCGGTAAGCCTCTCCTAAGGTAGCGTCTCCTTAGTTAGTCGAACCTAAGGACGTTCTCCGTGCTGCCCACCTTCGTCATCGGTCTCCGTGAGGGGCTCGAGGCGGTGCTCATCGTGACCATCGTCGCGACGTTCCTCCGTCAGAACCGCGCCAGCCTCCGCGGCATGTGGCTCGGGGTCGGTGCCGGCGTCCTGCTCTCGATCGCGGTCGGCGTCGTCCTGGAGACGGTGGAGCAGTCGCTCCCGCAGGCACAGCAGGAGATGCTCGAGACGGTCATCGGCGCCGTCGCCGTCTTCTTCGTGACCGGCATGATCCTCTGGATGCGCACCCACGCGCGCACGCTGAAGAAGGAGCTCGAGGCGCACGCCGCCCAGGCGATCGCCTCCGGCACGACGACCGCCCTCGCGGTGATGGCCTTCCTCGCGGTGCTCCGTGAGGGCTTCGAGACGTCCGTCTTCCTGCTCGCGACCTTCCAGCACGCGACCAGCGCCCCGGCGGCTGTGAGCGGTGCCGTCCTCGGCGTCGCCTGTTCCATCGTCCTCGGGTGGGCGATGTACGCCGGCGGCGTCCGCCTCAACCTGCAGCGGTTCTTCACCATCACCGGCGTCTTCCTCGTCTTCGTGGCCGCGGGCCTGGTCCTGTTCGCCTTCCGCACCGCACACGAGGCCGGCTGGGTCAACGTCGGCCAGGGCCGCACGGTGGACCTGACGTGGCTCGCCCCGAACGGCTCGATCCGCTCGGCGCTCATCACGGGCGTCCTCGGGATCCCCGCGGATCCTCGCGTCATCGAGGTACTGGCCTGGGCGGCGTACCTCGTCCCGATGCTCGCCCTGATGTTCTGGCCCGCCGCGCTTGCCCCGGGCGCCAAGCTGGCGCAGCGCCTGCGGGTCGGGGGAGCGGCCCTCGCCGCGCTCATCGCCGTCGTCCTCTTCGCCCTCGTCCAGCGCCCCACCGCCCACCTGGCGACCGAGGCGCCGGACACGACCGGTGCCACCGTCTCGATCGCCGTCACCGGCGACACCGCGGCGATCGAGCGCGACAACCACACCTACGCACTCGGCAGTCCGACCGCGACCAGCGAGCACGGCGCTGACACCCGCTGGAGCGCCGAGCACGTGCGAGGCGACCTGCCCGCGACGCTCACCCTCCAGGGCCTCCTCGACTTCAACGGTGGCCGGATCCCCAACGGGCTCTCCGTCGCCACCGCGAAGGGTCCGTTCACCGCCACGTGGACCGACTCGACCACGCTCACCGCCTTCACCCGTGACGGTGGCCTGGTCAACGCCGAGCTCGGCGGCACGCTGCTGCTCCGCTACTCCGGGGGCGGCCTGACCACCCCGCGGATCCTCACCGTGGACGGGTGGCAGCTCTCGCCGACGTACGTCGACGCCGTCCGTGCCTCGCTCGCGGAGACCGACTCCGCGCGCCACAGCCGCGAGCTCTGGAAGACCTGGGTGCCCATCTCCCTCCTGCTCACCTCACTCGGCCTGCTCGTGCAGGCCGCCCGTCGCCGGCGCTCCTCCAACGCCGACCGGGCTCGTGGCCTCACCCCTCCGCCGGCGGCGGAGATGCTGCAGCCCGCCGGCTCCGCCCGCTCGGGCGACTGACCGCTCCACTCACTCGTAAAGGGACAACCTCGATGACGACCTCCTTCGGCATGCGCCGATTCGCCGCCACCATGCTTCTCGGCGGCCTCGCTGTCACCGCCCTCGCGGCGTGCGGCAGCGACGACAGCGCGAGCGACAAGGCCGCCGGAAGCAGCAAGGACGGGGTCTCGCAGATCGCGGTCACGCTCGTCAGCGGCACCTCGGGTGACGAGTGCAAGCTGAGCGACACCACGGCCAAGGCCGGCCCGGTGACCTTCGAGGTGACGAACGAGTCCGCCACCGGCATCACCGAGTTCGAGATCCTCTCGGGGGAGAAGATCATCGGCGAGAAGGAGTCGCTCGCCCCCGGGCTCCCGAAGGCGACGCTCACACTGACGCTCGGCGGCGGCGACTACACGATCTACTGCCCGGGCGCGGTCACGGAGAAGACCTCGTTCAAGGTCACCGGCCAGGCGTCGGCCAGCCCGACCGGCACCGCGGCGCAGCTCCTCCAGCAGGGCGCCACCGACTACGCGACGTACGTCACCACCCAGCTCGACGGCATGGTCAGTGGCGTCAAGGCGCTGCAGGCCGCCGTCGACGCCGGCGACCTCGCCGCCGCACAGAAGGCGTACGCCGAGGCCCGCCCGTTCTACGAGAAGATCGAATCCGACGTCGACGGGTTCGTGATCGAGGGCTTCGACCCGACTGACAACCACGGCAATCTCGACTACCTCGTCGACATGCGTGCCTCCAACCTCGACCCGGCCGTCGGCTGGAGCGGCTTCCACGCCGTCGAGCGCGACCTCTTCGGCGCCAAGAAGATCACCGCCGCCACCAAGAAGAGCGCAGCCGACCTGACCACCAACGTCAGCAAGCTCGCTGAGCTCTCGACGTCACTGACCTACAAGCCCGAGGACCTCGCCAACGGTGCGGCCGGTCTCCTCGAGGAGGTTCAGGCCAACAAGATCTCCGGCGAGGAGGAGGCGTTCAGCCACATCGACCTGGTGGACTTCGCCGGCAACGTCGAGGGTGCCCAGCAGGCGTTCGAGGCGCTGCGTGCCGGCCTCACCGAGATCGACGCGACGCTGGTCGACACGATCAGCAAGCGCTTCGACGACGTCAACGCGCTGCTCGAGACCTACAAGGACCCCAAGGCGCTCGGCGGCTACAAGCTCTACACCCCGGAGTTGAAGAAGACCGACGCCAACAAGCTCAGCCAGACCGTCCAGGCGCTGCAGGACTCGCTGTCCCGTTTGGCCGAGAAGGTCGCCACGGCCTGACACTGGTCCTCATGGGTGAACAGTCTGGAATCTCACGCCGGGGCCTGGTCGCAGGCTCCGGCGTGAGCCTTGCCGCGGTCGGTGCTATCGCGGGCTTCGCCGGGGGCCGCGCGTCGGCGTCGTCGCCGTCGGCGGAGCAGGGTGGCGACACCGTCGACCTCGCGCACACCTACGACTTCTACACCGGCGGGCACCAGGTCGGGATCGAGACGCCGCAGCAGCGCCACACGGTCTTCATGACCTTCGACCTCGTCGACGGCGTGACCACGCAGGACCTCCAGGTGCTGCTGGCCCGCTGGTCGGCCGGCATCGCCCAGCTGATGAAGGGCCGTCCGGTCGGGGCGGTGGAGCCGGTCCGTGCCGACGGCGTCGCGCCGGACACGGGGGAGGCGTACGACCTCTCGCCCGCCTCCCTGACGGTCACGCTCGGACTCGGGCCGGGGTTCTTCGACGAGCGCTACGGCCTGTCCGCCAAGAGGCCGGCGCTGCTGAAGCCGCTGCCGGCGCTGCCGAGCGACCAGCTCCGGCCCGAGCTCACCGGTGGTGACCTCTCGCTACAGGCCTGCGCCGACGACCCGCAGGTCGCCTACCACGCGATCCGCGATCTCGCCCGGATGGCGCGAGGCACCGTCACCACGAAGTGGACCGTGCTCGGCTTCGGTCGAGCCTCGGCCAGCAAGGGCCAGACCACGCCGCGAAACCTGATGGGCTTCAAGGACGGCACCCGCAACATCAAGGACGCCGACGAGATCGCCGAGCACGTCTGGATCGACGAGCAGGACTGGATGACCGGCGGCACCTACCAGGTCGTCCGCAAGATCGACATGGACATCGAGATCTGGGACGCCGCGACCATCACCACGCAGCACCAGACCTTCGGCCGCACCAAGGTCGAGGGCGCGCCGCTCACCGGGCACAAGGAGTTCGACACCCCGAACTTCGACGCCGTCGCCGACGGGAAGCCGGTCATCGACCCGGCGGCCCACATCGCACTGGCCTCGCACGAGCGGAACAACGGCGTCCGCATCCTCCGTCGTGGTTACAACTTCACCGACGGCATCAATGACAACGGCCAGCTCGACGCCGGCCTGCTCTTCATCTCCTACCAGAAGGACCCGCAGCAGTTCATCACGCTGCAGCAGCGCCTCGGCAGCTCGGACCTGCTCAACGAGTACATCCGCCACGTCGGCTCCGGCCTCTTCGCGATCCCTCCTGCGCCCAAGGTGGGGCACTACATCGGGGAGTCGCTCTTCAGCTAACGGCGCGTGGCCACCAGCACCGAGGCGTCGGAGGCCACCATGACGTCGACGGCGGTGAAGGCCTCGTCGGTGAGCCAGAGCTCGCGTAGCCAGTCGACGCGGCCGTAGGCGACGGGCGGCCAGGACTCCGAGGGCAGGAAGTCGTCAAGTACGACGATCCCTCCGGGCTCCACGAGGTCGACGATCTTCTCGGGAGTCACCTCGTCCGGCAGCCCGGAGTCGAGAAAGAGCAGTGAGAAGGGTCCGCGGTCGGCGAGGGTCGCCCAGTCCGCGGCCAGCACCTCCACCTGCGGGTCGCCCTCGAACATCGAGGCTGCGGCATGGGCGAGCTCGGCGTTGACCTCGGCGGTGAGGATGACGGTGTCGGGTCGACGTACGCCCGAACGGAGCCAGGCGGTGCCGACGCCGGTGCCGGTGCCGAACTCGGCCATCGTGCCGCCGCGGGTGCCGGCCAGCGTCGCCAGCAGGCGGCCGGTCTCGTTGCGGCAGAACGAGACGAACCCCGCCCGACGGGAGACGTCGAAGGCGCGGGTCACGATCTCGGGAAGTTCGGGAGGCGCGCTCATGGGATTCAGTCTCCCAGACCTGCGAAGTCGTGTTAACGTGCCGTCATCATGCGAGCGCACACCTTTGTCTTCGAGGTAATTACGCGCCGCGGCGGGGCCCAGATCTGATCTGAGAAGCCACCCCGCTCGCGGCGGTGGCTTTCGCGCTCCCCGGACATCTGACGTCCGCGGACCACCCGGCTTCTCTCCTGAACCATCGATCCCTCTGGAGACAAGCCATGCCCATGCAGACCGCCGCCCGCCTCATGGAATGGGGCCCCGCGAGCCACGACCCGAGCAACCCGTTCAGTGTCGAGAACACGGCTGACGCCGCGTTGTCTCACGCGTTCGAGGCTGCCGACGACGACCGACCCGACGACAACTAGAGTTCTCCGCTGTGACTGAGACTGCCTCCTCGACCAGCGCCGCGACCTCCTCGACCGTCAACCTCGCCGTCATCCCCGGCGACGGGATCGGACCGGAGGTCACCGCCGAGGCACTCAAGGTGCTCGAGGCCGCGGCGCCGGTGAGCTTCGCGACGACGACGTACGACCTCGGTGCCGAGCGCTACCTGCGCACCGGCGAGGTGCTTCCGACGTCCGTCCTCGACGAGGTGAAGCAGGCCGACGTGATCCTGCTCGGTGCAGTCGGTGGCAAGCCCAACGATCCGAACCTGCCGCCGGGCATCCTCGAGCGTGGCCTTCTCCTGAAGCTCCGCTTCGAGCTCGACCACTACGTCAACCTGCGTCCCTCCAAGCTCTTCCCGGGTGCGGTCTCGCCGCTCTCCGACGCGGTGCTCGGCAAGGGTGACATCGACTTCATCGTCGTCCGCGAGGGCACTGAGGGCTCCTACACCGGCAACGGCGGCGCGCTGCGCGTCGGCACTCCGCAGGAGATCGCCACCGAGGTGAGCGTCAACACGGCCTTCGGTGCTGAGCGCGTGATCCGCGACGCCTTCGCCCGTGCGGCCGCCCGCCCGCGCAAGAAGCTGACGCTGGTCCACAAGACCAACGTGCTGGTCAACGCCGGCTCCGTGTGGTGGCGCCTGGTCCAGGAGGTCGGACAAGACTTCCCGCAGGTCGAGGTCGACTACAGCCACATCGACGCCGTGATGATCTACCTGACGACGGACCCGCAGCGCTTCGACGTGATCGTCACCGACAATCTCTTCGGCGACATCATCACCGACCTCGCCGGCGCCATCACCGGCGGCATCGGCCTTGCCGCGTCCGGCAACGTCAACCCCGACCGCACCTACCCGTCGATGTTCGAGCCCGTCCACGGATCCGCCCCCGACATCGCCGGCCAGGGCATCGCGAACCCGACGGCCGCGATCCTCTCGGGCGCGCTGCTGCTCGACCACCTCGGCCACACCGACGCCGCACGCGCCATCGATGCCGCCGTGCTGGCCGACATGACGGAGAACGGCATGAAGACGCGCACGACGGCCGAGGTCGGCGACGCGATCGCCGCCCGCTTCTGATCCGAAGAAAGGGAGTGGCTCGATGACCCTCGAGATCACCACCACGCTCAACCCGAACCCCGTCTCCGACGAGCGACTCGCCGAGATCCTCGCCGACCCCGGTTTCGGCAACCACTTCACCGACCACATGTTCCGGGTCGAGTGGACCCCTGAGGCGGGGTGGCACAACGCCCGGATCGAGCCCTACGGCCCGCTCTCGCTCGACCCTGCGTGTTCGGTGCTGCACTATGCGCAGGAGACCTTCGAGGGGCTCAAGGCCTACCGCCACACGGACGGCACCATCTGGGGCTTCCGGCCCGAGGCCAACGCGGCCCGGATGGCCCGCTCGTCGGCCCGCCTCGCCTTCCCGGTTCTCGAGACCGAGGACTTCGTCCAGGCGATCTCCGAGCTCGTCAAGGTCGACGCGCGCTGGGTGCCCGCGGCGGTCGAGGGTGAGGAGAAGTCGCTCTACATCCGCCCCTTCATGTTCGCCTCGGAGAACTTCCTCGGCGTGCGCGCCGCCCAGCACGTCACCTTCATGGTCATCTGCTCGCCGGCCGGCTCCTACTTCAAGGGCGGCATGAAGCCCGTCCGCCTGTGGCTGTCGGAGTCCTTCACCCGCGCTGGTCGCGGCGGCATGGGAGCGGCCAAGACCGGCGGCAACTACGCCTCCTCGCTCGCCCCGCAGGCCGAGGCCTACGCCAAGGGCTGCGACCAGGTGATGTTCCTCGACGCCTCCGAGGGGAAGTACCTCGAGGAGCTCGGCGGGATGAACATCTTCTTCGTGTACGGCGGCGCCAATGGGGGACGTCTGGTCACACCTTCAACGTCAGGGACGATCCTCGAGGGCATCACGCGTGACTCGCTGCTCGAGCTCGCCGCCGACCACGGTCTCAAGGTCGAGGAGCGGCAGATCCCGCTCTCGGAGTGGCGCGACGGCGTCGCCTCCGGCGAGATCACCGAGGTCTTCGCGTGTGGCACCGCGGCCGTGATCACGCCGATCGGGGAACTGCTCTCCGCCGACGGCTCGATCGTCACGCCCGACCCGGGTGGCCCGGTGACGACCGCCCTGCGCAAGAACCTCGTCGACCTGCAGTTCGGCCGGGCCGAGGACATTCACGGTTGGACGACCCAGTTCGCCTGACGCTCGGTAGCCTCACCGCGTGAGGGGCGAGAAGCTCGGCCGGTATCGGCTCGAGCGGGTGATCGGCGAGGGCGGCATGGGGGTCGTCCATCTCGCGAGGCTGCGCGACGGCACGCCGGTCGCGGTCAAGGTGCTGCGGCCCCAGGTGATCGGCGACCGCGAGGCGCGCGACCGCCTTGCCCGTGAGGTCTCCTCGCTCCAGCGCGTCCACTCCCGCTGGGTGGCCGAGATCCTCGACGCCGATCCCTGGGGTCAGACGCCGTACGTCGTCACCCGCTACGTCCCCGGCCGCTCGCTCCACCA
The DNA here is from genome assembly GCF_020715565.1 of Nocardioides sp. Kera G14. Taxonomy (NCBI): domain Bacteria; kingdom Bacillati; phylum Actinomycetota; class Actinomycetes; order Propionibacteriales; family Nocardioidaceae; genus Nocardioides; species Nocardioides sp. Kera G14. The sequence continues at coordinate 2,366,841 of NZ_CP085839.1, read as the reverse complement.
GGTCGTGGCCGAGGACGGCCCGATCACCGGTGAGGACCTGACCTGGCTGGCCCGCGGCCTGCTCGAGGGGATCCGCGCGGTGCACTCCGCCGGGGTGCTGCACCGCGACGTGAAGCCCTCGAACGTGTTGATGGAGGGCCGCACGCCGGTTCTGATCGACTTCGGGCTCGCCCGCGTCGCGGACGACCCGCGGCTCACCCAGACCGGCTGGCTGCTCGGCACGCCCGGCTACCTCGCGCCCGAGGTCCTCTTCGGCGACGACCCGACGCCGGCGGTGGACGTGCACGCCTGGGCCGCCACGGTCGCGTACGCCGCCACCGGCCGTCCTCCCTACGGTCGAGGTCCAGCCATGGCGATCATGGACCGCACGCGACGCGGCGAGCACGACCTCACCGGTGTCACCGGACCCCTGCTGTCGGTACTCGAGTCCGCCCTCTCGCCCGAGCCCGCCGAGCGCCCGACGGTGGACCAGCTGCTCGACTGGTTGCGCGGGCAGGTGGACGAGCCGACCGCGCGGCACGAGGCGCTCCACGACACGGCCGAGCGCCCGGCCGTCACCCGGGTGCTCGAGACGGATCGTCGGGACCGGGCACCAAGCCGGATCTCGCAGGGCCAGAACCCGCAGGTCGCAGGGAGGACGGGAGCGGGGGAGCGGGGCCGCCGGTTGGTGCTGTGGCTGATTCTCGCGCTGGCGTGGGCGGCGGGGCTGTCGGCGTACCCCTGGATCGGGTCGGCCGTGCTGCTGCTCGTGGTGTGGCTGCTGCGGAGCGGCTCGATCGCCGGAGCACGGGTCGGTGCGAAACGGGCCGAGCGCGGCGCCCGATGGCATGACGGGCCGCGGCTCGTCCTCGGGGCACCGATCGATCTCGTGCGGGCACTGCCGACGACGATCGTGCTGGCGCTGTGGGCCTTCGGGATGGTCGTGGCGACGGTGCTGCTCTGCTACGCCGTCGCGGCACCGGTGGCGGTCGCGCTCCTGAGCTCCGGCGTCGTGGTCGTGTTGTCGCTGCTGCTCGGGCCGGGCGGTGGACAGGTGCGCTCGCCAGTCGCGCGGGTGCTCAAGCCGTTGGCGGCAGGCATGCAGGGCTGGCTGGTCACCCTGCTGGTGCTCGTCGCCGTCGCCGGTGTCTGCGGAGGCCTCGCTGCGCGCGGTGCGGACTGGACGCCCTTCGAGCATGCGCCGTTCTCGGGCCTCGACCCGTGAGAGACTCTGCCCTGCGATGAGCACGCCAGAATCCGACGCCCTGCACGTCTACGACACCACCCTCCGCGACGGCATGCAGCAGGAGGGCCTCAACCCGACTGTCGCCGACAAGCTCGCGATCGCCCGCCACCTCGACGGGCTGGGCGTCGGCTTCATCGAGGGCGGGTGGCCGGGTGCGAACCCGAAGGACACCGAGTTCTTCCGACGCGCGGTCGCCGAACTCGACCTCAAGCACGCGCAGTTGGCGGCCTTCGGTTCGACCCGTCGTGCTGGTGCGGTGGTGGCAGACGACCCGCAGGTCGCCGCGCTGCGCGACAGCGGCGCCGGCGTCGTCACCCTCGTGGCCAAGTCGCACGACCTGCATGTCGTGAAGGCGCTGCGGACCACGCTCGAGGAGAACCTCGCAATGGTCCGCGACACCGTCTCCCACCTTCGGGACGAGGGACAGCGCGTCTTCCTGGATGCCGAGCACTTCTTCGACGGCTACCGGTCCAACCGCGACTATGCGTTGGAGGTACTGCGTGTCGCCGCGGAGGCAGGCGCGGAGGTCGCCGCGCTCTGCGACACCAACGGCGGCATGCTGCCGTCGTGGGTCTCCGACGTCGTCGGCGACGTCGTCTCGGCCACCGGCATGCGGATCGGGATCCACTGTCACAACGACACTGGCTGCGCGGTCGCCAACACCCTCGCTGCCGTCGACGCCGGCGCCACACACGTGCAGGGAACCGTCAACGGCTACGGGGAGCGCACCGGCAACGCCGACCTGATCGCCGTCGTGGCCAACCTCGAGCTCAAGCTCCACCGCCAGGTCCTGCCCGCCGGCCTGCTCGCCGAGGCCACCCGCGTGGCGCATGCCGTCGCCGAGGTCACCAACTTCCCGCCCGCCTCCCGCCAGCCGTACGTCGGCAGCAGCGCCTTCGCGCACAAGGCCGGGCTGCACGCCTCGGCCATCAAGGTCGACCCCGACCTCTACCAGCACATGGACCCGGCCGGCGTCGGCAACGACATGCGGCTCCTCGTCTCCGACATGGCGGGCCGCGCGTCGATCGAGCTCAAGGGCAAGGAGCTGGGCTTCGACCTCTCGGGTGACCGGGAGCTCGTCACCCGCGTGACCTCGCGGGTCAAGGAGCTGGAGTCGGAGGGCTACTCCTTCGAGGCTGCCGACGCCTCCTTCGAGCTGCTTCTCGCCGAGGAGGTGGAGGGCTCACGGCCGACGTACTTCGACGTGGAGTCCTGGCGCGTGATCAGTGACGGCTCCGGCAACGGTGAGGCCGCTCGCACCGAGGCGACGGTGAAGATCGTCGCCGCGGGCGAGCGCTATGTCGTGACGGGTGAGGGCAACGGCCCGGTCAACGCGCTCGACGCGGCGCTGCGCTCGGCGATCCGGCCTGCCTTCCCGGTCGTCGACGACTGGGAGCTGGTGGACTACAAGGTCCGCATCTTCGAGGCCTCCCACGGGACCGACTCGCGCACCCGTGTCCTCATCACCACCAAGGACCACGGTGAGGGCGGCGGCACCTGGACGACCGTCGGTGTCGCCGACAACGTCATCGAGGCCTCGTGGGAGGCGCTGATCGATGGATTGACCTTCGGGCTGAGGCGCGTAGCGTCCACTGTGTGACCGAGATCCACGACCTCACGGCGCTCGAGCAGGGAGATCTCGTCCGGCGGGGTGAGGTGACGCCAGGAGAGCTGGCCGACCACTACCTGGCCCGGATCGAGAAGCTCGACACTGTGCCCGACAACCGCATCGGCGCCTTCGTCACGATCGCCCAGGAGCGGATCTCGACCTGCGCACGTGAGCTGATCGTGAAGCCTCTCGGCGACTGTCCCCTGTGGGGCGTGCCGACGGCGATCAAGGACCTCAACCTCACGGCGGGCGTGCGCACGACCTTCGGGTCGGCGGCGTACGCCGACTTCGTGCCGGAGATCTCCGACAACGTGACGCTCTCGATCGAGGCGGCCGGAATGGTCAGCCTGGGCAAGACCAACACCCCCGAGTTCGGCTCGCCCTGCTACACCGAGCCCGACGTGGCTCCGCCGGCCATGACGCCGTGGGACCGGAGCCGCGGCGCCGGTGGGTCCTCGGGCGGCGCGGCCGCAGCCGTGGCGGCCGGACTCGTCCCGGTGGCGCAGGGGAGCGACGGCGGCGGGTCGATCCGGATCCCCGCGTCGTGCTGTGGCCTCGTCGGCTTCAAACCCTCGCGCGGCGTCGTCTCGCCGGCTCCGATGTACGGCGATCCCACCGGTCTCTCGACGGCCGGCCCCATCGCGCGCAACGTCCGTGATGCTGCTGCGTTCCTCGACGCCCTGGCCGGACGACGCGTGGGGGATCCCTTCTGGGCCGCCACGGAGTCGTACCTCGAGGCGGCGGAGCGGCCGGTCGGCCGGCTGCGGATCGCCCGCTTCGTCGAGCCGATCATCACCGACGCCGCGATCGACCCCGAGGTCGTCCGGGCCTACGAGGACGCGTCAGTGTTGCTGGAGTCGCTCGGTCACGAGCTCGTCGACGTACCGGTGCCGCTGCCGCGCGAGGCCGTGGCTACCTTCGAGACCTGCTGGGCGGTCCTCACCGCACTGTCCGTCGTGCCGGCCGAGAAGGAGCATCTGCTCCGGCCGCTCACCCGATGGCTGTCAGAGCGGGGAAGGGCGGTCAGCGGACCGGAGTTCGGGCTGGCCATCGGAGCGATGCGTCGCTTCGCCGCAGGCGCGCTCGAGGCACTGGCACCGTACGACGCCGTGCTGACGCCCACCCTCGCCCAGCTGCCGGCACCGGTCGGATCGCTGCGCAACGATGCCGACCCTGCCCAGGACTTCGAGGCCCAGAAGGCCTTCACACCGTGGACGTCGGCATGGAACGTGACCGGAATGCCGGCGGTCTCGCTGCCCCTGCACTGGACCGCCGACGACCTGCCCGTCGGCATCATGCTGGCCGCACGCCCGGCCGAGGACGGGCTGCTCCTCGCGCTCGCGGCCCAGGTCGAGGAGGCCGTCGGCGGGTTCACCCGCACGCCACCCGGGTGGTGAAGGGATCGGGCACACAGAGCTTCCGGATCCATGCACCCGCGGCGGAGAGTCAGGGTGCCCAGGTGATCGCCCGGTCGCGGCCGGCACTCTTCGCCCGATAGAGCGCCTCGTCGGCACGCTGGAGTGCCTCGCCGATGGGGATGCCGCCTTCGACAGCCGCGATGCCGTAACTCGACGTCACCGCCTGGCCGGCGGGCAGCACCTCGCTTTCGGACAGGTGCCGGCTGAGTGCCTGCGTCAGCACGGTGGCCGCCGCCGTGCTGGCTCCGGGCATGAGGATGACGAACTCCTCACCGCCGAACCGTGCGGCGAGGTCGGTGGACCGGATGGCGTAGCGGATCGCGTCGGAGAACGCCGTGATGACGGCATCACCGACACGGTGGCCGTGGGCATCGTTGACCTGCTTGAAGTGGTCGAGGTCGCAGATGATGATCGCCGACCGGGCGATGCCGCGGACCGTCTTGTCGGCCAGCTGTCCGAAGGCCTCACGGTTGAGCAGTCCGCTCAGGCCGTCGCGCTCGGCGCGATGGCGCAGGTCCTGGACGAGCTGCTCCTGACTGAGCGCTCCCATGGCGTGCGAGACGGAGACCAGCAGGACCGTCGTGAGGAGCGTCGTCGGCGTCGTGCCGAAGACGTCGGTGAAGAGGTGGTGGTGCGGCCCGACGACGGCGTAGGCGATCGCACGGCCGCAGTAGAAGATCGCGACCAGTGCCGAGGTGACCGTGAGCGCCGCCGTCACGGGGGAGTACGCCGACATGCCGTCGCCCGCGCGCGATGCGGTCCACACCTCGTAGGTGGTCAGTGCGAAGAAGAGTGTCATGCCCGCGAGGAAGACGAGGCCGCCCGCCCAGATGTTGGTGGCTGGGTGGTCGAGGGCGCCAGCGACCGCCGTGACCAGGAGCACGACGGCGGACAGCCGCCACGGCGGTCGTGCGCGGCGCAGGGAGCGGGCGGCGAACCACACGGTCTGTGCCCCCGCCACCGCCAGCACGTTGCCGAGCGGATTGGCCACGGCCTGCGCGTCGCTGCCATTGAGCAGCCAGGCGATCCCGGCGCCGAGGAAGAGCACGAGCGAGATGCACCACCAGGCACAGAACGGCGCACGGGTCACGCGGTAGGTGGTGACGTAGAAGAGGACGAGCATGCACAGCGCGATCAGCGAGAACGTGATGCGCAGCGTGACGATGTCCACGGGTGAAGACTACGGAGACTCAGTCGGCGACGCCGCGCGCTCGGAGCGCGTCACCGGTCTCATGTGCGCGCGCGACCACCCGGATCACGAACGGCGTCAGCCACGCACGCGGAGTGCGCAGCCCACGCGCCCTGGCCGCGTCCCGGGTCTCCGTCGCGAGCTGCAAGGTCGCGGGCAGGGACTGGATCGCGAGGCTGATCGTGAGGGCGACACGGTCCGGGTCGAGGCCCAGGCGGCGTGAGGGGCGCAGCCAGCGGACGATCGCGTCGACCATGTCGGTCGCTGCCGTCGTGACGGAGAGTGAAAGGCCCAGCAGGCCGAGGGAGAGGAGATCCAGCAGCGTCTCGGTCGCGCGGGGCAGCGAGGTCCACCACCACTGCAGGAGCGCGGCGATCAGGGCGAGGAGGAGGACGGTCCTCAGTGATCGCCACGTCGACCGCGCGTCGAGGCGGGCAACGGCCGCGATCACCGACGCCCCGACCAGTGCCGCGACGGCCGAGGGCACGCCGTGGACGACGACGATGGCGATCGAGAGCAGCACGAGGCCAGCGAGCTTCGGCCCGACCGGCAGGCGGTGGAGCAGGGTCGTCCCGGGCCGGTAGACGGCGATCCGCGTGGTCATGGTCGCGCGACCGAGGAGACGTAGGTGGCCACGGCTTCGGCGGCGTCACCGTCGAAGGTCACCCGGCCGTCCTCGACCAGCAGGGCGCGGTCACACCGCGCGGCGAGCTCGAGGTCGTGGGTGACCAGGACCAGCTGCTGCTCGAGGGCGAGCAGGGTCTCTCCGACCGTCCGGCTGTTGCGCAGGTCGAGCAGGGTGGTGGGCTCGTCGGCGATGAGAATCGCCGGCCCGGAGGCCAGCACCCCGGCGAGGGCGAGCATCTGTCGCTGCCCACCGGAGAGGGTGTGCACGCTCTGGTCGGCCTGCTCCCGCAAGCCGAACCGCTCGAGCACCTCGAGTGCGGCCTGACGTCGCGAGCTCCTGTCGCGGATCGTCTGCCGCAGCGACAGCTCGACGTCCTCGACGCAGGTCGGCATCACCATCTGCGCCGAGGGATCGGTGAAGCAGAAGCCGACTTGCTGCCTGACCCTGCGGCCTTGGCGGAGGACGTCGAGGCCGTCGACGGTGACGCTCCCGCTGGTCGGGGTGACGAGACCGTTGATCAGCCGTGCCAGCGTCGACTTGCCCGATCCGTTGGACCCGATGATCGCGATCCGCTGCTCGGTCAGCGAGAGGGTGGTGGGGGAGAGCAGCACGCGGTCGTCGCCCCCCTGACCGGCGTGGTCGGGGACGACGACCGCGGCAGCACGGAAGTCGATGGAGGCCATTCAAGCCTTCTGCGAGCGGGCGAGCAGGTGCGGGAAGGCACGGTGCACCTCGGCCGCGACGATCGCGACGATCGCGCCCTTCACGATGTCGCCCAGCCAGTAGGCGCCGTCGACCGAGAAGGACTTGTGCCAGCCCAGGCCCAGCACCGACTGCAGGCCGACCACGCCGCCGAGGTGGTTGACGACGGTGGCGACCAGGCAGGCGAGGAAGATCCACAGGGCCTGCGTACGACGGCCGGCGACGACGTACTTCACGAGGAAGCCGACCACGAGGGCGGCCACCGGGAACGTGTAGAGGTAACCGGCGGTGGGACCGGTGAAGACGGCGGCGCCCGAGGAGTGCTCGGCGAAGACGGGCAGCCCGATGAGGCCGAGCAGAAGGTAGAGGCCGATGGCGAGGAAGCCACGGACCGGGCCGAGCACCGCTCCGGTGAGGAGGACGGCGGCGGTCTGGAGCGTGAGCGGCACGCCGGCCCCGCCGACCGGGATGGCCGCGGTGTAGGAGGCGACCGCGGTGAGCGCGGCGAAGGCGGCGACGAGTGCCAGGTCGGTGGTGGTGAGCAGACGGGGCCGCTCGGAGACAGCGGCCTCGGGCCCGGTGCTGTCGGCGGTGGGGTCGGTCGTCATCGTCATCGCTGGCCTCTCGGAGAAAACGGAACCTGAACAGTGGTCAGGTGAACGGCGTTCAGGTTAGGGTGGCGCCGCCGTCAGGTCAACGGGACCAGAGCAAAATGAAAGGGCACGAGTGCGCTACCGACGCAGCGACGTGATCGACCGAGCCCTCCTGCTTCTGGACGCCGTGGGGCTGCCCGAACTCTCGATGCGGCGACTCGGCGCAGACCTCGGCGTGCAGCCCTCGGCGCTCTATCACCACGTGCCCAACAAGCAGACGCTGTTGGCGTTGATGGCTGACGAGCTGTTGGCCCGAGCGACCTGGCCTGAGGTGGCGGCGTGGGAGGAACAGGTGGCCTCGATCTGCTGGACGTTGGACGAGGTGCTGCTCTCGTGGCGCGACGGCGCCGAGCTCGCGGCGACGGCCTGGTCCTTCGGACTGGGCGCACAGGCGCCGTACGACCTCCTGCTGACGACGCTGGAGGAGGGCGGCTTCGGCAAGCTGGGGCCGACCGCGGCGCGCACGCTGCTGCACTACGTCTACGGCCACGCGGTCGACGAGCAGACGCACCGGCAGGCGGCCGCGGCGGGCGCGATCGACGCCGGTCAGCGTGAGGACGACTTCGGGACAGGGCTGGCGATGATCATCGCCGGTATCCAGGTGGTTCACGCCGCGCGGAGCTGAGGCCGGTCAGCGCCGCGGGAGCGGCACGCGCAGTCCGATCGCGGCGATGTCGTCGGCGGCCGTGCCTGACTGGAACTCGAGCGCCTCGGCGACGAGCGACGAAGCCACCGCCGCCATCGTGGTCGTCGGGTCCGCAGTGAGCCGCGTGACGGAGGCGAGCAGCGGCTGCTCGCCGAAGAGATCCTCCCCCGCGCGCGCCTCGGTGATGCCGTCGGTGTAGAGCACCATGCCGTCGCCGGGGGACAACCTCAGCTCATGCTCGGTGTAGTCGGCCGTCTCGAGAACACCGAGGAGGATGCCGGCGTACGGCGCGAAGACCGCGGCAGCACCGTCGCGCACGAGGACCGGTGCGGGGTGTCCGGCGACGCTGGTCACGACGTGCCAGTGCCCGCCCACCCGTGAGAGGCGGACGAGGACGCAGGTGCAGAACCGGCCGTCGCTGCCATGCCGGTACAGCAGCCGGTTGAGCTGGCCGAGCACCTGCGCCGGCGAACTCTCGGACATGGTGAGTACACGCACCGTGTCGCGCACGAAGGCCGTGACCACGGCCGCCGCCGGGCCCTTGCCGCCCACGTCACCGAGCACGACGATCCACTCGTCGGCGTCGAGCGGGAAGATGTCGTAGAAGTCGCCGCCCACGACCGTGCCGTCGCCCGCGGACCGGTAGCTGCCGGCGATATCGAGTCCCGGCACGACCGGCGCCGACGGCGGGATGAAGGTCTTCTGCAACGCGTGGGCGAGCAGATGCGCCTGCTCCTCGGAGGCCTCCGCCCGCTGCCTGGCACGCACCAGCTCCTGCTCGTAGGCACGGCGTTCGGTCGCGTCGAAGAGGGCGATCCGGATCACCTGCGGCGTGCCGTCAGGGTGATGGTCCAGGCGCGCGTTGAGCAGGACGGGCAGCCGGCTGCCGTCGTGGCGTACGACGTCGACGGCGATCTCCCGTACGGCGCCCTGCAGGCGCAGCATCGGCCGGTAGTGGGTCTCGTGGTAGATCCGACCTCCGACCGACAGCAGGTCGACGAACGACCGGGCCATCAACTCCTCGGCCGAGTAGCCGGTCCACGTCTGGAAGGTCTCATTCGTCTTGAGGATCCGACCGTCCGGCGTGGTGGAGACGTATCCGCACGGCGCCCGCTCGTAGAGGAGAGCCGGGTCATCCTCGCGAAGTGCCTCCTCGAACGCGTCGACGGCACGCTCCTTGGACATCTCCTACCTCGAGGCGGCGAGATAGGAGGAGATCGCCGTGATCGTCTCGGTCGGCGCACTGAGATTCGGGCAGTGACCGGTCGCGTCGAGGACCACGAGCCGACTGTCGGGGATGGCGTCGGCCACATAGCTGCCGACCTCGATCGGCGCGATCACATCCTCGCGGCACTGCAGCACGAGCGTCGGCGTCCTCACCTCAGGGAGATCGTCACGGTTGTCGGAGAGGAAGGTCGCACGGGCGAACCGGCGGGCGATCGCCGGGTCGACACGGCAGAAGCTCGCGGTGAGCTCCTGGCCCAGCTCGGGCCGTTCGGGGTTGCCGACGATCGCGGGCGCCATCGCCGTCGACCAGCCGAGATAGTTGCTCTCGAGCGATTCGAGGAGTTCATCGATGTCGGCCTCGCTGAAACCGCCGCGGTAGCCGGCGTCGTCGATGTATCGAGGCGATGGACCGACGAGCACGAGGTGTGCGAACCGCTCGGACGCCCTGCGCTCAGCGAGAACGCCCATCATGGCGGCCACCGAATGCCCGACGAGGATCACGTCACGCAGGTCGAGCTCCTCGAGGATCTCCACGATGTCGGCGGCGTAGCCGTCCAGCGTCCCGTACTTGTCGGGGTCGTACGCCGAGTCGTCCGACCCGCCACAGCCGACGTGGTCGAAGAGCACGACCCGGTAGTCGTCCATGAACGCCGGCGCGACGTGGCGCCACATCGTCTGGTCACAACCGAACCCGTGCACGAACACCATCGGCTGCCCCGACGCGTCACCGTGCACGGTGACGTTGTTCCGGCTGACGGCGCTCATGGCCGTGAGCCTAGTCGTCAGCACGCCCGGTGAGAGACCGCTCAGCGACGCCGCGCGGAGCTAGGGTGCTGGGATGCAGCCTCGCCTCTTCGTCGAGCAGAAGTTGACCGCCTTCGTCAACAAGTACCGCGTCTTCGGGACGACCGACGGAGGCGAGCGGGCCGGCCTCGCGGCCTTCGCCCAGCAGAAGCGCTTCAAGTTCAAGGAGGAGCTGACCTTCTACGCCGACGAGCGCAAGGCCGCGCCCGCATTCACGATGCGCGCGGAGAAGGTCTTCGACGTCCATGGTCGCTACTTCGTCGAGGACGCCCAAGGCACTCCGATCGGCGCCCTCCGGAAGTCGTTCGGCAAGTCGCTGTTGGCCAGCACGTGGGAGGTCCTCGACGCCGGCGGCAACGTCGTTTTCGGGGTCACCGAGAGCAGCAGGACGTTGGCCATCCTGCGTCGCTTCGCCGGGTTCCTCCCCTACGTGGGCGACCTCTTCGAGTTCGTTCTGGTCTTCTTCCGCTATCACTTCGACTTCATCGACGCCGCCGGTGCCAAGGTCGGCAAGTACCAGAAGAACACGCTCTTCCGGGACCACTACACGCTGTACCTCACCGACGAGGCTGCTGCCGCGGTCGACTGGCGCGTCGTCGCCGCCATGTGCGTCGCGCTCGATGCGCTGCAGTCGCGCTGACGCTGGGGTTCTCTGTCGTGGTCGGGGGCCCGACGGGCCTACAGAGCTTGTCGGGTACGTCGGGTGGAGCACTGGCTCCTCACGTCCTGCGGTAGAAGCGAATGGTGCCGTCGGGGAGGCGCTCGTTCGTGTAGTCGGGTGAGTGGATCCTGCGGTGGCCGGGTTTGCAGAGCAGGACCAGGTCCTTGAGGTCGGTCTTCCCGCCTTGGGACCAGGCGTTGAGGTGGTGGACCTCGGTCATGGCGGCCGGCACGTCGCAGCCTTCTTCGCTGCAGGTGGCCCGGATCAGTATGAGCGCCTTCTTCTGAGCCTTGGTGGCCAGCCGTGAGGTGCGGCCGAGGTCCAGCACGTGGCCCTGACCACCGAGGACGGCGGGGATGATCCCCGCCTCACAGGCCAGGCGGCGTGCTTCGTTTGCGGTGATCCGCTCGACGCCGTTCGGGCCGAGGACAGTGGCGGCGGCAAGGTCGCGACGCAGGTCGGCCAAGGGGATGGTGACGATGAGTTCGGTGCCGGTGGTGCCGTGTTGCGGCATCGAGTTCGGGTCGATGTTCTCCAGCAGCTCGCAGAACGCGTGGCCGAGCTTCTTGTTGTTCGGCAGCTTCCACCACACCCTCTCACCCGCCTCATCGCCGGCCGCGTCCGCGAGTGCCTGCTTGTCGGCGGGGTCGTGCCGGGGGCTGGTGAAGGCGTGGAGGAGGTGGGCGAGGCGGGTGGCGGTGAGGTCGGGGACGACGATGGTGATCTTGGTGGTGCCGTCGTGCTTCTTCGCGAAGTTGAGCCGTGTCTTCTGGAATGCGCTGCGCTCCTCCGCGGCGAGCTTCTTGGCTTCGCGGGCCTCGGTCCCGTCGGGGTCGATCACGTCCAACACCTGACGGGCCAACACCCTCAGCTGGTTGGGGTTCCACCGCGACGCTTCGTCGACGAGGTGCGCCTCGGCGCGGGGGATCAACTCGGCCGCAGTGTCCTCAGGTAGGGCGTTCAGGGCGCGGGTGATGATCTCGGCCTGCTCGCGGTTGACGACACCGGCGCGCATCCCGGCTGCGACGGCCGGCCAGGCGTCGAGGGCTTCTGCGAGGCGCTTCTGGGCCTTCGCCTCGCGCGGGCCGATATGCGTCTCGTGGGCGAGCCAGGCGGCGGTGTCGTTCTTGCCGGACTGGTCGGCGATCTTGGGTGCTGCGGCCATGACCCGGGCGCGGAGCTCGACGAGCTGGCACTCGGCCGCGACCAGTTCACGCAACGCTTCAGCCTGTGCGGTGGGGGACATGAAGAGCGGGTTGACGTCCGCGACCTCGGTCAGGGCCTTACGGACGGTGTGCGCGGCACCCACGATCGGGTGGGTCGGTTCGACGTACTGCACGACCATCGCGGCACCTCCTTCAACGCAGACGACAGAGCAGGCCACACGATGTGTGCTGCTGGTCGTCGCGCGGGAGGCCCCAGTGGGGGCTATTGCCGTTATCTGACCTTCGCGACTGGCGGACCCTTCGCCACTGCGGGGTGGCTCCTTCAGGTTGATCGCCTGTAGAGATTCTACTCCCGGCCATGGACAGAACCAAGGGTCGGAAATGGGGAGCCCTTATATTGCTGGGCTCTGGGGGTTCTCTCGGCATCGCGCAGGGTCGCCAAACGTGCCAAAGCTGATGAAGACCGGACCGCCCAGGAGTACGTTCGGAGAATGACTGCCGACGACCGCCTACGACAAGCGGAGCACCAGAAGGACTACACCCGTCTCCCCGAGGGAGTGCGGTTGGATGAGACCATCGAAACCGTTGATCCGCAGTCTCCGCCCGACTCCCACGCCGGGCGTAACGCCGACCAGCACCGCGCCCTGCGCGACGACTGAGACCTCGAGCGAGTCACGCGCTCGGACGCACTCCGAGCAGGCGCTCGCACTCGGCGATCAATGCGGCACGGATCGGGGCGGCGCGGTCGGCGAAGGTGCGTTGGGCGTCGGCGTACTCGGCCTTGCCGTCGGCGGTCTCGACGCGGACGGGCGTCCACTCGATGCCATAGGGATCGAGGGTCCAGCCGCCCATGTCGTACGGAGCGGCGCGCATGTCGAGGATCCTGATGTCCCACGCGAGCTCGAAGGCATCCGCAATCAGGGAGGAAGGGATGAGACCGGCGAGACGGAAGGCGTGCTTGTAGAGGTCCATGTTGCCGTGGAGGCAGGCGGGCTGCTCGAACTCCTCGCGATCGCCGGATGCCGGCGAGAGCGTGTTGAGCGGGGCAGCAGAGGGCGTGAAGAAGCGGTAGGCGTCGAAGTGCGAGCACTGCAGCCGATGTGACTCGACGACCACGTCGGTCGCCGCCTGCCCGAGCCGGAGATGGACGGGGTGCCGGGTCCCGTGCGTATCGGAGCGGTGCACCATCGCCCACTCGTGCATGCCGAAGCAGCCGAAGTTGCCCTCGCGCGCGGCGGTCGCCCGGAGCAGTCGGTGCAGAGCAGTCACGAGCGGCACCTTCTCCGCTGGCAATGCAGCAGAGCCGGCAGACCAGCGCAGCAGTTGGATCGGCCGATATCGGTAGTACTCGAACATGAAGTCATGGACCGGGTGCTTGAGCCCTGCCGTACGCCGGGCGAGGTGCGGGTCGACGTACGGCCTCAACCTCTCTCGATGCAGAGCCGCGAAATCCATGGCGTCAAGGCTAGGTCGATAGGCTGGCGGGGTGCGCATCGCCAGATTCACCCATGCCGGAGCCGACCCTCAGTACGGGGTGATCACGGGCGAGCTCGACCAGTTCGGGCAGCCCGAGGACGACGCCGCCGTCGTCGTGCTGGCGGGTGACCCGTTGTATGTCGGCATCGTCCCGACCGAGCAGACGGTGCCGTTCAAGGACATCAAGCTGCTCGCGCCGGTCATCCCGCGCAGCAAGGTCGTCGCGATCGGTAAGAACTACGCCGACCACGTCGCGGAGATGAAGGACGTGACTGGCGGAGGCGTGCCGGCCGAGCCGCTCTTCTTCCTCAAGCCGAACACGTCGGTCGTCGGCCCCGGCGACCCGATCGTCTACCCGACGCAGTCCGAGCGGGTGGACTTCGAAGGTGAGATCGCGCTGGTGATCAGTCGGATCTGCAAGGACGTCCCGGCGGAGAAGGCGGCGGACGTCATCTTCGGCTTCACCCTCGCCAACGACGTCAGCGCGCGCGACCTGCAGACCAAGGACGGCCAGTGGAGCAGGGCCAAGGGCTTCGACAGCTTCTGCCCGCTCGGCCCGTGGATCGACACCGAGCTCGGTCTGGGCGCGATGAAGTCCGGCATCGACCTCAAGACGTACCTCGAGGGCGATCTCAAGCAGGACGGCAACACCCAGGACCTGATCTTCGACATCCCGCGGATCATCGAGCACGTCACCGCTGCCATGACCCTGCTGCCGGGCGACGTCATCCTCACCGGAACGCCTGCCGGCGTCGGCCCGATGCAGCCCGGCGAGGAGGTCGAGGTCACCTCGACGTACCTCGGCGCCCTCACCAACCCCGTCATCAAGAAGGCCTGAACCATGGTTTCGACAGTCCCCACCGGTAGTGCCGTGCGCGTCCGCATGGCCCCCAGCCCGACGGGCAGCCCGCACGTCGGCATGATCCGGACCGCCTTGTTCAACTGGGCATTCGCGCGTCACCACGGCGGGACGTTCGTCTTCCGTATCGAGGACACCGACCTCGAGCGCAACACCCAGGAGAGCCTCGACTCCATCATCGAGCTGCTCCGCTGGTGCGGTCTCAACTGGGACGAGGGCCCCGAGGTCGGCGGCGACTACGGCCCCTACTTCCAGTCGCAGCGCAGCGACATCTACGCCGACACCCTCGCCAAGCTGCTGGACGGCGGTCACGCCTACCGCTGCTACTGCACCGCCACGGAGGTCGACGCGCGCTTCAAGGAGCGGCAGGCGGCGTACAAGGCTGCGAAGGCCGCCGGTGAGACCGCGATCCCCCCGGTGATGGGGTACGACGGCTTCTGCCGTTCCTTGACCGACGAGCAGCTCAAGGCGTTCGAAGGAAGGCCTTCCGTGCCGCGCCTGCGCATGCCCGAGGGCACGATCGGCTGGAACGACCTGGTCCGCGGCGAGATCTCCTTCGCCACCAAGGACGTGCCGGACTACGCCCTGACGCGTGCCAACGGTGACCCGCTCTATACGCTCACCAACCCGACCGACGACGCGCTGATGAAGATCACCCACGTGCTGCGTGGTGAGGACCTGCTCTCGTCGACGCCGCGTCAGCTCGCGCTCTACGAGGCGTTCAAGGCGATCGGCCTGACCGACTTCACCCCGGAGTTCGGGCACCTGCCCTACGTCATGGGTGAGGGCAACAAGAAGCTCTCCAAGCGGGACCCGGAGGCGCACGCGCTGGCCTACCGCGACAACGGTTACATCCCCGAGGGCCTGCTCAACTACCTGTCCCTGCTGGGCTGGTCCATCGCGGCCGACCGCGACATCTTCTCGATGGAGGAGATGGTCGAGAAGTTCGACATCAAGGACGTCAACCCCAACCCGGCCCGCTTCGACCTCAAGAAGTGCGACGCGATCAACACCTCGCAGATGCGCCTCCTCTCGGTCGAGGAGATCACTTCGCGTGCGCTGCCGTTCCTCAAGCGCGACGGCGTGTTGTCGGATCCCGTGAC
Organism: Nocardioides sp. Kera G14; assembly: GCF_020715565.1. Taxonomy (NCBI): domain Bacteria; kingdom Bacillati; phylum Actinomycetota; class Actinomycetes; order Propionibacteriales; family Nocardioidaceae; genus Nocardioides; species Nocardioides sp. Kera G14. The sequence goes on along the minus strand of NZ_CP085839.1, from coordinate 2,351,475 downwards.
GCCGAGCGAGCAGCAGCTGCTCGAGCTCGCGATGCCGTTCGTCGCCGAGCGGGTCAACAAGCTGACGGAGGTCGGCGACATGCTCGGCTTCCTCTTCGTCGCGGATGCGGACTTCGCCCTCGACGTCGACGACCGGGCGAAGCTGGTCGACACCGACGAGGGGCAGGCAGTCGTGCAGGCTGCGTCGGATGCGCTGATGCGACTCCAGATCTGGAGTGCAGCCGAGATCAACGACGCGCTGCAGAACGCCCTCGTCGAGGAGATGGGACTCAAGCCGCGCGTGGCCTTCGGGCCGGTCCGGGTCGCCGTAACGGGCCGCCGGATCAGCCCGCCGCTCTTCGAGTCGCTCGAGCTGCTGGGCAGGGAGCGCTCGCTCGCGCGCCTGCAGGCTGCGCTCTCATGATGATGCGCTCACCGCTCGCATGACGCCGGGGCTGGAGTATCACGAGATCAACCGTGCGGGGCAGGTCGCCTGGTGGCGCACGCTCCTCGGCTCAGTCCTGCTGATCCTCCTCTTCCTCTGGCTGCCCGCGGTCCTGGCCGTCCCCTTCGCGGTCGTCATGCTTGTGACCGGCTCGAACGGCGACGACATCACGAACTTCTTCGGGCTCGACCCGGTGACGCCGGCCAACCTGGCCTATCTCAACCTCGGGCTCGCGGCAGCGATCCCGTCGGCGATCCTCGTGGCCTGGCTGATGCACGGCTGGCAGCGCCCGCGCTGGCTGCTCTCGGTCATGGGCCGGATCCGCTGGCGGTGGTTCCTCGTGTGTCTCGGGCTGTCGGTCGTGACCCTCATCGTCACGCTGGTCGTCTCGGCGTTCCTGCCCTCGGACGGCGGTGACAGCGACCTCGGCGGAGCCGCCAACGCCTTCACGTCGCAGACCCTCGGCTTCCTGGCCGTGATCGTGTTCCTGACCCCGCTGCAGGCGGCGGGGGAGGAGTTCGCCTTCCGTGGCTATCTCACGCAGGCGTGGGGCGGGGTTCTGGCGGGACGGTCGCGGATGGCCGGCCGGCTCGTCGGCGTACTCGTGCCTGCGTTCCTCTTTGCCCTCGCGCACGGCGGGCAGGACGTCCCGGTCTTCTTCGACCGCTTCGCCTTCGGCATCGTGGCCGGGATCCTGGTCATCGCGACCGGTGGGCTCGAGGCGGGCCTGGCGATGCACGTGCTCAACAACTTCATGGCGTTCGGGCTGGCACTGGCCTTCGGGGACATGACCTCGACGCTCACCGACATCCACGGCAGTTGGTGGATGATCGTCTCCACGCTCACCCAATCGCTCGTCTATCTCGCCCTCGTGCTGGTGGTCGGACGTCGTTTTGGAGTCGGCGTCAGGACACCTGTAATGTCTGGCAACGGCCAGCCGATCTGATCGGCCGAGCCATTGGTCTATGGTGTAATTGGCAACACGACGGTTTCTGGTTCCGTTATTCCAGGTTCGAGTCCTGGTAGACCAGCCACAGATCCCCACCACGGTGGGGATTTGGTGTGAAACGAGCAGTTCGCTAAGGTTTCACGAGTCGCCGCAAGGCGGCGAAACAAGGTATGCCCCCGTTGTGTAGCGGCCTAGCACGGCGCCCTCTCACGGCGTTAGCGCCGGTTCGAATCCGGTCGGGGGTACAGAAGAGGGGCCCCGTGCCTGCGAAAGCAGGCCGGGGCCCCTTCCTCGTTCTGTGCGGGCTCCCGGAAGAAGTACTGCTCCGCGCAGTGTCTGATTTCCGCCAGTACTGAGTGCTGTGCTGGAGCAGGATGGAGCCATGCCGCTCGATCCCCAGGTCTGCTACAAGGCCGTGCGGAGCCGCGACGGTCGCTTCGACGGCCGGTTCTACACCGCCGTACGGACCACCGGGATCTACTGCCGGCCCTCGTGCCCGGCGCGCACGCCTGCATTCCGGAACGTCACCTTCCACCCAAGCGCTGCCAGCGCCCAGGCCGCCGGCTATCGCGCGTGCAAGCGCTGCCTGCCCGACGCCACGCCGGGAAGTCCGGACTGGGATGTCGCGGGCACCGTGGCCGGACGGGCGATGCGGCTCATCGCGGACGGCGTGGTCGACCGTGAGGGTGTCGACGGACTGGCCGGGCGGCTCGGTTACACCTCGCGCCACCTCGGCCGGATCCTCGCGGCCGAGCTCGGGGCCGGGCCCCTCGCCCTGGCCCGCGCCCGCCGCGCGCAGACGGCCCGTGTGTTGATCGAGACCACCGGACTGGGCTTCGCCGAGATCGCTTTCGCGGCAGGCTTCGCAAGCGTGCGGCAGTTCAACGACACCGTCCGCGAGGTGTACGCCGCCACACCGACCGAACTCCGAGGCCACCGTGGTGGGCCGGCCTCGCATCCCGGCACCGTGGTGATGCGGCTTGCCGTGCGCACGCCGTTCGCCGGCCGTGCACTGCTGCGCTTCCTCGCCGACCATGCGCTCGCCGGAGTCGAGGTCGCCGCGGACGGCTGGTACGCCCGGACCCTCGACCTCCCACACGGGCCAGGCACGGTGATGCTCGAACTCACTGACGTGCTCGAGTCGGCGGACACAGCGTTCGTGCCCGCGACCTTCCGGCTCACCGACCTGCGCGACACTGCCGCCGCGGTGGAGCGCGCACGGCGGATGCTCGACGCCGACTGCGACCCCCTCGCGGTGGCGGAGCAGCTCGGCTCCGACCCGCTGCTCGGCGCTCTCGTGCACGCGACGCCCGGGCTGCGGGTCGCGGGCCATGTCGACGGCGCCGAACTCGCCATCCGCGCGGTCGTCGGCCAGCAGGTCAGTGTCGCCGGCGCCCGCACCGTCCTGGGGCGGCTCGTGGTGGAACATGGCAAGCCGCTCGACACGGGCGTGCCGGGACTCACTCACCTCTTCCCGCAGTCAGAGACGCTGGCCGAGATCGATCCGGAGACCCTTCCGATGCCTCGCGCCCGTGGTCGCGCGATCGCCGGACTGGCCGCGGCGCTGGCCGACGGTGACCTCGCGCTGGACCGCGGCACCGACCGTGGCGACGTACGGTCGCGGCTGCTGGCGCAGCCGGGAATCGGGCCGTGGAGTGCCGGTTACATCGCCCTGCGCGCGCTCGGTGACCCTGATGTCTTCCTGCCCACCGACGTCGGCGTCCGGCGAGCGCTCGACGCGCGGGGAGGCTCGGTCGACACCGAGGCCTGGCGCCCGTGGCGCTCCTACGCACTCATGCACCTGTGGCACAGCTTGGACGTGGAGGTCCCCTGATGTGGACAGTGATCGACTCACCCGTGGGTGAGCTACGGATAGTCGCGCAGGCCGGCGCACTCACGGCGATCGAGTTCCCGCCGTACGTCGTCGGCACGGGCCGTCCGCTGGGGGAGCGAGCCGACGCCGATCCGGTGCTGCTCGAGGCGACGCGGCAGCTGACGGCGTACTTCGACGGCGTGCTCGAGGTCTTCGACCTCCCCCTCGCGCCGGTCGGCACGGAGTTCCAGCAGCGGGTCTGGAAGGCCCTGTTGGAGGTCGGCTTCGGCCAGACGGCGACCTACGCGGACATCGCTCGCCGGCTCGGGATGACTGCCGCAGCCTCGCGCGCGGTGGGCCTGGCCAACGGGCGCAACCCGATCCCGATCGTGATCGGCTGTCACCGCATCATCGGTGCCGACGGTTCCCTGACCGGCTACGCCGGCGGGCTCGAGCGCAAGCAGGCGCTGCTGGCCCTCGAGTCCAACTCCCTGTTCTGATGCACCCCTAGCCTTGGCCCATGGCCTGGCAGACCCGCTCCTCGCGCACCGTCTACGAGAACCAGTGGATCCGGGTGCGTGAGGACGACACCACCAAGCCCGACGGCGACGACGGCGGCGAAGCGGGAGCTGCGTGAGGAGACCGGTCTTCGGGCGGCGAGCTGGGAGTCGCTCGGTCCGATCCACTCGCTCGACGGCGTTGCCGATGCGCCCGGGCACGTCTTCCTCGCGCGTGACCTCAGCCCGGCGACGTACGACGACGACGGCGGAATGGCGGAGGAGGGATGCTCACCGTCCCGTGGGCCGCGGTGATCGCGATGATCGGCCGCGGCGAGACCGAGGACGCGGAGACGCTCGCGCCGCTGATGCTGGCGGCGGTCGCGCTCTGCCGACTCTCCTGACTACCCGAGACGGGCAGGAAACCGGATCTCGGAGGGCAGGAAGCCGGATCTCGGCTATTCGGCGGCGCGGCGGAGGGACTCGGAGAGCCGCTCGGCGGCGGCGATGACGGCGGGGGCGTGCATCCGGCCGGGCTGGCGGGTGAGGCGCTCGAGGGGGCCGGAGACGGAGACGGCGGCGATGATCTTGCCGCCCGGGGAGCGGACGGGCGCCGACACCGACGCGACGCCGGCCTCGCGCTCGCCGACCGACTGCGCCCAGCCACGACGGCGGATTCCCGACAGGGCGGCGGCTGAGAAGGCCGCGTTCTGCAACCCGCGGTGGACGCGCTCCGGGTCCTCCCACGCCAGCAGGACCTGAGCTGCGGAGCCCGCGCGCATGGTGAGCTGCGAGCCGACCGGGACGGTGTCACGCAGGCCGGAGGCGCGCTCGGCGGCGGCGACGCAGATACGCATGTCGCCCTGCCGGCGCCACAGCTGGGCCGACTCGCCGGTGATGTCGCGCAGTCGCGCGAGCACCGGGCCGGCGGTGGCGAGCAGGCGGTCCTCGCCGGCGGCGGCGGAGAGCTCGGCCAGACGCGGACCGAGGACGAAGCGGCCCTGAAGATCGCGGGCCACGAGACGGTGGTGCTCCAGCGCAACTGCGAGACGATGGGCAGTGGGACGGGCCAGGCCGGTCGCCGTCACGAGGGCGGCCAGGGTCGCCGGGCCTGACTCGAGTGCGGTGAGTACCGCGGCCGCCTTGTCGAGGACGCCGACGCCGCTGCCTGATCCATTGCTGTCCATAGTGCGAGACTAATTGTCTCAGTCCGCGGAATCAAGAGTAGAGTCCGGTGACATGGGAAAGACGCTCAGTGAGAAGGTCTGGGACGAGCACGTCGTGCGATCCACCGACGGCGAACCGGACCTCCTCTTCATCGACCTCCACCTCATTCACGAGGTGACCAGCCCACAGGCGTTCGACGGCCTGCGCCTCGCCGGCCGCCAGGTGCGCCGGCCGGACCTCACCCTCGCGACCGAGGACCACAACGTCCCGACCGTTGATTGGGAGAAGCCCATCGCCGACCCGGTGTCGCGCACGCAGGTCGAGACCCTGCGGAAGAACGCCGCCGAGTTCGGCGTACGCCTGCACCCGCTCGGCGACATCGAGCAGGGCATCGTGCACGTCGTCGGTCCGCAGCTCGGCCTGACCCAGCCCGGCATGACGATCGTCTGCGGTGACTCCCACACCTCCACGCACGGTGCCTTCGGCGCGATCGCCTTCGGCATCGGCACCTCCGAGGTCGAGCACGTCCTCGCGACCCAGACGCTTCCGCAGTCGAAGCCGAAGACGATGGCGGTCACCGTCAACGGCTCCCTTCCCGCCGGTACGACGGCCAAGGACCTCATCCTCACGCTGATCACGAAGACCGGCACCGGCGGTGGTCAGGGCTACATCGTGGAGTACCGCGGCCAGGCGATCCGTGAGCTCTCGATGGAGGGCCGCATGACGATCTGCAACATGAGCATCGAGTGGGGTGCCAAAGCTGGTCTCATCGCTCCCGACCAGACGACGTTCGACTACATCGAGGGCAAGCCCGAGGCGCCGAAGGGTGCGGACTGGGATGCAGCCGTCGAGCACTGGAAGACGCTCGTCACCGACGAGGACGCCGTCTTCGACAAGGAGATCGTCCTCGACGCGGCCGACATCACGCCGTTCGTCACTTGGGGCACCAACCCCGGCCAGGGCGCACCGCTGGGTGCGAGCATCCCCGGTCCCGACGACTTCGAGGAGGAGCAGGACAAGGTCGCGGCCGAGAAGGCCCTTGCCTACATGGGTCTTGAGGCCGGCACGCCCCTGCGCGACGTCCACATCGACACCGTCTTCATCGGCTCCTGCACCAACGGCCGGATCGAGGACCTGCGTCTCGCGGCCGACACCATCAAGGGCCACACGGTCGCTGAGGGCACGCGCCTGCTGGTCGTTCCCGGCTCGGTGCGGGTGCGGAACCAGGCGATCGAGGAGGGGCTCGACAAGGTCTTCATCGAGGCCGGAGCCGAGTGGCGTGGCGCCGGTTGCTCCATGTGTCTCGGCATGAACCCCGACACCCTCGCCCCGGGCGAGCGCAGCGCGTCGACGTCGAACCGCAACTTCGAGGGCCGCCAGGGCAAGGGCGGTCGCACGCACCTCGTCTCCGTGCCCGTCGCTGCAGCGACCGCCGTGCGCGGCACGCTCTCCTCGCCCGCCGACCTCGAGACCGCTGGAGTCTGACCGATGGACAAGTTCACCTCGCACACCGGCGTCGGCGTCCCGCTCAAGCGCAGCAACGTCGACACCGACCAGATCATCCCGGCCGTGTATCTCAAGCGGGTCACGCGATCCGGCTTCGAGGACGGCCTCTTCGCCGCCTGGCGCAACGATCCCGAGTTCGTCCTCAACCAGGAGCCCTACAAGGCAGGGACCGTCCTCGTCGCCGGCCCTGACTTCGGCACCGGTTCGTCGCGCGAGCATGCGGTCTGGGCCCTGCAGAACTATGGGTTCAAGGTCGTCATCTCCTCGCGCTTCGCCGACATCTTCCGAGGAAACTCAGGAAAGGCGGGCCTTGTCGCCGCGCAGGTCGACGAGAAGGTCGTGCAGAAGCTCTGGGACTACCTCGACGACAATCCCGGTGGTCAGATCTCCGTGGACCTCGAGAGCCAGACAGTCTCGACGCCCGACGGCGAGGTCCAGGACAGCTTCGACATCGACGCCTACACCAAGTGGCGCCTGCTGAACGGGCTCGATGACATCGGCATCACGCTCTCCCACGAGGCCGACATCGCGGCCTATGAGGCGACGCGGCCGAGCTGGAAGCCCGCGACGTTGTGATCTGAGAATCGTCACCAAGAAGGCCGGTTGCGAGGGGAAATCCCTTCAAAACCGGCCTTTTTGGCTCATCACAAGGATTTTCGCGGGTAAACACGCCGAAGATCAGTGGCATTTTCCCCAACGCTCATTAGCGTCTCTTCCAACACGTCGGGCATTGAGGCTCGGCGCGAGGGTTGAACTGAAAGGTCGATCGTGAACAAGTCTGAGCTTGTTGAGGCGCTCTCCGCGCGCTTCGACGGAAACAAGAAGGCCGCCTCGCACGCGCTGGAGTCGGTGCTCGACACCATCACCCGCGCCGTTGCTGATGGCGAGAAGGTTGCCATCACGGGCTTCGGCTCGTTCGAGAAGCGCGTCCGCGACGCCCGCTGGGTGCGCAACCCGCAGACCGGCGCCCGCATCAAGGCCAAGAAGACCGCGGTTCCGAAGTTCAGTGCCGGCGCCGACCTGAAGAACGTCGTCTCCGGTGCCAAGAAGCTTCCGAAGCTGACGATCCCCAAGACCGTCAAGGCTGCTGCCACTCCGGTCAAGAAGGCCGCCGCTCCGGCCAAGAAGGCCGTGGCCACCAAGGCCGCTCCGGTCAAGAAGGCTGCTGCTCCCGCGAAGAAGGCCGTCGTCAAGAAGACCACCGCGGCCGTGAAGAAGGCTGCTCCGGTCAAGAAGACTGCGGCTCCGGCCAAGAAGGCTGCCCCGGTCAAGAAGACCGCGGCTCCGGCCAAGAAGGCCGCTCCGGTCAAGAAGACCGCGGCTCCCGCCAAGAAGGCTGCACCGGCCAAGAAGGCTGCACCGGCCAAGACGACGGCGGCTGCGAAGAAGGCTCCGGCGAAGAAGGCTCCCGCCAAGAAGACGGCCGCGAAGAAGGCCTGACCTCTCAGCACCCCACAGAACGGGTCATCCCTGCGGGGATGGCCCGTTCTGCGTTTCCCGATTCATCTCCCGGAGCACCGCGGACGTGCGGATCCCCAGCCCCAGTTGGGCTGCGGCCTCCAGGTCGTCGAGATCGTCGACGTCGCGGCGAAGCGTCGCGAGCTCTCCCTCGATCGGGACCGCGCCGATCTCGTCGTGCAGCATCCGCGAGTTGAGACCGAAGCGCGGAGCGAACCGCTCACGGGGCGCAGTGAAGAGAGTCGTCCCGAGGCCGACCGCGTCGGCGACGTACGCCGGGATGCCCTGCTCCACGAGGGGGATCGCCATTGTGAGGGCGGCATCGAGATCGGTGGGGGAGAGCGCCGGAAGGTCACCGCACAGCGCTGCAGGAATGAGGTCCGGCCAGCGTCGGGCGGCTTCCGCAGCTGCCTGGACGAGCGAGCCGTTGAGGTCGTCGCTGACACCGTCGGGGATCGCGGCGCAGCCCAGGGCGATGAGCTGGCGGGAGAAGTCCGCGTCGTCGGTCACGGCGAGTACGGCGCCCACCGACGGAGCCGCCAGGCAGGCGGCTGCGGTGTCGAGCGCGAACGCCTCCGCGAGGCTCCGTCGGACGGCGTCGCTGACGCCGACGAGACGCGACTTGCCGCGGGCTGGCGGCTTCACCGGGAGGAGCACGACGTGGGAGGGCACAGCCTGTAGCCTGACCGATCGTGGGTAAGTTCCGGAAACCGCAGCAGCCGATCGGACCGACGTACCGTGCTGTCGAGCCGATCATCATGGGATTCCTCAAGGCGACGACGCGGCCGGAATGGATCGACGGGCACAAGATCCCGGCCACGGGCGGCGTGATCCTGGCCCTCAACCACGTCTCCCACATCGACCCGCTCTCGGCGGCCCGCCTGACGTGGGACTGGGGTCGCCAGTCGCACTACCTCGCCAAGTCGACGCTCTTCAAGAACAAGCAGTTCGGGAGGTTCCTCCGCTCGGCCGGCCAGATCCCGGTCGAGCGCGCCGCAGGTGGCCTCGGTGCCCTGCAGGAGGCCATCAAGGCGGTGAATGACGGCCACCTGATCGTCGTGTACGTCGAGGGCTCGATCACCAAGGACCCGGACGGTTGGCCCATGGTGGGCAAGAGCGGTGCGGCGCGGATCGCTCTGGAGACCGGGGCGCCGGTCATCCCCGTCGGCCAGTGGGGCGCGCAGTTCCTGCTCAACGGCTACGAGAAGAAGTTCGCGCCGGTCCCGCGCAAGACCATCAAGATGAAGGTCGGCGACCCGGTCGATCTCTCCGACCTCCAGGGCCGGCCGCAGACCCGCGAGCTGCTCGACACCGCGACCCAGCGGATCATGCAGGCCATCGTCCGCCTCGTCGCCGACCTGCGCGGTGAGGAGCCGCCGGCGACGCTCTTCGACCCGAAGACCGCCGGGGTGGGCCGGACCGGTAACCCGCACAAGAAGAAGCTCGCGTGAACCACCCCATGCGAATGCTCGCTCCGCTCCGCTTCGCACGGGGGCCCCGGTGATCAGCACCGCACCCGGCCGGGTCGCGGTCTTCGGCGCCGGCTCCTGGGGGACCGCCTTCTCGATCGTCCTCGCCGATGCGGGCAACGACGTCACGATGTGGGCCCGGCGTGAGGAGCTCGCGGCCTCGATCAACGCGACCCACACCAACGCCGACTACCTCCCCGACCTCGAGCTTCCCTCGACCATCACCGCCACCCACGACCCCGCCCGGGCCCTCGAGGGAGCCGACGTCGTCGTGCTGGCCGTGCCGAGCCAGTCGCTGCGGGACAACCTCACCGAGTGGGCGCCGCTCTTCGACGACCAGCAGATCTTCGTCTCGCTGATGAAGGGCGTGGAGCTCGGCACTCTCGACCGGATGAGCGAGGTCATCGCCGAGCTCACCAGTGCCGCGCCCGAGCGCATCGCGGTCATCAGCGGGCCCAACCTGGCCAAGCCGATCGCTGCACGCGAGCCGGCCGCCTCGACGGTCGCGTGCGCGGACGAGGACGTGGCCAAGGCACTTCAGGCCCGCGTCCACAGCCCGGCGTTCCGGCCCTACACGTCGGCCGACGTGGTCGGCTGCGAGATCGGCGGCGCCTACAAGAACGTCGTGGCGATCGCCACCGGCATGGCTGTCGGGCTCGGCTTCGGTGACAACACCACCGCCACGGTCATCACCCGCGGCCTCGCCGAGACCGCACGCCTCGGCATGCAGCTCGGCGCGAACCCGATGACCTTCATGGGCCTCGCGGGCCTCGGCGACCTCGTCGCCACCTGCTCCTCGCCGCTCTCGCGGAACCGCACCTTCGGCGAGAAGCTCGGCCAGGGCATGAGTGTCGAGGACGTCGTCGCCCAGACCCGTCAGGTGGCCGAGGGCGCGAAGTCCTGCGCCTCACTGCGTGCCCTCGCCGCGAAGGCCGGCATCGACCACCCGCTCGTCGCCGCCGTCGACGACGTCATCGCCGGCCGAGTGACGCCCGCCGCGCTGATGGACGCGATGCTCGAGCGCCCGACGAAGTCAGAGACCGACTGAGTGAGGCCAAGCGGCGAGCTTGCTCGTCCGCTTGTGCCGAGCGAGGGAGCGTGCCGCGCGTCAGCGCGGCAGACCGACTGAGCTCAACGCCTGCTGGAGGTCCATCCACAGGTCGTCGACGTCCTCGATGCCGACGCTGAGTCGGACGAGGCCCTCGGGGACGTCGGTCGATTCGCCCTTCCATCGACGGCGGCGCTCGAAGGTCGACTCCACGCCGCCGAGTGAGGTGGCGTGCACCCACAGCGTCGTGGAGTGGGTGAGCAGTTCGGCGGCCTCGGCCGTCGGGAGTACGACGGCCAGCATCGCTCCGGTACCCGGATAGCGGACCTCGTCGATCGCCGGGTGCTCCTCGAGACGGCGAGCGAGCTCGGCGGCGTTCGCCGAAGCCGCGCGGACCCGCAACGGCAGGGTCCGCAGCCCCCGCAGCGCGAGCCAGACCTCGAACGGCCCGGGGATGGCGCCGATCAGGTCGCGGCGCCCCTTGAGGACGCTGAAGAGGTCGGGATCTCGGACGACCAGCGCACCGAGGTTCACGTCGGAGTGGCCCGCCAGGTACTTCGTGACCGAGTGCAGGACGATGTCGGCGCCGAGGAGCAGCGGCTGCTGGAGGATCGGCGTCGCGAGCGTGTTGTCGACGACCACGCGGATGTCGCGCTCGTGCGCGGCGGCGATCAGGGCAGGCAGGTCGGCGAGCTGCATCTCGGGGTTGGTCGGGGACTCGATCCAGAGGATCGCCGTGTCGTCGTCCAGCGCGGCGATCACGGACTCCGTGTCGCTGATGTCCACGAGCTTCGTCCGCAGACGGCCACGCGCCTCGAGGTCGGCCAGCTGTCCCGTCGTACCGAGATAGGCCTGACCACACACGACGGTGGAGTCGTTGACGAGGTCCAGGATCGTGGCGGTCGCGGCCTGCCCGCTGGAGAAGGTGAGCGCCTCGCCGTGCTCGAGCGCGCCGAGCGCCGACTCGAAGGCCACCCAGGCGTCGTTCGTGTAGCGGCCGTACTCCTTGTCGCCCCCACCGACGTACGTCGAGGCCATGGAGATCGGCACGTTGAGCGGCTGGTCGGGCTCGTGCACGGGGCGGCCCGCCTGCACGGCGATGGTCTCCGGCTTGAGCGCGTGTGTCTCGGGTGACTCGGGTGACTCGGCCATGCGGACTAGGCTACGTCCCCATGATCCCGCTCCATCTCGAGGACCTCGCCACCATCGTCGGAGGAAAGGTCCACGGGGCTGAGGGGCCGGTCGAGATCACGGCACCAGCCGTGCTCGACGGCCGGCAGGCCGAGCCCGGCGGCCTCTTCGTCGCCTTCGCCGGGGAGTACGTCGACGGGCACGAGTACGCCGATCAGGCCGCTGCAGCGGGCGCTGTCGCCGTAATCGGAAGCCGGCCGACCTCCCTGCCCACCGTCGTCGTGGACGACGTCCAGGTGGCCCTCCAGGCACTGGCCGCCCATGTCCTCCGCGAGCTGCGGGCGACCGGTGACCTGACGGTGCTGGGCCTGACCGGCTCACAGGGGAAGACCTCCACCAAGGACCTGCTCAGCGGTGTACTGACCCAGGGCGGCGCGACGATCGCCACGCTCGGCTCCTTCAACAACGAGCTCGGCGTGCCGCTGACCATCCTGCGGGCCGACGCGAGTACCCGCTTCCTCGCCCTCGAGATGGGCGCGCGGGGTATCGGCCACATCGCCGACCTCACCGCGATCGCCCCGCTCGACGTGGCGATCGTCCTCAACGTCGGCGAGGCGCATCTCGGTGAGTTCGGCTCTCGCGAGGCGATCGTGCGGGCGAAGAGTGAGCTTGTGCAAGGACTGGTGCCCGGCGGCACGGCAGTGCTCAACGCCGACGACCCGCGCGTCATCGCGATGCGTGCCCACACCGACGGCCCCGTCCTGACCTTCGGCACGGCCGAGCACGCCGACGTCCGCGTCGAGGCGCTGCAGCTCGACCGCCTCGGGCGCCCGACCTTCCAGCTGCACGCGCGCGGCGAGCGCGTCGACGTGTCACTCCCGGTCGTGGGAGCCCATCAGGCCTTCAACGCGGCGGCTGCGGCTGCCGCGGGGCTCGCCGTCGGCGTACCCCTGCAGGCGTCGGCCGAGGCGCTGAGCCATGCGGCGCTGTCGAAGTGGCGGATGGAGCTCCACGAGCTCGGCCGCGGCATCACGCTGCTCAACGACTCCTACAACGCGAACCCTGACTCGATGCGGGCCGCCCTCGACGCACTGGTGTCGATCGAGCCCACCGACGGCGGCCGTCGGATCGCCGTGCTCGGGCCGATGCTTGAGCTCGGGGAGTCGTCGCAGGAGGCACACCGCGGGATCGGGGAGTACGCCGTCGGGCGGGCCGACCTCGTCCTCGTGATCGGTGAAGGCGCGAGCGAGATCGCCGAGGGCGCCGTCGGTGGGACGTCGTTCGCGATCACCGCGGCGGACAACGCCGAGGCCATCGCGTGGCTGAAGGCCCAGTTGCAGCCTGGCGACGTGGTGCTGGTCAAGGCCTCGCGCGGGGCGCGCCTCGACGAGGTCGCCGCCGCCCTGTCCTAGGGTGGAGCGGTGCCTGAGGTGACCCCGAAGATCCGTGTCGCGCTGCTCTTCGGAGGCCGCTCCGGCGAGCACCCGGTCTCGATCGTCACCGCCGCCGGCGTGATGGGTGCGATGGACCCGGAGAGGTACGACGTCGTACCGATCGGCATCACGAGGACCGGGCAGTGGGTCGTCGGCACCGACAACCTCGCCGCTGCCGCGCTCACCGGCGGCACGCTCCCCGAGGTGACTTCGGCGTCGGGTGCCGAGGTCGTGTTCGCCGGCTCGGGCGGCGCCTCGAGCCTCCAGGTCCTCGAGCCCGGGCAGGTGCCTGTCGAGCTCGGCTCCGTCGACGTCGTCTTTCCCGTCCTGCACGGGCCCTTCGGTGAGGACGGCACCATCCAGGGGCTCCTCGAGCTGGCCGACGTTCCCTACGTGGGCGCGGGCGTGCTCGCCTCGGCGGTCGGCATGGACAAGGAGTTCATGAAGCTCGTCTTCGCCGGCCGCGGCCTGCCGGTCGGGCCGTTCCTCACGGTGCGGCCGCGGGAGTGGGCCGAGTCGCGTGCCGACGTCCTGGCTGCCGCGCGGGAGCTGTCACTGCCGCTCTTCGTGAAGCCCGCCCGCGCCGGCTCCTCCCTCGGAGTCACCCGCGTCGACTCGTACGACGACCTCGAGTCCGCCGTCGAGGAGGCCCAACGCCACGATCCGAAGGTGCTCATCGAGCAGGGACTCGAGGGTCGCGAGATCGAATGCGCCGTGCTCGGCGGCCGCGGCGGATCGGCCCCGCGCGCGTCGGTGCCCGGCGAGATCGTCGTCGACCACGACCAGGCCGACTTCTACGACTTCGAGGCGAAGTACGTCTCCGCCACCGAGGCCCGGACCGAGGCACCTGCCAACCTGCCCGCCGAGGTGGCCTCACGAGTTCAGGAGGTGGCCGTCGCGGCCTTCGAGGCGATCGGTGCCGAGGGCCTTTCGCGCGTCGACGTCTTCGTGACCGAGGAAGGTGACGTGACGATCAACGAGATCAACACCATGCCGGGCTTCACCCCGATATCGATGTACCCGAAGATGTGGGAGGCCAGTGGTCTCAGCTATGCCGAGCTCATCGACGAGCTGATCGCGCTCGCCCTCGAGCGCCCCCGCGGCCTGCGCTGACAGCCGGCCCTCTCAGCGGGCGAGGGCGCGGTCGATCAGCGCACTCAGTTCGGCGCCGAGCGTCGTGCCGGCCTCGGTACAGGCGAAGGGCATGACGGACGTCTCGGTGGCGCCGGGCGTGATGGCGGCCTCGAGGACGACGAACGAGCCGTCGGGCTCGACGATGAAGTCGGTCCGGGAGAGGTCGCGCAGGCCGAGGATCTCGTGGACCGCCACGGCGGTCTGCCCGATCGCGTCGAGCACGTCCGGGTCGACGTCGAGCTTCCGCAGGCCGACGTACTCGGCGGTGTAGCGGGCGGAGAAGTCGAACTCGTGACCCTTCACGAAGTCGATCTCGATCGCCGGCAGCGGCTGCAGGCCCTCGGCGGTCTCGCGGACGACGACGGAGACGTTGACGCCCGGGTAGAAGCGCTCGATCAGCGCCTCGTCGTAGTAGGCGTAGGTGCCGACGAGGGCCGACGGCAGCTCGGTGAGGCCGTCGACGCCGGTGACGCCCAGGGCTGAGCCACCGCGGGTGGGCTTGACCACGACGCGAGTGCCGAGCCGGTCCATCACGTGCTCCATCAGCGCCACGGCGCCGATGTCGCGGAAGGTCTGGGCCGAGAGGCCGACCGAGTCCGGCACGGGGATGCCGGCGCGGTGGAGGAGCTCACGCGACGAGCCCTTGTCGTAGGCCACGCGGCAGGCGCGGGACTCGGAGCCGACGTACGGCAGGCCGATCAGCTCGAGCAGGGTCTGGATCTCGCCGTCCTCGCCGAACTGCCCGTGCAGCGTGGGGACGGCCGCGACGACCTTGTCCCGCTCGAGGTGGTGCAGCAGGTTGCGGTCGAAGTCGTACGACGTCACTTCGATGCCCGCGGCGCGCAGCTCACGGACGATGTTGCGGCCACTGGCGAGCGAGACGTCACGCTCGTGGGAGAGGCCGCCTGCGATGACGGCGACGGGTCCTGGCACGCTTTCAGACGACACGGCCGTCATGTCAGATGTGGACCACGGGGCAGGTCAGCGTGCGGGTGATGCCCTCGATGGACTGGACCTTGGCGACGACCATCTTGCCCAGCTCGTCGATGTTGCGCGCCTCGGCACGGACGATGACGTCGTACGGTCCGGTGACGCCCTCGGCGAGCGTGACGCCCTTCATCGCGGACGCTGCCGTCGTGACGGCCTCGGACTTGCCGACGTCGGTCTGGATGAGGATGTAGGCCTGCACGACCATGTGCGTCTCCCTGCAACTGATGGGGTGTGGCGGTGGGGCATTGCCGCAGCAACCTATCGCACCGTGATGGGATGGCCCCCGTGGCAACGGCTTCTGGTGGACGTGACGGTGGACGCACGCTGGCCGAGGTCGGCGAGTTCGGGCTGATCGGCGACCTCGTCGCACGCTTCCCGCAGGGGGAGCACGTGATGGTCGGGCCGGGTGACGACGCGGCCCTGCTGCGGATCCGCAACGGGCACGTGATCGTCTCGACGGACCTGATGGTCGAGGGCCGCCACTTCCGGCGTGACTGGGGGAGTGCGGCCGACATCGGCCACCGTGCCGCCGCGCAGAACCTCTCCGACCTGAACGCCATGGGCGGCACCGCGCACTCGCTCACCGTCGGTCTCGCCGCGCCCGCGGACCTGCCCGAGGCGTGGGTGCTGGAGTTCGCCGACGGCTTCGCCGAGGAGTGTGCGCTCGTGGGCGCCTCCGTCGTCGGCGGCGACGTCACGCGGGCCGCCGAGATCGTCATCGCCGTGACCGTGATGGGCTCGGTCACCCAGGCGCCCGTGCTCCGCTCGGGCGCGAAGGCCGGTGATGTGCTGGCCCTCGCCGGGCGTCAGGGCTGGGCTGCCGCGGGGCTCGCCGTGCTCGGTCGCGGCTTCCGTTCACCTCGCGCCGTCGTCGCCGCCTACCAGCGCCCCGAGCCGCCGTACGCCGCCGGGCCGGTCGCCGCCGCGGCCGGTGCGACCTCGATGATCGACATCTCCGACGGCCTGCTGGCCGAGGCGGGGCATCTGGCCTCCGCGTCCGGTGTCGCGGTGAACGTCGACACCGGGGCCCTCGAGGTGCCCGAGGCATTCCAGGCCGTCGGCATGGCGCTCAACGTCGACCCGCAGACCTTCGCCCTCACCGGTGGCGACGACCACGCCCTGCTCGCCACCTTCCCGCAGTGGGTGCCACTGCCCGAGGGCTGGCGGGCGATCGGCACGGTGTCGGAGGGCAGCGGCGTCACCGTCGACGGCCGGGCCTGGGACGGCCCGACGGGCTGGACCCACTTCTAGCCCGACATCCGGGTTTCGGTCCCGCGAGATCAGGCTTGTCGCCCCTCGAGATCCGGGAAATGCAGAAACGGCACCGCCTCAGCGGTGCCGTTTCTACGGATCTCGACGGGCCAGAACCCGGATCTCACCGGGCGTGAACCCGGATGTCGGTCAGCGGCCGGCGACCTTGCCGGCCTTGAGGCAGCCGGTGCAGACGTTGAGGCGCTTGGGCGTGCCGTTGATGACGGCGCGGACGCGCTGAATGTTCGGGTCGAAGCGTCGCTTCGTGATCTTGCGGGACCACGGCCGGTTGTTGCCGAAGCCCGGCTTCTTGGCGCAGATGTCGCAGACGGCAGCCACCGTGAACTCCTGGGGTTGATCTTCTAGGTCTGGGATGTGTCCGGCGGCCGGGTAAGCGGCGATGCCTGACAACCGGAAGAGACTAACGCAGGGAAACGGCCACGCGGAAATCGTCGCCGGGCCTGACTAATGTGGTGCCGGTGCAGACCGTCAGCCTCGCCACCATCATCCGCTTCGCGGACCTGGCGACCGAATCGCTGACGGCGGCCCGGGAGGAGATCGACGCACTCAACGTCTTCCCCGTGCCCGACGGGGACACCGGCACCAACATGCTGCTCACGATGTCGGCCGCGCGCGACGCCCTGCGCGCCGCGGCCCCCGACGAGGAAGGTGGTCACGACCCCGGAGCGCTCGACGCCTTCTGCCGCGGCGCGCTGCTCGGTGCACGTGGCAACTCGGGCGTGATCCTCGCCGAGATGCTCGGCGCCCTGATCGTCCGGCTCGCCGACCAGGGCGACGACGAGCCGCTGTCCGACTGCGTCGCGGCCGCCTTCGTGGCCGCCGCCGACGCGTCGTACGCCGCCGTCGGCACTCCCGTCGAGGGCACGATCCTGACCGTCTGCCGGGCCGCGAGCGACGCGGCCGTGCGCGAGGCGAAGGAGACCGACTCGGTCGAGGCGGTGCTCGCCGCCTCCGCCGAGGCCGCCCGGGTCGCCCTCGCCGAGACGCCCGAACTGCTGCCCCGCCTCAAGGACGCCGGTGTCGTCGACGCCGGCGGCCGGGGCCTCGTCCTGATCCTCGAGGCGGCCGAGGCCGCCCTGACCGGCACCATCCGTCGCTCCGCCGCCTCACCCGGGACCAAGCCGGAGCGGAAGCAGGAGAAGAAGAAGCGCCAGCGCAAGCCCCGTCGAGTGCCGGGCGACGACCTCACACCCGACGGGCCCGCGTACGAGGTGATGTACCTCCTCGAGGCCGACGAGCTCGACGTCGCCACGCTGCGCCATCGGCTCGCGCCGCTGGGGGACTCCCTCGTCCTCACTGGTCGTGAGGGCCTCTGGAACGTCCATGTCCACGTCGACGACGTCGGCGCCGCGATCGAGGCCGGCATCGACGCCGGTCGCCCCCACCGGATCCGGGTCACCCACTTCGCCGCCGACCAGCACCGCGAGACGCCGCGGCAGAAGCGGAGCGGGCGTGCGGTCATCGCGGTGGCGGCCGGCAAGGGGCTGGACCGGCTCTTCCGCGACGCCGGTGCGCACGTCGTGCGGAGCACCATCGCCAGGCGGCCGTCGGTCGGCCAGCTGCTCAAGGCGATCGAGCGGACCGGAGCGGCCGAGGTCGTCGTACTGCCGAACGACGGGGACAGCCTGCGGGTCGCCCAGATCGCGGCGGCGACCGCCGATGCCGACCACGGCATCCGGGTCGAGGTCATTCCCAGCCACGCGCAGGTGCAGGGGCTGGCCGCCCTCGCCGTGCACGACCCCGAGCGTGCCTTCGACCGGGACGTCCTCGAGATGACGGCGGCGGCCAGCCACACGCGGCACGGCGCCGTCACCATCGCGGCGAAGCGTGCGATCACGTCGGGCGGCACCTGCGAAAAGGGTGACGCCCTCGGTGCGATCGACGGTGACTTCACGGTCATCGGCGAGCGGCTCGACGAGGTGGCGACCAAGGTGCTGCACCGCCTGCTCGGCGCCGGGGGCGAGCTCGTCACGCTGGTCGCGGGCGCGGACAAGACAGACGCCCAGCTCGCCACCGCCACGGCGTCCTGGCTCGAGACGCACCACCCGACCGTGGACGTGAGCGTTCTCGTCGGGGGACAGGCGCGGTACCCGCTGCTCATCGGGGTCGAGTGAGGCGCTCGTGATCACGCTCGACTCGCCGATCGCCGCGGTGCTGGGCGGCAACGCCAAGGGCGAGAAGCTCGCCAAGGCGAAAGGCCTCCGCACGGTCGGAGACCTGCTCGGCCTCTTCCCTCGGCGCTACCTGCCGACCGGCTCCCTGACCCGGCTCGACGAACTTCGCGAGGGCGACCTCATCGCGGCGGTGGGGGAGACCACATCGACCACCACCCAGACCTACACCGACCGGCGCACAGGGCGGCCCGCCTATCGCGTCGAGGTGACGCTGCGGACAGAGAGCACTCGGCTGTCGATGACCTTCTTCGCCAAGAAGAAGCACGTCGCCGAGTGGCAGGCCCGGCGCCTCGCCGTCGGCACGCGCGGGATCTTCCTCGGCAAGGTCGGCTTCTTCCGCGACCGGCCACAGCTGACCGCGCCGCAGATCATCCTCTTCGGCGGCTCGACGACGGGCGGGGGCGACGACTCCGAGGCGGGCCTGGCCGCGATCAGCGAACGGCCGCTCTTCCCGCTCTATCCGCTCACCGCCGGCGTGGAGGCGATCGACGTCCTGCGGCTGCAGGGCTTCGCCCTCGACACCGTCGAGGACCCGCCGGACCTCCTCCCCGCCCAGCTCCGGGAGTCGTACGACGTCATCGGACTGCGCCAGGCCTACGACTGGATCCACCGGCCCGACGAGATGTCCCAGGTCGAGGCGGCCGAGCGCCGCTTCCGCTTCGAGGAGGCACTCCTCCTGCAGGTCGTCCTGCAGCGCCGCCGTGCGCTGTTACGGGACCAGGCGGCGAAGCCACGGATCGGCGGAGGCGACCTGGTGGAACGCTTCGACGCCTCTCTGCCCTTCACCCTGACCGAAGGACAGCGGGAGGTCGGGGAGGAGATCGAGCGGGACCTCGCGCGGCCGCACCCGATGAGCCGGCTGCTCCAGGGTGAGGTCGGCTCCGGCAAGACCCTCGTCGCCCTGCGCGCGATGCTGCGCGTGGTCGACTCCGGCGGACAGGCGGTGCTGCTCGCTCCGACGGAGGTCCTGGCGCAGCAGCACTACCGCTCGATCAGCGCGATGCTCGGCGACCTGATGGGCGGCGGCCTCTTCGGCGCCGGCGCAAGCGTCGAGCTCCTGACCGGCTCGATGACCAAGTCCCAGCGCACGCCCGTGTTGAGCCGGATCGTCACCGGCGAGGCCGGCATCGTGATCGGCACGCACGCGCTGCTCCAGGACACGGTGGAGTTCTTCGACCTCGGCCTCGTGGTCGTCGACGAGCAGCACCGCTTCGGGGTGGAGCAGCGCGCCGCGCTGGCCGACCAGGCGATGGCGATGCCGCACACGCTCGTCATGACCGCCACCCCCATCCCGCGCACCGTCGCGATGACGGTCTTCGGGGACCTCGAGGTCTCCACGCTCGCAGGCCTTCCGGCAGGAAGGGCGCCGATCCAGACCACCCTCGTGCCACTGGCGGAGCACCCCACGTGGGAGGGACGGATCTGGGAGCGCGTCCGCGAGGAGGTGACCAAGGGCCACCAGGCCTACGTCGTCGCGCCGCGGATCAACGGCACCACCCCGGAGCAGATGTGGATGGAGGCCGTCGACATCGACGAGGACGGCAACCCCGTCCTTCCGGCACGACCGCTCGAGGCGGTCGAGGAGGTGCTGGCCCGCCTGACCGACGGCCCGCTCAAGGGCCTGCGGATCGCACCGCTCCACGGCCAGCTCCCGGCCGACGTCAAGGAGCGGACGATGCGCGCCTTCGCGGCCGGTGAGATCGACGTGCTCGTCTCCACCACCGTGATCGAGGTGGGTGTCGACGTACACAACGCGACGGCGATGGTGATCCTCGACGCCGAGCGGTTCGGCGTCTCGCAGCTCCACCAGTTGCGTGGCCGGGTCGGCCGAGGCGGGCTGCCGGGGCTCTGCCTCCTCGTCACCCACGGCGACGCCGAGGCTCCGGGTCGCGAGCGGCTCGAAGCCGTGGCCTCGACGACCGACGGTTTCGAGCTCAGCCGGATCGACCTCGAGCTGCGTCGCGAGGGCAACATCCTGGGGGCCAGTCAGTCCGGTGGCAGGTCGAGCCTGCAGAATCTTCGTGTACTCCGCGACGAGCGGACCATCGTCGAGGCCCGTGCGGCTGCCGCCTCGCTCCTCGACGATGATCCCGAGCTGCAGGAGGTTCCGCTGCTGGCTCGGGCGGTGGGGGAGATCGAGCGGTCCGCCGAGGCGGACTATCTGGAGCGTTCATGACGCGCATCATCGGAGGCGCCGCCGGGGGGCGGCGGCTGAGGACGCCGAACGGGTCGGCGACCCGACCCACCAGCGACCGGGTGCGTGAGGCACTCTTCTCCGCCATCGAGTCGTGGTGCGGATCGCTGCAGGGCCTCCGGTTCCTCGACCTGTACGCCGGCTCCGGCGCAGTCGGCCTCGAGGCCTGGTCCCGAGGTGCGGGCGTGGTGACGCTCGTCGAGTCCGACCGTCGCACCGCGGCGCTGATCGCCGACAACGCCCGCGAGATCGGCTTCGTGAAGGCCAACGTCGTCGCCACGTCGGTGGCCCACGCGCTCTGGACGCCGCCCCAGGCGCCGTACGACATCGTCTTCTCCGACCCGCCGTATCCGCTGACCGACGCTGAGGTGGAGGCGGACCTGGCGCTGCTCGTGCAGCACGGCTGGGTCGTGCGCGGCGGGCTCGTCATCGTCGAGCGCGCCAAGCGCAGCGCGGAGCCCACCTGGCCCGACGGCTTCGAGTCGTGGCGGCAGAAGAAGTACGGCGAGACCACGCTCTGGTACGCCACGGCGCCGGAGGCGGACTGACCCGATTAGGGTTCAGGCCATGACAAGGCGCGCCGTCTGCCCCGGCTCCTTCGACCCGGTCACCAACGGCCACCTCGACATCATCGAGCGCGCGGCGGGCCTCTTCGACGAGGTCGTCGTCGCCACCGGCACCAACGTCTCGAAGTCGCGGATGTTCGCACCCGAGGAGCGGCTCGAGATCCTCCGGCAGGCGGTGGCACCGTTCCCCAACGTCAGCGTCGCCGGGTTCGAGGGCCTGATCGTCGACTTCTGCCGCGAGATCGGGGCCGTCGCGATCGTGAAGGGCCTGCGCGGCGCGACCGACTACGAGTATGAGCTCCCCATGGCGCAGATGAACGCCCACCTCACCGGGGTCGAGACCGTCTTCCTGCCGGGCGCCGTCGCGAACGCGTTCGTCTCGTCCTCGCTGATCAAGGAGGTCGCTGCCTTCGGCGGCGACATTTCAGCCTTCGTTCCCGACTTCGTCGCCGAACGCATCCGGGCGCGGTTCGACTGAGGCTAGTCTCTGCACGCTGCTCGCCGAACTCCCTAGGGGATCCGATGTCAACCTCCGGTCACTCGCCGCTGTCCCTGGCGAAGCAGGCCTATGCACACTCGATGAAGGCCATCGGCCGGGGCATGGTGAAGACGGGCGTCGCCGCCGAGACCGTGCCGCCGATCTCCGACCGTTGGGCGCATTGGCGCCACAGCCTCACCAAGGTCTATGACTCGGTCGCCATGGCAAAGCTCGATGTGCCGTGGTGGACCTACGACGCCATCCAGTCCGTCGACGGCTGGCTTGCTGCTCGCAAGCGCCCGATTCGGGTGTTCGAGTACGGCTCAGGCGCCTCGACGATCTGGCTCTCACGTCGAGCCGACCAGATTCATAGTGTTGAGCATCACCGCGGCTTCGGGGAGATGATGACCGCCGAGGTCTCCTCGCTGGGAAACGTGACGCTGCGGATCGTCGAGCCGGTCGCGTCGGACAAGCCCGTTGTCGGTTCCGAGAAGGAGGGTCACGCCGGCCAGGACTTCGCCGACTACGTCGCCTCGATCGATGAGGTGCCGGGCGAGTTCGACCTGATCGTGATCGACGGCCGGGCGCGCGAGGCCTGCCTCGCCCACTCCGCCGTTCGGCTGGCCGATGGGGGACTGATCGTCTTCGACAACAGCCGTCGCACGCGCTACCGCCGGGCCATCGCAGCCTCGGGGTTGCGGGAGGAGCGTTTCCGCGGTCTCACTCCGACGTTGCCCTATCCCGATCAGACGAGCGTGCTGACACGGCGCTGATCGCGGCCAGGACCACATCGGCCAGGAGGAGCAGTCCACGGGAGGCCAAGGCGACTGTCACGGCTTCCGTCGCGCCGATGAGCGGCGTCAGCGTGAGCGTGATGATGCCGTCGCGGATGCCGGCGCCCGCAGGCGCCGGGATGAAGGCGATTCCGGCCGCCCAACCGAGGGCGATCGATCCGATCGAGGCCGCAATCCGTGCGGGCGTCACGGCGCCGAACGCGGAGAGGAGGACTGCCACGTGCAGTCCGAGGACCAGCCACCCGAGCGTCATCCAGCCCGCAGAGCCGAGAAGGGCGACGTACGACGGCGGGCCGGGGAGCGGCTCACGGCCCAGCTTCCGCAGCCCACGATTGAGGAGTGCCGGGATGGTGCGCGGGTGTAGGGCAACGGCCAATGGCGGCAGCAGGAGCAGCAGCCACCAGTAGTGGGCCAGGCCGTCGGCGCTGGTCCAGGGCAGGAGGAGGGCGCCGACGATGATGCCGGAGCCGGTGACGATGCCGAGCAGAAGCAGGTTCGCGGCGAACATGACGCTGCGGGAGATGCCCCATCGCGCCCCGAACTGCATCTGCGCGAGCACGGGCCAGACCGACCCCGGGACGTACTTCCCGAGCTGGCTGACGTAGAACATCGACGCGGTCTCGCGGGTGGGGGGCCGGACGCCGAAGCCGTGCAGCAGCGCCGCCCACGTCCGCTCGATCAGGACCGTCCCGATGACGGCGAGCAGGCCGCTCAATGCGAAGCGCCACCATGACACCGAGCGGATCGCGCCACCCAGGTCATCGGTGTGACGCCAGATGAGCCAGCCGCAGAAGGCCAGCACCACCAGGGCGATCGCCCAACGGAGTGCTCCGCCGGACAGCGCTCTGGTCAGAGGTGTGACCACTCGTGGGAAGCCGACACGGTCCGCTGCGGGTTGAGCAGCTCGGCGGGGGAGAGGCCGAAGCGGATCCGCTTCGTGTGCTCCAGGTTGTCCTCGATCAGGACCCGGTTGGTCCGGATCAAATCCGAGATGACGCCCAGCATCAGGCTCATGAACGCGACGAGGAGGAACAGGGAGCCAGCGAGGAGGGACTGGAGGTGGCCGCTCTCGTTGTCGAACGCCCACAGGGCTGCATAGCGGACGAACGGAACCAGGCCGATGACCCCGAAGATGGCGGTCAGCCACGCGAAGATGACGTAAGGCTTATACATCATGAACGACCGGATGATCGCCGCACCGGACTTCGCCATGTGCTCGGGCATCGACTTGAAGAGACGAGACTCGCGCGTCTTCGGGTTCGTGAGGACCGGGATACTGGCGATCTTCAGGTTCTTGTTGCCCGCCTGGATGATCGTCTCCATGCAGTAGCTGAACCGCGTCACTGTGTTGAGCAGTATCAGGCTCTCGCGGGAGTAGGCGCGGAACCCACTCGCCGCGTCCGGCAGCTTCGTCCCCGCGGCCCTGTTGACGACACCGGAGCCGAACTTCTGCAGTCGCTTCTTGAGTGGGGAGAAATGCTCGATGGTGTGCACCTGCCGGTCGCCGATCACGAGGTCCGCCTGGCTTTGCACGATCGGCTGCACGAGGTCGCCGATGCGGTTCTGGGGGTACTGGTTGTCGCCATCGGTGTTGACCAGGATGTCGGCACCCAGCTCCAGGGCGCGGATGACGCCGTCGTGGAAGGAGCGCCCGAGGCCTTGGTTGCGGGTGTGGTGGACGAACTCCGTGACGCCGTGCGCGCGCGCGACCTCGACCGTCCGGTCGGTCGAGCCGTCGTCGACGACCAGCACAACGATCTCGTCGATCCCCGGGATCTCGATCGGGATCGAGTCGAGCACGAGAGGGAGGGTCTCCTCCTCGTTGAGGCATGGGATCTGCACGACGAGCTTCACGCGCGCAGTCTAGGTGCGATGTCCAGGGAGGTTGTAGCGCCCGCGATCGGTGACCCCTCCTTCGACATCACACCCGGTCGGTGTGCAGCACAGCACGCAGCTCGGCGGCATCGCGTACGCCGGACTCCACCAGGTCGAACACCGGGTGGATGGCCTCGGGCAGGTCATCCCGGGGCGGAAGCTCGGCCTTGTCGACCTCGAAGCCCTCCCGCTCGCCGGTGGCCGCGGCGCGCAGCGCCCACAGCAGGGCGACGATGTCGTCCTCGACCGGTCGGTGGGAAGCAAGGCCGTAGTCGATCAACCAGGCGCCCTGATCGCCGTGGACGATGTTCCACGAGCGCAGGTCGTTGTGGCTGATGCCGAGGCGCTGAAGATCCTCCAGCGTGTGCAGCACGTCCTCGCAGATGAGGCGCACCGCCTCGTCCGCCAGCGGCGCCAGGTCGACGACGAGGTCGCCCGGCACCCGCTTGAGCACCAGGCGCTGTCGCCGACCGACGATGTCGAAGTCGACGAGCTCGGGGAGGTGCCAGACCATGTCCGGGGACAGTTCGTTCAGCAGCATGTTCATCTCCCGCAGCGGCTGCTTGAAGGCCTGGTTCTCAATGCGCTCGGCGCCGTACTCCTTGATGATCTCCGTATCGGAGAAGAAGAACCGGCGTCGGTCGTTCTCGCCGACGAGCGGGGAGCCGTCGTACGCCTGGGTGCGCACTGCGTCGTAGGCGTGCGGGTGGCCAGCCACCTCGACGACCTGCCGGCGGGTGACCTTCACGAGAGGCCGGACCTTGCCCGAAAGATGCGTGCCGAAGGTGCCGAGGATTTCGATCTCGGCGCGCTCCCGGACGAGATCGAGTACGGTCAGGGGATCCTCCGGTTGGGCGGCCGACCAGTAGTACTGCTCGCCCTCGTTCGGGCCGGCGAGCTCGACGATGAGGACACGGGCCCGGTCGAGCAGGTCGGCAACGAGGTGCTGAGCGTGCTCGAGACCGCGGAAGTGGATGACATGGTGGAGCACCGAGAGCACCAGGACCGCATCGAACTCGTCCGCACCGACGCTGCTGATCGTGTGCTCGTCGAGGGTGCGCGTCTTGATCGTCGTCCGTACGCCGGTCAGGCGTGACACGATCCGCGCGACCTCGGCGTTGTCGGGGTTCATCTCCCACCCGCAGGTGTGGGCACCTCGGTCGGCGAGGTAGAGGCACATGTAGCCGAGGCTCGAGCCGATGTCGAGGACCCGCAGGCCCGGCAGGACACCGAGGGCCTGCTCGATGAGATGCGCACGGTCGAGCGACTCGCGCGACGGGACGTCGACGAGGCCGGGCAGACCATACAGCGGCTGGTAGTGCTCGACCGTCTTGAGCAGGTCGTTCAACCGGGTGAGGTCCGTGGCCCGCTGTGGCCGAGGGAGATCCGTGCTGAGCCGGACGACCTGGCGGGTGAGCTGATCGACGGAGGCGCGGGCCTGCCGGGCGGTGATGCGCTGGTTGCGCGCCCGGACGTCCGACCTCGTTCGCAGGGCGGCGATCGAGGCGTCGACGTCGCCCAGACGCTGCTGCAGGGCCCTCAGCTCGCGCTTCGTGCCCGACGGGTACATCTGCTGGAGTCGGCGCGCGCGACGCGCCAGGCCGCGGGCGATCCGGCGTGCGGAGTGCCGGGAGGGCGTCCGGGACTGCGTGCCCTCGGCCTTCGCGGCTCCGGCGCCACCACCGGTGGCAGGCTTCTGGATGCTCTGACTCTTCGGGAGTGACGCGCGGTACGCCTTGGCGATGCTGGCGCCCCGGTCGCCGGGGCGAAGCGCCATCAGTACGCCGGCAACCGACTCCTCCGGCGGGATCTTGACGGCGATCGCGCCGAAGGCGGGGGCAGTCGCGGGCACGATGATGCCGTTCACCACGACATCGAAGAGTACCGCCACTGGCCGGTGGGCCTCGATCGTGAGTGGGAGCTCGACGTACGCGTAGTCGTGCGCCAACGGACCCTGCTCCGGCACACGCACCGCCCGCGACGGGTAGCGGATGTCGCGGGACCGCGGCGCCAACTCGACGCGCACCGGCAACTGCTGCCGCTGGACGAGGTGGACGCTCAGGGGCAGTTTCAGGACGCCCTCGCTCACCGCGAGGAGACGCGGAACGCCTTGGACGACGACCGTGAGGTCACCGGCCTCGAACAGCAGTGGCCCCTTGGCGAGGCCGAGCGCGCGGACGATCTCGAGGCCCTCGCGGAAGCGTTCCTTGGTCTCTTCGAGCGGCGCCGCCTCGGCTGCCTTCAAGGCCACCTTGGTCTCGGTAGAGGGGTTCGGGTGGCCGCTGAAGATGCCCTCGTCGTACGGATGGTCGTACCTGTTCTCGAAGGCGTACTCGACCGGCGGGTACTGCACCTGCCAGTCGGTGGCCAGCATCGGCCAGTTGAGCGTCTTGAAGGGCTGCTTTCGGAACCGCGACGGATACCGGGAGATGGCGTAGTTGAAGTACACGCTCCACTCGTCGACGGCCAGGCCCGGGCCCCGCTCGGCGACCAGCGCCGCCGCTTCGAGGAAGACCTGCTTGCGGATGACCTGCGGCTGGTGCGACGAGTAGGAGAGCTCTTCCAGACCGCATCGCCGTACGAACTGGAGGGTCTCGACCTGGCCGTAGTCGTAGGAGTTGAACGACCTGGGCCACCGGGGCAGGTCGCCGTAGAAGTAGGCACTGTCGGTGCCGTCGTCGTGGATGAAGTCGTCACGAGTGAGGTCTCGGAGCGGTCGACTGTCGTCGTCGAGCATGACGAAGACCTCGTCGACCGCCTCGTGCGCCACCAGGAGGCGTCGCAGCATCCAGTTCTTCCCCTGGTGGTCGGCGGCGCGGAACGCGTCCATCTCCTCCCCGAGGAGCTCCTCGTCGGTCACCACGCGGACGGGCGTGGTGTAGCTGGGCAACAGCACCGAGGCCCGCATCGACTCCGGGCAGGCGACGAGGAACTCCTTGACCGGCGCGTGCCGCTCATAGGCGCGAATGCCCTCGATCACCCGGCTCGGGTCGTTGCTGATGTAGACGAACTGGAGCGTCTCGGGGCATGACCACTCCGGCTCATCCCATCGTGCGATTGCCTCTCCCACGACCGACGCCGTGGTGTCCCATGTGGTGAGGTCGAAGGACTCGGCGATTGCTGCCGTGCGCGCCTCGTAGAGCTCCGGATGACTGAGGTAGAGCGACATGGTGGCAGCGATCTCCGTCGGCGCGTCGAAGAACGAGTAGTCAGCAAGCTCACCGGCCACCTCGTGGATCGCGCCCGCGCTGCGCGAGGAGATGACGATCTTCCCGCGGGCCAGCGACTCCGCCACGGGCAGGCCGTACCCCTCGTAGTGGGACAGGTAGAGGGTCGCGAACGACTCCCGGTAGAGATGCTCCACGACGCGGTCGCTGGGTCCCTCGAACCAGTGCAGGGTCGTGCCGAACTGCGGGTGCTCCCGGATGGCCTTGGCCGTCTCGTCGGAGTTCCAGCCGAGTCGGCCGACGAAGACCAGGTGAGTCCCGGGTCGCTGGCTCCGAAGCTCCTCCCATGCCTCGAGAGCCAGAAGCTGGCGCTTGCGCGGCTCGATCGTGCCGACGAAGAGGAAGAACGTCTCCCCACGGAGAGGTGCGACCAGCGCCTCCTCGGCAGCGGTGAGCTCCCCGGCGTGGGCGATCTCGCCACCGAGACGCATCACGAGGGTCGGGATGTGGCGCTCGACGCCGAGCTGTGCCTTGAAGTCGAGGAAGTCGCGCTCGGTCGTGCGCGAGATCGGCAGGACCAGGTCCGCGTAGGCGTACACGGCGGCGATGTAGGCCGACCAGGCGCGCACCGTGTTCTGGTGTGCGACGTGCGGCATGAGGACCGGCACGAGGTCGTAGACCACGGTGGCGATCCGTGCACCGCGGCCCTTGAGCCCCTGGTACAACGCCGGGCGGGTGAGCGGCGAGAGCCAGGGTGACTCCAGGTCGAGGAAGACGTCACCGGGCCCGAAGTCGTCGATCGACAGTGGCTCGCCGACGTCGGCGAGCGTGACACCCCGATCCCGGATCCAGGCGCGGAAGGACTCGGACTCGAGCGTGCGGAAGCGGCCGAGGGTCGGGTCGAGCCGGATCAGCCTGATGTCCAGATCAGCGCGCTCGACGAGCCGGACGACGATCTCCCGTGCGACGCGCTGGATGCCGCTGGTGAAGCCCAGCCGCGTGACGTCCGTGACGTCGATGTAGGTGGTGGGGTGCTTCATCGGACGATCGCCCCCATCCGCTGGCCCTCGTCGGAGGTGTGGATCTCCTCGAGGAGGTCACTGCGCGAGAGACCCTCGTTGAGCCGTCGGCGCCACGCCCGAACCTCGCGCGGTGCGGGGAGGCGGTTGAGCAGGCGGGTGTACAGCGCGGTGACGAAGACAGCGTCATCGTCGAGCCCGAGGAGTGCGGCACGCGGAACGTCGAAGAGCGACCAGGAGACCACTTCGGCGGGCTCGAGCGCCGGCACGCGAGGGTTGATGCCCTCCTCCTGCCAACGCTCGGCGACAGACTGGGCTACAGCTTCGTAGATCTGAGCGAATCCGGCGGGCGCCGAGCCCTGGTGCTCTTCCACGTCATCCTCCTCGTGCTCGCCGCATTCACCTCCACGGTGCGGGCGCCAACGGGAGGGCGGCTGGAGCATGCAGAGTCTTACGGGCGCATCCTCCAGCGGCAAATTCTGCCGGTCAGTGCGGTGAACAGTGCGTGCCGAGCGTCTCAGCGCGTCCTCGCGTGGACCTTCCGGCGGACCGAGCGGAGGCTTCTCATGCCCCGTGCGGCGATACGACGCCAGAGTGGAGTCCGACGGGATCCGTCCGTGCTCTCGAGTGAACGACGGGCAGCGGCACGCCTCTCGGAGCGGCCCTGCGCAAGCGCGGCACGCATGCGGGCGCCGGCGATCTCGACATTGTGCAGCTCACGAATGTCGGCGGCTGCCCGCTCTCCGACCGCGGCGGCACGCTCCGGCTGCTGGATGACCGTGCGCATGAGGTCGGCTGCCTCGTCGAGGTCGGGCTCAGCCCAGGGCACGCCCTTGAGGTACGGCCCCATGTCCTCCGGGACGGTGCCCGGCTCCCACCCCACGAGGAAGGAGTTCTCGTCGTCCATGAACTGGACTACGCCGCCGTACCGCGTGGCGATGACCGGCTTGCCCCAGGCCATGGCCTCGGCAAGAGTCAGACCGAGCCCCTCGGCCTTGTGCAGGGAGACATAGGCGGCACAGTGCGCGACGAGGACGTGGCGCTCGTCGTTGGGCAGATACTCCTCGATCAGGATCAGGTCGTCGCGGGCTGCCATCTGGATGCGCAGTCGCTCGGCATCGGTCGACCGCTTGTCGCCGTTGATCGTCTTGATGACCAGCTGAGGGCCGTCGGGCGCCGGCTCCGGAAATGCCCTGAGGAACGCGGTGACGAGTCCGAAGGGGTTCTTCCGAGCGGCGTAGCTCATGAAGTCGAACGTGAACAGGAAGTACGGACGGTCGGGAGACAGCCCGAAGCGGGTCGGCAGCTCGGCGAGTTCGCCTTCACGCTGAGGTAGCGGAGGAAGCACCGTCCGGACCGGGACGCCAGGGGACTTGGCGGCGATGGCGTCGCGGATGAAGTCCGTCGCCGCCCACACCTCGTCGACGAAGCGGAATCCGCGGGCCTGACCCTCAGGAAAGTCCTCGAGCTCCCAGTACCACATCCCGATCCGGTGGGTGCCGCGCACGGTGTCCCCGACCTGTCGGACGACGTCCCGGGTCTCCGCTCCGTTCACGCACAGCAGAGTGGTGTCGTACAGGTACGGGTCAGAGACACGGTAGGCGGCAGCCTGGCGGTGCGAGAGGCGGCGCGAGACGTCGAAGGTGGACGTCGGCTCGCCGGCTGCATGGAGGGCCTGGTCGACGAGCCGACCCGACTGCCCCAGGCCCAGCTCGGCCGACAGGTAGCCGACGAGATTGACGCCCTCGGGTCGGCTCCCTTGGACCGCCTCCGACGGCTGTGCGGCGAGGGTGACCTCGCCAGCACGACGCAGGAGCGCCGAGTCGAATGCCGTGGCTCCCTGGGTCCCACGCTTGAGACCCCACTGACCGAGCCGGGCGCTGTCGACGCCGGGCACGTGGGGCAGTTTGTGCTGGAGGTCGCGACGTGCGCCGCGGGCCCCGATGAGGTAGCGGGCGGCCGGGCGCGGGTGGGCCGGGGGCAACAGCTCGAGACTCCACCGCTCGACGTCGTCGCTCGTGGCAGGGTCGCCGACGGCGCCGATCAGGTCAGGGACCTCCCCGCCGATGAGGTGCGATCGCCGGGCCTCCTGCCGGAGGACACGGTCGAAGAGTGACCGGGGAGGCTCCTCGTACGAGGCATCCACGATCTCGCCGTCGGCCAGGCGCTCGGCCGCGATGCGAGACAGGGGAGTGAGCAGCGCCCGGTGCTCGCTCGCCAGCAGGGCAGGCCGTACGACGTCCGACGGTGCCAGGATCCACGGCTTCGTCGGGTCGAAGCCGCTGAGGTCGATCGCAGTCACCGGCTCGCTGTCGAGGCGAAGCGTGCTGTCGTCGCCGTACTCGAACCGCGAGTCCTGCGAGCCCCGCCACGGTCCGACGAGTACCGAATCGCCCCGAAGGACGGTCGTCGGTGTCGACGCGGCGAAGCTGTCCAAGGCGCCGAGCGCGTGGCGCCAGTCGGCGGCGAGGATTCTCAGTGCATCCAGGTCGGCGCCCGGACCGAACCCGACCAACGAGCGGGTGAACAGGGTCGTGGTGGGCGTCGGCACTCCGATCGCGCCGAATTCCGTCGCGTGCGTGACGCGGGAATCGGGAAGACCGCGGCTCCCGAGCATCTGCGCACCCACGCGTGGCAGCACAGCGGTGGAGGCACCCGCTTGCGGGACGACGGTCTCCAGGTCTCCGAGTACGACGACCCCTGCGCGGACCAGTGCGGCGGCCGGCGCGCCGGCCGACAGGGCGGCCGCGACGCCCAGAAGGCCGGCGTAGAAGGACAGCTCGTCATGGTCGAGAGTGGCTACCGCGAGCCTCGCCTCGTCGGCCACGCCGGCGGACCGCGCGAGCTCGGCGAGGTCCAGGACGTCCTCGCTCCCGACGCTCTGGTAGCGGCCGTCGACATCGACGACACAACAGGCCGCTGCTCCGGCTGTCAGCACGGATCGGACGGTGGAGCGCGCCAGGCCGACCTCGTCGTAGGTGGCGACGACGACGGCTGTCGGACGGATGATCACGGCTGCACAGCCTACGGGGGCCGATCGAGGGCGGGCGAATCCACCGTCGGGCGCTTTACGGGCAGTCGCCGTCGAGCTCCGGAGGTGGCCCATTAGGGTGATCGCCGCCCATGCTCGCGCGAGGAGGACCGGTGCCGCACTTTGTGAACGACACTGATGAGCGGCGCACCGGGATCGTGCGCCGGTTCCTCGTCGCGGCGCCGGATCTCGTCCTGGCGCTGTTCATCGCCGCATGCCTAGCGGTGACGATCGCGGTCGTCTTGGAGGACTTCACGCCGTGGCTGGTTGGCCTGGCCTTCGTGATCTGCGTCCCCATCCTCATGCGCCTCCTTCCTCCACTGCCGGAGGGAGGCACCGCCCAGGTGGTCGGAGCGGTGGCCTCGCTGCTGGTGCCGACGGTGTGGGTCGTGCTCAACGCGAGGTATGTCGCCCAGCTGTTGTGGGTCACTCGAGACCCGGCCATCTACACCGTGAGCGCCATCTGGCTCACCCACCACCGCACGGCTGGCATCGACACCCATGCGACGTTGGACCTCCAGGCTCAGGTGCACGGGCTCAGCGCCTCCTTGCTGCCGTTCTCGGCGGGCGACGCCAGCGGCGTGGTGCATGGGCAGGGCGGCCTGACGCTGCCCGCGCTGATGGCGGTCGGTGGCTGGCTCGACGGGCTCGACGGAGTCCTCAGGACGAACCTGCTGATCGGAGCGGTCGCTCTCGTCGGCATGTACGCCGTTGCGCGGCGGTTCATGCGGCCGTGGCTGGCTCTGGTCGCCCAGGCGGCCCTCGGTCTGGCCGTCGCCTTCCTCTATCTGATGCGGGCTCCGTACTCGGAGGGGATCATGACGATCTCCGCCATGGCGGGACTGATCTGGTTGGTGACCGCGCTGCGGTCGGGTCGCCCCGCCCTCGCGGCCGCCGGCGGCGTCTTCCTGGGCGTGGGGTCGATGGCGCGCATCGACGGTCCGGTGGTTCTCGTCGGCGCTGCTGTCCTGGCCGTGATCGTGCTCTCCGCCGCCCCTCTGACCGACTTCGCGGTGACGCGCCGGCTCATGCTGACCTTTCTCGGCGCAGGATTCCTGTCCAGCGTGGCCGGACTGGGATCGCTGTGGATCAGCCAACGCCGCTACGTGCACGACCTTCGTGGCCAGGCCGTGCAACTCTGGGCCGGGACGCTGTGTTGCCTGGTCCTGGTCGGCGCTGTCCTCACTGTCCGTGCCGTCGCGCGCCGCCGCGGCTGGTCTGGAGGGGTCGGTGAGGTGTGGCGACGACGCGTCGGCGTGGCAGCCGGCGTCGGCGTACCGCTCGCGTTCCTCTTCTGGTGGAGCCGTCCGCTGTGGTGGCAGGCTCACTTCACTCCGGCCGGCTCCGTCTATGCGAGCGTCATCGAGACCTGGCAGCAGCAGGCCGGGCTCACGGTCGACGGCACCCGCTCCTACGACGAACTGACGCTCCACTGGGTCGTCTGGTACTTCGGCTGGAGCACGGTCGCGCTGGCTGCGGTCGGGCTGGGCATCATGTTCACGAGGGGCATCACTGCGAGACGGCTCGATCTTCTGGCCGTGGTCGTGCCCGCAGCCGTGGTCGCGACCCTCTACTTCGACAAGGTCAGCATCACACCGGACCAACCGTGGGCCTATCGCCGGCTGCTGCCCGTGATCACGCCCGGCCTTCTCGTGGGTGCTGCCTTCGCCATCGAGTGGTGGCTGTCACGGACGCGTCCCGCGTGGCAGCGGTACGGCGTCGGGGGAGTCGCCGCGGTCCTCGTCGTGGGTGGTCCGATCCTGTCCTGGAGCTCGCTGCTCACCATGCCGGAAGGGGTGGGGACCCGCGCCGCCGTCGAGAAACTGTGCCGCGGCCTGACCGCCGATGTGGTCCTGGTCGCGACCGGCCACGAGCCGGCCAATCTGCCCGTGACGGTGCGAACCGTCTGCGGACGTGAGGTCGTGAGTGGAGACGCGACCGACGTCAACCTGCTGCGTGAGCTCCAGGCGCGGGCCGGGCGGGTCCAGGTCGTCGCCTTCTCGAGCAGGGACCTGCCGCAGGGGACCGAGCTCGGCGATCCCAACGTGCGGCAGACACTCCGCTTCTGGAAGCACGGCCTGGCCGAACTCCCGCAGGGCTACGCCCAGACGACCTGGCGGATCTGGATCGGCCATCTTGAGCACGGCCGCGTGCTCCAGGACCCCGCCCCCGATTCCGTTCCCTGAGGCGCTCCTCACCTTCCGGCCTCGCCGATCGGAATGTGCGAGATGGCTCCGCAGATGAGGGCCCTGAACCGCGGGCGACGTTATCGTGACAGAGTGCCTTCCCTTGACCCGCGTGCCCCGCTGGTGATCGACACCCACGAGCTCGGTCGCCGCCCCGGCTCGCAGCGCGAGCTCTCCCTGACGGTGCCGGCGCCCGCGGACCTCGGCATCGAGATGTTGAAGGTCCCCGAGGGAGCCGAGCTCGACCTCGACCTGCGCTTCGAGGCGGTCATGGACGGCGTACTCGTGACCGCGGACGTCACCGCCGAGCTGAGCGGGGAGTGCGTGCGCTGCCTGGAGCCGATCGACGACGAGATCGACGTCCACTTCCAGGAGCTCTACATGTACGACGACACCCGCGACGCGGCCACGCTGGACGAGGACGAGGACGTCAGCCTCACCGACGGTGACCTCGTCGACCTCGAGCCGGTGCTGCGCGACGCGATCGTCCTCGACCTCCCGCTGCAGCCGCTGTGCCGCCCGGACTGCGCCGGCCTGTGCCCCGAGTGCGGCGCCAACCTCAACGACGAGCCCGACCACGGCCATGAGGCGCCGATCGACCCGCGCTGGGCCAGCCTGACGGGTCTCGCCGAGGCCGGGAACGACGCCGAATAACGCCCGGCGGGCAATCCGCCCTAGACTCTTCCGGTTGCCGAAAGTTGGCGACCCCCATCTTGTACGTTCGGTTAGAGGAGAAGATCGTGGCTGTTCCGAAGCGGAAGATGTCGCGCAGCAACACGCGCCACCGTCGTTCGGCGTGGAAGGCCGTTGCGCCGACCCTGGTCACCTGCGCCAACCCGGCGTGCGGTGCGAAGCACCTGCCGCACCGCGCCTGCGGTGAGTGCGGCCAGTACGGCGCCAAGGCCGAGCGCCGCCAGGTTCTCTGAGCCCATCACAGGTAGCAGTCGGGTGACCGACTACACCGACTACCAAGCACTCCGCTCGCAGCTCGGGGATCCAGTACTGGACCCCGAGCTGCTTGAGCTTGCGCTGACGCACCGCTCCTACGCCTACGAGCACGGGGGCCTGCCGACCAATGAGCGCCTCGAGTTCCTCGGCGACTCGGTGCTCGGCGTCGTCGTCACGGAGACGCTCTACCGCATGCATCCCGACCTCCCCGAGGGTCGGCTCGCGAAGCTGCGTGCCGCGGTCGTCAACGCCCGCGCCCTTGCCGGCGTCGGCCGCAGCATCGGCCTCGGCGCCGAGGTCAAGCTCGGCCGGGGCGAGGAGGCCACCGGCGGCCGCGACAAGGACTCGATCGTCTCCGACACCGTCGAGGCGCTCATCGGCGCCGTCCACCTCTCCGGTGGCATCGAGGTCTCCTCGGTGCTCGTCCACCGCCTCTTCGATCCGCTGATCGAGGCCGCCTCGGCGCTCGGTGCGGGTCTGGACTGGAAGACCTCCCTCCAGGAGCTCGCCGCCGAGCACGGTCTCGGCGTGCCCGATTACGTCATCACCGACGAGGGACCCGACCACATGAAGGTCTTCCACGCCCAGGTGCGCGTCGGCGGCAACCTCTACGGCAACGGCTCCGGCGGCTCGAAGAAGGTCGCCGAGCAGGGCGCAGCCGAGACCGCCTACCTTGAGATCCAGGCGGCCGCGGCTCCTTCCGCCGATGCCTGACCGTGCCTGAGCTGCCTGAGGTCGAGGTCGTCCGCGCGGGCCTCGAGCGTCATGTGCTCGGCTCGCTGATCTCCTCGGTCGAGGTCCTGCACCCCCGCCCCGTCCGGTCGTACGTCGCCGGCCCGGACGCCTTCGCCTCCGCGATGACCAGCCGCTCGATCGTCGCTGCCCGACGTCGAGGCAAGTACCTCTGGCTCGCGCTCGACGACCCGGAGTCCGGTGACGCGTTGACCGTCCATCTCGGCATGAGCGGGCAGATGCTGGTGCAGCTGCCCGGCGCTGACCCGGAGCGGCACCTGCGCGTCCGCTTCGGCCTCGATGCGCGCGAGATGCGCTTCGTCGACCAGCGCATGTTCGGCGGCCTGGGGATCAGCGTCGGCGGAGCCACCATCCCGCCGGAGATCGCGCACATCGCGCCCGACCCGCTCGAGGCGGCCTTCGACCCGGATCTGGTCGTCGCCCGGATGAAGCGCTCCGCGTCGGGCATCAAACGGCTCCTCCTCACCCAGACCCTGATCAGCGGAGTGGGGAACATCTACGCCGACGAGGCGCTCTGGCGGGCCGGCGTACACGGGGAGCGGGCGGGCAACAGGCTCACCAAACCGCAGCTGCACAGGGTGATCGAGGCCGCCACCGCGGTGATGCGGGAGGCGCTCGGCCAGGGCGGCACCTCCTTCGACGCGCTCTATGTCAACGTCAACGGCGAGTCCGGCTACTTCGACCGCTCGCTCCACGCCTACGGGCAGGAGGGTCGGCCGTGCGACCGCTGCGGCACGCCCATCCGGCGGGTGCAGTTCATGAACCGGTCGTCGTACTTCTGTCCGGTGTGCCAGCCGGCACCGCGCGCCCGCTGAACGGTTGTCTCAACGGTCCGGCTCCGACCACTCGACTCAGTAGCCCAGGAGGCGGAAGTCGTCGGCGTAGTACTCCCGCAGCATCGCCTCGACGGTGCTGTTGATCTCCACGCTGCTGCTGGGCAGCGCGAATCCGGAGCTGTCGTGGACGTGGCCCATGTGCTCGGAGATGCCGAGGTCGAAGCGTGCGTCGAGGCCAGCGGCGATGACGTCCAGGCCCTCCTCGAAGCGATAGATGTCGCAGTCGTCGAGCGCGAACTCGACCTGCGGGCGCATGTGGTTGTCGCCGTGGAACGGGTTGTCGGCGAGCCTGACGAGCTGATCCTTGAGCCAGAGCTCGACGACGTCCGCCGCGCCGAGGGTGGGGTCGCGCGAGCCGCGTCGGCGCCATGAGTACTCCGACCGGAAGCGGGCGACCGGGTCACGCACGATCATGAAGACGGCGTCCACCTTGCTCACGTCGACCGTGGCCATGAGAAGCGGCGCGTGGAAGTGCTGAGGGGCGCAGGTGAGGCGGGTGACGACGGCGCGGTCGTCCTCGTACATCCATCGCGTCCAGCCCGCCGCGATCATGGCGAGCTCGAACGAGGCGCCGCCCGTCTTCGGCACGTGGACGAAGAGGACGCTGCGCTCGCCCTTGGTGAAGATCGGCATCAGCGGAACTCCGCCCTCACCCGGGCGACGACGCGCGCCGCCGCGCCGTCATCGACGTGGTCGAAGAACATCGAGCGCTTCCTCTCGTACGTGGCGCGCTCCTCGGCCGTCGGCTCCTCGAAGACGTCGTCGAGGGCGGCGGCGAGCTCGTCGAAGGTGCGGCAGACAGGGCCCGGCAGGACCTGGTCGAGCGGATAGAAGAGTCCCCGCTCATCGGAGGAGTAGCGGTCGAGGTCGTACGCGAAGCTGAGGACCGGCCGACCCGTGAGCTGGAAGTCAACGAGGCAACTGGAGTAGTCGCTGATCAGGGCGTCCGCCGCACGGTACAGCACCTCGAGATTCGGGAAGCGCTCGCTCGACAGGTCGATCGGGTCCAGGGGGGCGAGCAGCTTCGAGTAGGTCCGCGCCGTGTCGGCCATATGCTCACGGACGCCGATGACGGCGTTGTGGTGCTCGGCCCATTTGGCGAGGCGCTCGATCTCACTGGGCGAGAAGGCGTAGTAGGCGTTCTCCTGGCCGTTCTTGAAGGTCGGCAGGAACATGACGAGGCGGCGGTCACCGACGTCGCGGCGGAGACTGTCCAGGTCGGCGCGCATGTCGGCGGGCAACCGCGTCTCATCGCACGTGATGAAGTCGTTCCGCGGCAGCCCTGTCGGCCACATGTCGTGGACGGTGAGGGGATGGAAGGCCGCGCCCATCGCGAGGCTGTCTATCCGGCTCGAGGTGATCACGGCGGTGCAGCCCAGATGGATGTTGGAGATGATGCTGCGGGCGGACGTGTCGACCGAGGCGTTGCCGAAGCGCTTCAGCGGGATGCCGTGCCACAGGTTGATCACCCGGTGGGCCGGGATCAGCGGCCACGGGATGTTGAGCAGCGGTCCGTGCTTGGTGAAGACGAAGCCCGCCTGCAGCAGCCAGTCCTGGCCCTCACGGCTGCGAAGCGGCACCACGACCACGTTCTTCCCTTCAACGTCGATGTCGAGGGCGCGGGTCAGCACCACCTTGGTGATCGACGGGTCCATCCGGACCTGTTCGAAGACAGCGCGGTCGTTGCCTCCGAGGGTGTTGTCGTAGGCGCAGACGGGGAACGCCCAGACGTCGTCGCGTGGGTGTGCGGACTGGTCAGCCAGGACGAACTGTTCGTCGGAGAGCGGCAGCCGGCGGGTCAGGGCCTCGATCTCGGTGGCGGTGTCGCGGTCGGCTCCCGAGCGCAGACGCCAGTCGGTCACATCGACGCCGTAGGGGTTGTCGGTGAGCAGCCGTCGCTTGAGCAACGGAAAGCCGGCCGCCACCAGGTCGAACGCAGGATCGCCGAGGACCGGATGGTAGGGGTACAGGTCGGGCACGAAGGTCGCGAACCGGTGGCCGTGGCCGATCAGCAGCTGGGTGAGACCGATCTCCAGGCTGATGGCGCCGGTCTTCGATTCCACGCCGCGCGCTCGGCCCAGCCACTTCCGGAACTCCGGGCGGTCCACGACCGGCCGACGGAACGCCAAGAAGTAGGAGCCAAGGTGGAAGTCGGCCAGCTCGGCACCGACCAGCATCTCATCGAACACGTCGGCGAGCTCTGCGGCGGGGATTGTGGCCGCTTGTCGGGCACTGTCGTTCAGCGGGCAGAAGCGCCGCGTCACGGGATTGGCGGTCGCCTGCAGCGCCCACCAGTCGCAGGGCTCCGCGGCCATCCGGGTGAAGGTCTCCTCGAGCGGGCGGACGAGCAGTGCGCTGTCGTTCACGAGCAGGAGCTCGTCGTACGTCGTCAGCCTCTCCCAGCCGACATGCTCCTCGGCGAGGAGCGCATAGGAGCCGAAGTCGTAGGTGCTGTGGCGGCCATCCCAAGCGCCCTGCGTGAGCGGTCCGAGCTTGTCGATCTCGCCGGGGAGGAGGTCGGTGTCGAAGCGCACGAAGACGTCGCCGTAAAGGGAGAGCTCGCGTATGTAACGGACCAAGGTCGCGTCCACCAGGCCGTCAGGATCGTAGGCGGCCACCAGCACACACCGACGTACGTCGTCCCCCAGTGCCGCCGGCTCCCGCCACTGCGGCGCGCTTGGCCGGTGGGTGGCGAGCCGCTGCCGCTGCCCCACGGCGGCGAAGTGAGCGAGCGGATTCATGTCCGGCGCCTGCGACAGGTGGGTCATCGAGTACCAGAGGCTGTCGAAGCCACGCATCGGCACCCGACCCTCGCGCCAGCCGTAGAGGCAGTAGTGCGCGAGCGGATCGAGCTCGGAGCGGTCCACCTCGGGATACATCCGGACGTAGAACTCCGGGTCGAAGTGCGATCGCGCAGCCAGGGCCTCGGTCAGCAGCCGCGTGTCGGCGTCGAGCCCGTCGAGATGCCGGAGGAAGGTCTTCGTGGTTGGGAAGGACACGCTCATCGCGCGACTCCTGTCGTGGCCAGCGCCCGGAACGTGCGCGTGATCGCCTCGCCCCGGATGGTGAACATGGGCCGCGGTGCGGGCACGGTCTCGAGGTCGTCGATCCCGCCGTCGGCGTACGTCGGCAGGCCGGCCAGCTCGCGCAGGCCGACCATCGGGGCCTGCCCGTCGCCGATCCTGCGGCACGGGATCCCGTGGGCGATCAGGTCGAGCAGGAGGCCGTCGTCGTCGGAGACGACGGCCGCGGCCGAGCGGAGCACGGCGGTGCGCCACGCGTAGCGCGAGGCCGAGAGGTCCAGCGCTGCGCCGCCGAGGAGACGCGCCCAAGGCCGGTCGAGATCACCGGCGACGGATCGGACGCCGAGGACCAGGTCGTGACGGCTGGCGTCGGCGATCAGCTGGTCGGCCTCCGCCCGGGTGAGCGTCGCGGTCTCGAAGGCGGAGGGCGCGAGAAGCAGGAGCCGGCGGCCGGCAAGCTCGGTGCTGAGCCGGTCCATGTCGACCCGGATCTCGTCCGGGAGCCGCTCCGGCGGCAGGGCGAGCAGATCATGCGCGGGGAGACCGGTCATCCACCCGAGGTCGTAGGTGGCGGGCCAGTGGTGGGGGAGGGCCAGCAGGAGGTCCATCTCCCCAGCGGAGAGCAGGGCGGTCGCTCGTGCCAGTGGCAGCACGCGGTCGGGATTGATGGGCGCTTCGGAGAGCACCGGCGCGGTGAACCCGTCGCGCGTCACGACCACCCGGCGGTGCTCGGTCTGCATCGCGACGCCGACCGACTGCCATGGGTCACCGGAGACCAGGACGGTGGCGGATGTGAGCAGGGCCTGCTGGCCCGCGGGGCTTGTGACGGGATGCGTGGTCACAGGGCTTGCTGCGGCAGCGTATGGCGACGTGTCGAAGGCGATCGCGCGGGTGAGGACAGTCAGCTTCCGCCCGCCGGAACGGGCTGCCTCGTGGAGCAGGGCCAGGTTGCTCTCCGAGAGTCGGTGGGTCGTGGGGTCGACGACGAAGGTCCACTGCCGGTTATCCTTCGGCGTCGCCTCGTCGGCCTCCCAGAACTGGTCCGGATTCATGGTGTGAGGCACCGTGACCGTTCCGTTGGGAAGGGGGCGGACCGCGAAGCTGCGGGCGATCCGGCTGTGGTCGCCCGTGCGGTCCAGTCGCTCCTGCATCAGGTCGACGCGAGCCTCGGGTACGAGCGCGAGCAGCTTTTCACGCCAGGCCGCAAGGCCGGGCGTCTGGTAGTGGTTGTGCTCGAGAAAATACTGCTTGAGCAGCGGGAAACCGCTGTCGATCAGCCTCAAGGCCCATTCCGTGAAGATCGGGTGGAAGGGATACAGGTGCTCCATGAAGGTGGCCATCCGGTGGCCGCGGCCCAGCAGCAGATGGGTGAGGCCGACCTCGTACTTGAGGATGATCAACAGCTTCGAGGGCTGGCGGGCGACCGAGCCGATGAGCTGACGGAACACCGGGTCGTCAAGCACCGGGCGACGGAAGGCCAGGAAGTAGGAGCCGACGTGGAAGTCGTAGACCGGGCTGTCCTCGAAGGCGATGACGCGCTCATTGACGACGTCCTCCAGCCGGATCGGCTCCGCGAAGTGGCTCATCGAGTCGTCCAGGACCGTTCCTGCGAGGCCCTTCGTCGCCTGGAGTCCCCACCAGTCGGCGGCCGTGGCGTCCATCCGGGCAAACACCTCGTCGAGCGGGCGCACCAGGTAGCAGCTGTCGTTGACGAACAGGACCTCGTCGTACTCCTCGAGCCGCGACCATCCGACGAGGTCCGTGGCGAGCATCGAATAGGAGCCGAAGTCGTAGGCGCCGTGACGGACCGACCAGGCGCCGGCCGTCACGTCGGCGAGTTTGGCCAGCTCGTCGGGGTGGAGGTAGCAGTCGGCGAGGAAGAAGACGTCGCCGTGTCGGGCGAGCTCGGTGACGAAGTGGATCGTGGCGTCGTCGACCAGGCCGCCGGCGTCGTAGGCCGCGAACAGGATCGCGCGTCGGACCTGGCCGGGCGTGAAGGTGACGCCCTCGCTCCGGGGACGCGGGTCCGGTCGCGCCTCCAGTCCCGCCTCGCGGCCGAGCACGGCGTAGTGCAGGAGCGGGTTGATCCGGTCCTGGCTCGGGTCGAGGTGGTTCGCCCAGTACCACCAGACGTCGAAGTCGCGTCGCGGCTTGCGCAGCTCGCGCCAGCCGAACCGGCAGAAGTGGTCGACCGGGTCCATGCCGGCCTCGGCGACGGCGGGATTGGTCTCGAGATAGAACGACCGATCGAGGAGGTCCGCGGCCGCCTGGCGCTCGAGTGCCTGCACCTCGTCTGCAGGGATGGCATCGAGCGCAGCCGTGAATGCCTCGGCGAGAGACGCCGCTTCCTCCGACACGTGATGGCCCTCTTCCTCTCTCGGTGACCAGGTCGAGAGCTCCATCGGCGTCGGGACCTCGGTCCTGATGGGTTCCGGGACAATCGACGCGGGTTTGACCCAGCTCACACTCGGTGGGACGATTCGAGACGGTCCAGCACACTCCCCGATCCCCGCGAAGGACTCGTCATGGCCAAGGCACTGATGGGGCATCTCCCCACCGATCTGCGGACTCCCCACCCCCTCGTCACCGACAACGCGAAGCTCCGCGCCCGCGTTACCGAGCTGACCGAGCTCGTGAACTCCCTCAAGGCTGAGAACGACACTCTGGTTGCCCGTGTGGCCGAGCTCGTCGAGGCCTCGATGACCACCACGACCGAGTCGGCGGAGCTCCAGCCCGCCTGATCCACCCGGTCCTTTCCGGGCACTAGGCTGCCCGGATCATGAGCCGACTCCTGACGCTGATCGCACCCGATCAGTTGGGGGTCGGCTTTCGTCTTCTCCTGGCACAGTCGTGGCTCAACGCGCTCGGCGGCGGCATGGCCACGGCAGCCGGCCCCCTCCTCGTCGCCAGCCGCACCCATGATGCGCGCCTGGTCTCGCTGGCCGCGCTGCTGGACTGGCTCCCCGGCTTCGCCTTCGGTCTGTACGCCGGCATGCTGGCCGACCGCCACGACCGCCGTGTCCTCATGATGATCGGCAACGCCCTGCGGGCGGCGGTCCTGGCCGTGCTGGTCGGCTGCCTGGCGTTCGGTGCGGCGCCGATCGTCGTGGTGCTGCTGACGATGCTGGCCCTCGGCATCGCCGACACGCTGGCCCAGAGCGCCGGGCGCACCGTGCTGCCGATGATCGTCGACAGGGTGGACCTCGGCATCGCGAACGCGCGCTTCCAGTTCGGCTGGATGGGGATCAACCGGCTGATCGCGCCGCCGCTCGGCGCCGGCCTCTTCGTGGTGGCGCAGTGGGTGCCGTTCGTGACACAGCTGGTCTGCGCCGGTCTCGCGATCGTGCTGCTCGCCCAGCTCGCGCTGCCGCCGCACGGCGTCGCGCCGGACGACCGGCGCCATCCTGTGTCGGAGATCCGAGACGGGTGGTTGTGGGCGTGGCACAACCCGGCTGTTCGGACGCTCAACCTCCAGATCGTCTGCTTCAACCTCGCCTACGGCGCTGTCTGGGCGACGATGGTGCTGTACGCCCACGAGCGGCTCGGCCTGGGCGACCTCGGCTACGGCCTGCTGCTCGCCGCGATCGCCGTCGGGGGCGTGATCGGCTCCTTCACGTACGGACTCGTCGAGCGGCACGTCAGCATCGGCGACATCATGCGCTACGGCCTGGTCTGGGAGACGTCGAGCTGGGCGCTGCTGGGGTGGACCGACCAGGCGTGGGTGGCGTTCGTCGTGCT
The DNA here is from genome assembly GCF_020715565.1 of Nocardioides sp. Kera G14. Taxonomy (NCBI): domain Bacteria; kingdom Bacillati; phylum Actinomycetota; class Actinomycetes; order Propionibacteriales; family Nocardioidaceae; genus Nocardioides; species Nocardioides sp. Kera G14. Next base: position 2,308,402 of record NZ_CP085839.1, on the reverse strand, counting down.
CGGCCTCTTCGGCGTGCACGAGGGCTACTGGGGCGCCACCTACAGCTCCGTGACGCAACGCCTGATCCCGCACGACCTTCAGGGCCGGGTCGGCTCGGTCTACATGGTGCTGCTCACCGGCGGGCTGGTCCTCGGAGCCGCCGTCGCCGGGCCGATGTCCCACCACTGGGGCATCACCGCGCCCTACTGGTTCGGCTTCGCCTCCGCCGCGATCTGCCTGGCCGCGCTCTGGCGCGAGATCGGCCGGCTCGCCCGCGAGGACGAACAGGTCCGCGCGGCCTAGGCCGCTTCGCGGCGCTGGTCGAGGACCAGGATCGCCAGCGCACCGAGCGCCAACGCCGCGACCAGTCCGGAGAAGACCGTCGCCGACGACGTCAGGCTCCAGGCCCGCGCCGCGAGACCCTCGCCGATGACGGGCAGTGAGATGGCGACGTACGCGACGACGAAGAAGGCCGAGGACACACCCGCCTTCTCGTGCGGCTCGACGCGGGCGAGCAGCGTCGCGAGCCCCTTGGAGAAGGAGACCCCCTGACCGGCGCCGGCGACCGCGGCGGCCACGATGAGCACCCAGAGGTCCTCGGTCTGGACACCGACGATCAGGATCAGGAGGCCGAGCACGAGCAGGCCGATGCCGAGGTTGATCCCGACCGGAGTGCTGAGCGGTGTCAGCGCGACCTGCGCAAGCGCGGAGGCGCACATCGGCACGAACGCCACGAAGCCGACCAGCAGCGGGCTGGGGTCGGAGACCGCCAGCGCGACCAACTTCGGCGAGACCGCCATGATCAGCCCGGTCACCGCGAAACCGGCGAACCCGGCGGCCGCCGCCCCCACGAAGGTGCGGGCGATCGGCGCCGGCACGTCCGGCCGTTGGAAGGAGAGCCGCTCACCCGGTGTGCGCTCCACCGTCTCCGGTACGCCGACCAGCAGTGCCACGCCCACGAGGACGGCCATGACGAGGTGGATCCAGAAGGCGATCGTCAGCGGGTGGTCGAAGGCGTCGACCAGCGCGCCCGCGAGGAGCGGCCCCAGGCCGAGGCCGCCGATGTTCGCGACCGTCGCGACGAGCGGCGCCCGGCGCTGCCATCCGGAAGGTGCCGCCTCCAGGACGGCCGCAGTCGCCGTACCGACGTAGATGCCGGCCGACAGCCCGGAGGCGACCCGCGCGACCAGGAGCACCCACGTGGCGTCGGCGGTCAGGAAGACCACGTCGCTCAACGCCGACAGGCAGAGCCCGGCGAGCAGGAGCGGACGCCGACCGACCACGTCCGACCAGCGCCCGAAGGCCAGCAGCGCGACGAGGACCCCGAAGGCGTAGGTCGCGAAGATGACGGTGACCGTCGTGAGCCCGAAGCCGAGCTTCGCCTGGTAGAAGCCGTAGAGCGGAGTCGGCATCGTCGTGCCGAGCATCGTCACCAGAAACGCCGACACCACGACGAGGAATGAGCGCACCCGCTCAGGCTAGGCTGCTGCACCAGCGCGACTGAGACGGGGAGCCCGGATGTACCTGAAGAGCCTGACCCTCAAGGGGTTCAAGTCCTTCGCCTCCTCCACCACCCTCCAGCTCGAGCCGGGCATCACCTGCATCGTCGGCCCGAACGGGTCGGGCAAGTCCAACGTCGTCGACGCGCTCGCCTGGGTGATGGGCGAGGCCAGCGCGAAGAGCCTGCGCGGCGGGAAGATGGACGACGTCATCTTCGCCGGTACGTCGGGCCGTGCCCCTCTGGGCCGCGCCGAGGTCGTCCTCACCATCGACAACGCCGACGGCGCGCTTCCGATCGAGTACGCCGAGGTCACGATCTCCCGCACCATGTTCCGCTCCGGCGGCTCGGAGTATGCGATCAACGGCCAGTCCTGCCGCCTGCTCGACGTCCAGGAGCTGCTGTCGGACTCCGGCATCGGCCGCGAGATGCACGTCATCGTCGGCCAGGGGCAGCTCGACACGATCCTCCACGCGAGTCCGGAGGAGCGGCGCGGCTTCATCGAGGAGGCTGCGGGCGTCCTCAAGCACCGAAAGCGCAAGGAGAAGGCGCTCCGCAAGCTCGAGTCGACCGAGGGCAATCTCACCCGGCTCAACGACCTGCTCACTGAGATCCGCCGCCAGCTGAAGCCGCTGGGCCGGCAGGCGGAGGTCGCGCGGCAGGCGGCCACGGTCCAGGCCGACGTACGGGATGCGCGGGCGCGACTGCTCGCCGACGACCTCACCACCGCACGCCAGTCGCTCGAGGCCGAACTCGCCGACGAGTCGGCCCTCCTCGCCCGCCGGCAGGAGGTCGAGAAGGCCCTGGCCGAGGCCCGCGAGAACGAGAACGCCCTCGAAGCCGCGCTGCGTGAGGACCTCCCGGCGCTCTCCAAGGCGCAGGAGACGTGGTTCGGGCTCAACGGCCTGCGTGAGCGGCTGCGTGGCACGGCCTCGCTGGCCGCCGAGCGCCTCCGCAACGCCGGCTCGATCCCCGAGGTGGAGCCCGGTCGCGACCCCGAGGAGCTCGAGGCCGAGGCCTCTCGCGCACGGGAGCGGGAGGCAGAGATCGACGCCGAGGTCACGACCCATCGCGCAGCGCTGGACGAGGCGGTCAACAGGCGCAAGAGCGCCGAGGACGCCGCCGCCGAGGAGGACCGCCGGGTCGCCGCGCTCCAGCGTGCGGCCGCGGACCGCCGTGAAGGCCTGGCCCGGCTCACCGGCCAGGTCAACGCGCTGCGTACCCGCGCCGCTGCCGCGGACGAGGAGGTCGGCCGCCTCACCCTCGCCCGCGAGGAGGCCACAGCCCGCGCCGATCGCGCGCAGCGCGACTTCACCTCCCTGGAGACCAAGGTCGCCGGCCTCGACGCGGGGGAGGAGGGCCTCGACGCGGAGCACGAGGCCGCCTCCGAGTTGCTCGAGGACATCGAGGAGCAGCTCGCCAAGGTCCGCGAGGAGGCTTCCCAGGCCGACCGCGACCGCACCGGACTCGCGGCACGCAAGGACGCCCTCGAGCTCGGCCTGGCCCGCAAGGACGGTGCTGGTGCCCTGCTCGCCGTGAGCGACCGGGTGTCCGGCCTGATGGGCTCTGTCGCCGCCCTGCTCGCCGTCCGGAGCGGCTACGAGACGGCGGTCGCGAGTGCGCTCGGCTCGGCAGCGGATGCTGTGGCCGTCACCGACCCCGACGCGGCCGTGGCCGCCATCGGCCTGCTCAAGAGCGACGACCTCGGCCGCGCCGGGCTGCTCGTCGGCGGGGCGAGCGGCGACAGCTCCGGCTGGCCCACGATGAGCGGCGGCGCGACGTACGCCGTCGACGTCATCGACTGCCCTGAGGTCCTCCGCCCGGCACTCGCCCGGCTGCTCGACCGTGTCGCCGTCGTCGACGACCTCGACGCCGCCCGGGCGCTCGTGGCCTCCACCCCCGGGGTCACCGCGGTCACCCGCGACGGCGACCTGCTCGGCACGCACTTCGCCTCCGGTGGCTCCTCTGCCGGACAGAGCCTGATCGAGATCCAGGCCGCCGTCGACGAGGCCACCGAGAGGCTCGCCGAGGCCGTCGCCTCCTCGGAGCGACTCACCTTCGAGATCTCCCGCCTCGAGGCCGAGCGCCTCGAGGCCCAGAAGCGGGTCGACGTCGCACTCGCGAAGCTCCACGAGTCCGACGCGACCCTCGCCGCCGTCGCCGAGGAGCTCGCGCAGTACGGCGCCCACGCCCGTGCCGCCCGCGGCGAGGCCGAGCGCCTCACCCAGTCGATCAACCAGGTGCTGGCCTCCAAGGCCGAGGCGCTTGCCGGCCTGGCCGAGCTCGAGACCCGGCTCGCCCACGCGGAGGAGGCCGGCGACGAGGACGCCGAGCAGGAGGCGGTCAGCGCCCGGGAGGAGCTCGCGGAGGCCGCCCGCGTCGCCCGCCAGGCGGAGATGGATGCGCGCCTCGCCCTCCGCACCTCCGAGGAGCGGGCACGCGCTATCCACGGCCGCGCCGACGCCCTGCTCCGAGCTGCCGCGGCCGAGCGCGAGGCCCGCGCGAGGGCGATCGCCCAGCGCGAACGGCTGATCCGGGAGGGACGCGCCGCCGAGGCCGTCTCCGCAGCCGTCGCCCACGTGCTCGTCCGGCTGGAGACGGCGATCCAGTCCGCGGCCGAGGCCCGGACGGCCGTCGAGGAGGCCCGACGTGGACGGGAGCAGCAGCTGCTCGACGTACGCGCGACCGTGCGTCGGCTCGACGGCGAGCTCGCCGAGCTGGTCAACTCCGTCCACCGCGACGAGCTCGCCCGCAGCCAGCAGCGGATGCGGATCGAACAGCTCGAGGAGAAGGCCCTCGCCGAGCTCGGCCTCGACCCCGAGGTGCTGGTGACGGAGTACGGGCCGGAGGTGCCCATCCCGGTCGCGCCCGATTCGTCGGACCCGGAGGCTGAGCCGCCAGCGCCGATCCCCTACGTCCGCGAGGAGCAGACCAAGCGCCTGCGTACGGCGGAGCGTGCCCTGTCGATGCTCGGCAGGGTCAACCCGTTGGCGCTCGAGGAGTTCACCGCGATGGAGGAGCGGCACCAGTTCCTCACCGAGCAGCTCGAGGACCTGCGCTCCACCCGCCGCGACCTCCTCGACATCGTCAAGGAGGTCGACGCCCGCGTCGAGCAGGTCTTCACCGAGGCGTACGCCGACGTCGAGCGTGCCTTCGACCACGTCTTCGCCCGCCTCTTCCCCGGCGGTGAAGGCAGACTCGTCCTCACCAACCCGGAGAACATGCTCGAGACGGGCATCGAGGTCGAGGCGCGTCCTGCGGGCAAGAAGGTCAAGCGGCTCTCGCTGCTGTCGGGCGGCGAGCGCTCACTGGTGGCCGTCGCGTTCCTCGTGAGCCTCTTCAAGGCGCGGCCGTCGCCCTTCTACATCCTCGACGAGGTCGAGGCGGCGCTCGACGACACCAACCTCGGACGGCTCCTGGAGATCTACGAGGAGCTGCGGGAGAACAGCCAGCTGCTCGTGATCACGCACCAGAAGCGGACCATGGAGGTCGGCGACGCGCTCTACGGCGTCACCATGCGCGGCGACGGCGTCTCGACGGTGATCAGCCAGCGTCTGCGCGAGGTCGAGCCCGCCTGAGTGTGAGGCCAGTCGACGTCGCTGACGGGCGGCGCTCCTCGAAAGGGAGACGCTGGCAGCTCTCTGGTTGGATTGGGACATGACCTTGATCCTCATCCTGGTGGCCGTGGTTCTGCTGGTGGCAGTGGCGCTGACGACGGGGCTGGTCGTCGCGACGCGGCGCCGTCCACGGAGCGTCACGACTCTCACGCCGGAGAAGACCGCGCCGGAGGAGAGGACCTCGGTAGAGCCCGCCCGGCCCCAGGCGACGACGCCAACCCTCGAGCGTCCCGAGCCGACCGCCTCCCGGCTGGTGCGGCTGCGTCAGCGACTGGCCGGCTCCAACACCGCGTTCGGGCGCGGCCTGCTCTCCCTCCTCTCCAGTGACCGGCTCGACGAGGACGACTGGGAGTCCGTCGAGGACCTCCTGCTCACCGCCGACATCGGCGTGGCCCCGACGCAGGAACTGACCGAGCGGTTGCGCACCCGGTTGCGGGTCGAGGGCCCCGGCGATGCTCGTGCCGTCCTCCGCGACGAGCTGGTCACGCTGGTCGACCCGACGATGGACCGCCGCCTCCAGATCAGCGGCGCGGACGGCGCTCCCGGCGTGGTCCTCGTCGTCGGCGTCAACGGCGCCGGCAAGACGACGACGGTCGGAAAGCTTGCCCGCATCCTCGTCGCCGAGGATCACTCGGTCCTCCTCGGGGCGGCCGACACCTTCCGCGCCGCGGCCGCAGACCAGCTCCAGACCTGGGGCGATCGCGTCGGCGTCGACGTCGTGCGGGGGCCGGAGGGCGGCGACCCGGCGAGCGTCGCGTTCGACGCGGTCAAGCAGGGCCTGGACACCGGTGTCGACACGGTCGTCGTCGACACCGCGGGACGCCTGCAGAACAAGCAGGGCCTGATGGACGAGCTCGGCAAGGTGAAGCGGGTGATCGAGAAGACCGCTCCGGTCACCGAGGTGCTTCTGGTCCTCGACGCCACCACCGGCCAGAACGGCCTGATCCAGGCCCGGGTCTTCAGCGAGGCCGTCGCCGTCACCGGCATCGTCCTGACGAAGCTGGACGGCTCGGCCAAGGGCGGCATCGTCGTGCAGGTGCAGCGGGAGCTCGGCGTACCCGTGAAGCTCGTCGGCCTCGGCGAGGGTCCTGACGACCTCGCGCCCTTCAGCCCCGACGCCTTCGTCGACGCACTGCTGGGCTGACGGGTGGGCCTGCTCCGCTCCCTCCTGCGCCTTCCTCCGACGCCGGACGAGGACGAGCAGCGGCTGCTGGACAGCCCCCTCTTCGACGAGGAGTGGTACGCCGGCCAGGCAGACACTGCGTTCACCAGCCGCCTGGAGGCCGTCCGTCACTACCTCGCCGAGGGCGTCCGCCAGCGTTGGCAGCCCGGGCCGCTCGTCGACCCGGTGTGGCTGAAGGGCCGCTGGGACCTCGCCCGTCAGGCCCGCGTCGGCCGCCGTGACCCGCTGGGCATCTACCTCAAGCGTCAGCTCTGGCGCTTCCCGACGCACCCTCTGGTCGACGTCGAGCACTACCTCGCGCAGCGGCCGCAGGCGCTCGGCGACCCCGACGGACCGATGGGCGACTACCTCCGCGCCGGCCGTGACGCGGGAGCCCGGATCAACGACTGGCTCGACGTCGACCCCGTGGACTGGCTCCGGAGGCAGCGCGACCTCGTCGAGCGGCCCGTAGCCGATCCGCCTGAGGCAGCCGCCGTCCACGCAGCGCTGCCTTGGGACGAGCTTGCGGCCCGCCAGCAGGACGAGGCCGTGGTGAGCGTCATCATCCCGACGTACGACGACCTCGCTATGACGTGGTCCGCCGTCGATACGGTCACGGCTGCCGGCGCTCCGGCAGGCCGCACGCTGGAGGTCCTCGTCTGGGACAACGGTTCACGGCCTGAGATCGCGGCCGGCATCCGGGCCCTCGAGCTGCGTCACCGGCAGGAGGTGCAGGTGTTGCGCAGCCCGGTCAACCTCGGCTTCTCGGTCGGCAACGATGCCGCGCTTCCGGCGGCCCACGGCGCGGTCGTGCTCTTCCTCAACAACGACACGACCGTGCCCGAGGGCTGGCTCGAGCCGCTGCTCGCACGGCTCGACGAGCCCGGGGTGCTCGGCGTGCAGCCGCTCCTCATCTACCCGAGCGGGGCCGTGCAGTCGGCCGGTGTGGCGTTCCCGAGCACGGGCGGACTGCCGCACCAGCTGCTCCAGGGCTTCCCGATCGAGGACGCGGCCGCCGTCGACGCGCTCGGGCTCCACGCCCTCACCGGCGCGGGGCTGATGCTCCGCTGGGACGACGTCGTGGCGGCCCGTGGCTTTGACCCTGCCTTCGTCAACGGCATGGAGGACGTCGACCTCTGCCAGCGGATCGAGGCCGCCCGTCCGGGGGCGTTCCGGGTCGTGACCGCCCGGCCGGTGACGCACCACGAGTCGCGGAGCAAGGGCCGCTATCGCCGCTACAAGGAGAACCGCCGACGCTGGCTCGACCGCTGGGGAGACGGGCCGCTGGCTGCCGACGACGAGCGGCTCTGGGCCGCGGCCGGGTTCCGCGTCGTCGGCCACGAGCGCCGGTCGAAGGACCCCGACGCCGACCCGCGGCTGCTGGTCCCGGAGCCGGTGATCGAGCCCGAGCTGCGGTTCCACACCTCGCCGCGCCCGCTGCGGTGGGCGATCAAGAACCCCGCCGTCTCAGGCCCGGCCGGCGACCTCTGGGGCGACACGCACTTCGCCGATGCGCTCGCTGTGGCTCTGCGCGAACTCGGTCAGCAGGTGGTCATCGACCGGCGCGGCGAGTTCGAGCGCAGCAGCCGGGTCCACGACGACGTCGAGCTGCTCATCCGGGGACGCCTGCCGCTCGCCGTCGCGACCGACGGACCCGCGAGCATCGCCTGGGTGATCTCCCACCCCGAGCTCGTCACCGCGGAGGAGCTCTCCAGCTACGACCGCGTCCTGGCCGCCAGTGAGGGCTGGGCGGCGCAGCGTGGCGCGGAGTGGGGGATCCGCATCGACCCCCTGATGCAGGCGACCGACGCGGCGCGCTTCACCCCCGACGCCCCCGCGACCTCGGTCGACGATGGCGAGCTGCTCTTCGTCGGCAGCACAACCGGTCGTACCCGCCGGATCGTCGGCGACGCCCTGGCGGTGGGCCTGCGGCCGGCTGTCTACGGCAGCGGCTGGGAGGGGCTTCTGCCCGACGGCGTACTGCGCGCGTCGTATCTCGCCAACGACGACCTGCCCTCGTCCTACCGGTCGGCGCGGGTGGTGCTCAATGACCACTGGGACGACATGCGGGCGGCCGCCTTCATCTCCAACCGGGTCTTCGACGCGGTCGCGTGCGGCGCCCGCGTGATCAGCGACCATGTCGACGGCCTCTCCGAACTCTTCGGTCCTGCCGTCCAGACCTATCGCACGCCCGAGGAGCTGCTCGCGCTCGCCACCGCCACCGACCTCGACGCCGTCTTCGGCAGCACCGCTGAGCGCCTGGCCCTCGCCGCCGAGGTACGTCGACTCCACTCCTTCCACGCCCGCGCGGTCACCCTCGTGGAGATCGCGCAGGCTCTGGTTCAGGAGCGAGCTGCGAACTCGCCGAGGTAGAGCTCCTTCACCCGTTGCACGACCCGCCAGGAGGCACCGTCGTCGACGTGCTCGTGGAAGATCCGGCGCCGCCAGTCGTACTCCTCGCGGGCGGCCTCGTCGATGGGGGCGAAGACGCCGTCCAGCGCCTGCTCGAGCTGGTCGAACGTCCGGCACACGGGGCCGGGCAGCACCTGTTCGAGGCTGTAGAAGAGGCCGCGCTCCTGGTCGGAGTAGCGGTCCAGGTCGTAGGCGAAGCTGATCACGGGACGCCCTGTGATCATGAAGTCCACGAGGCAGCTGGAGTAGTCGCTCACCAACGCGTCGGCCTCGCGGTAGAGCACCTCCAGGTCCGGGTAGCGGCGGGACGACAGGTCGATCGGGTGGAGCGGGGCGAGCAGCCGGGAGTAGGTCCGGGCTGTGTCGGCCATGTGCTCACGCACGCCGATCACGGCGTTGTGTCTCTCGGCCCAGGCCGCGAGCCGGGTGACCTCCTCCTCGTCGAAGTGGTAGTAGGAGTCGGCCTGGCCGTCCTTGAACGTCGGGAGGAAGAGCACCAGGCGGCGCCCGGCCATCTCCCCTCGCAGCTGCGTGATCGTGTCTCGCAGGTCGGCCGGCAGCTCGTCGTCCGGTCGCATCACGAAGTCGTTGCGCGGCAGGCCGGTCGTCCAGACGTCGGGGAACCCGAGCGGTGCGAAGGCCGCCGCCATGGCGAGGCGGTCCATCCTGCTCGAGGCGATCACGACCCGGCTGCCGCCGTTGTTGCGCTGCATGGCGCGCTCGAGGCTCTCGGAGATGCTCACCGCCGCGGACCCGAACCGCTTGAGGGGGGTGCCGTGCCAGAGGTTGATGAAGTTGTGCGTCGTCGGCGGCACCGGCCAGTGGGCGTTGATCCGTGGACCGTGCTTGACGAAGATCTGGCCGCAGCGCGCCAGGAGTTCCTGACCGCTCCGGCTGAGCAGTGGCACGACGACGACGTTCTCGCCCTCGGCGTACACACGCCGGGACCGGGTCAGGATCACCTTCCTGATCGACGGGTCGTCCTTCACCTCCTCGAAGACGGCCCGCTCGTTCCCGGCGAAGGTGTGTTCGTAGGCGCACACCGGGAAGGCCCACCAGTGGTCGTACGTCGGCGTCCGGGCCTCGAGCCTGCGGAACTCGGGGAACGTCAGCGGGACGTCGCTGCGGATCGACCCGTCGGGCTCGCGGACGAAGGAGAAGCTCAGCTCGAGCTTGTCGGCGTCGGCGGCACGGACGAGGTTGCGCTCGAACATGTCGACCGGCGCGTCAGGCACCGACGCGCGGATGCGTGACTTCCACGTGAGCAGGTCGGGTGTCGCGCACGGGTTCTCTCCCAGGAGGTCGCGCTTCAGCAGCGGAAAGCCATGGTCGAGCAGGGTGAAGTACTCGTTCGTGTAGAGCGGGTGATACGGGTGGAGCTGATCGGACCAGGTGCGGAAGTCGAAGCCTCGACGGATGAGATGGTCGCTGAGGCCGATCTCGTACTTGAGGACTGACTTCGTCCGCTGCGACTGGGCCGCGACGGCCGTCAGCCGGCGTCGGAATCCCGGGTCGGTGAGGACGCGTCTCCGCACCGCCAGGAAGTAGGAGCCGACGTGCAGCCGGCAGTGCGGCCCCCACGGCTCGGCGCCGGTGCGATAGACCTTCCCCCGCTCGAGCGGAATCGGGTCGGTGGCGCCGTGGGCCCGGTCGAAGTCGAGCTTCGCGGCCTGGAGCCCCCACCAGTCCGTCCGCACGCCGGTCATCCGGGCGAAGACGCCGTCGAGCGGCCGCACCAGGTAGCAGCTGTCGTTGGCGAACAGGACCTCGTCGTACCCCTCGAGGCGCTCCCATCCCACGTAGTGGCTCGCCAGCAGCGCGTAGGAACCGAAGTCGTCGCCGCCGTGCGCCTCGGCCCAGGCCGCCGTCGCGAGTCCGTCCAGCTTGGCGAGCTCGTCGGTGGAGACGAAGCCATCCGCCAGGTAGTAGACGTCCGCGTGCCGGGAGAGCTCGCGGACGTAGTCGATCACGTACTCGTCGACGATGCCGTCGCGGTCGAAGCCTGCAAAGAGGCAGGCGCGGCGGGTGTCAGCGGCCAGCGGGGGAGCCTCGTGCCGGACGGGCTCGGTGGGCTGGGTCGGGAGGAGCCCGTGGTGTCGGCCGAGTATGAGGAAGTGCAGGAACGGGTTGATTCCCTCGGACGTCGGATCGAGGTACTCCGACCAGTACCACCACAGGTCGAAGTCAGCGGTCGGGTTGTTCAGGTACGTCCAGCCGCGGTCGCAGAAGTGTTCGAGCGGGAGTCGGCCTGTCAGCTTCCCACCGACGCGTGCGAGGTGCATGCGGTAGCCGATGGCGTCGAAGAGACCCGACGCCTTGACGATGTCCATCTCGCACGCGCGCCGATCCGACTCGGTCGGCGCCGGAGAATCGTGATCACCGCCTGGCTGCAGACCTTCCTTCAGTACGTCGCCGACGAGCGCCGTGCGTTCGGCGGGTGCCGCGGCGGCCCACCGCGACGCGAACGCCGACCAGGCCTCCTCGAACCGGGCGAGGTCCATCACGCCGACCCCTCCCTCGTCGCGGCACGGGTCCGCTCGACGACACGTTCGGCGCTCCGGTCATCCCGGAAGTCGAGGAACAGGTCGCGGAACCGCTCGTAGCGCGGCGTCGGCACCTCGCCGTGCGCATCCAGCGCCGCGTCGAGATGGGTCAGGAGGGACTCCGCGTCGTGTGTGACCGGCCCCGGGAAGAGATGGTCGAGGTCGTAGACCGTGGGCTCGGTCGCTTGGCCCGCGGGCCGGTGGCTCACGACGGCGGTCCCGCGGACGGTGACGTCGAGGGCCGCGCCGTGGACGTCGGTCCACACCAGGTCAGCCGCCCGCAGTACGGCGTTCGTCGAGCCGTATCGCAGGAACGAGGCGTCGATTGCGTCGACCTTGTCAGCGAGCAGTGCGGTGTGGCCGCGGTGGAGGTCGCCGTACGGCTCCCGGATGGCGAGGACGGCGTCATGACGGATCAGGAGGCTCCGCAGGCCACTGACGAAGGCCGCAGAGTACCGTTCCGCCGCCTCGCCCGGGCTGATGGCCTCCTCCGGGATGAGCAGCACGATGCGGCGACCCGCCGCCTCGGCGCGGAGCCGCAGGTACTCCTCCTGCAGTTCGTCGGGCAGCGAGTCGACGGGCATGGTCAGGAAGTCATGGGCCGGGATGCCCGTCCGCCAACCCCGGCCGTAGAGGGCTGGGGAGTGGTGGTTCGCGGCGAGGATCTGGTCGGCGTCCGAGCTGGTGGCGAACCCGGTCAGAGGTGCGTCGGCGAACTCGTGCAACCACACCGTCGGTTCGTCGGGCTGTGGATGCTCCAGTTCGGTGGGATCGACCGCCTTCGCCGTCATCCCGCCGGTGGGTGTGAGGGTGAACCCGTCACGCAGGCCGACGATGACGTGACGGTCGACGCTGATCGGCGCCCGGACGGCGCTCTGGGGAGGCGTCCCGGTGAAGATGACGCCGGCGCGATAGAGCTCGTCGCGGCTGCGCGGGTCGATCACGGGGACCGTCACGAGGTTGGTGCCCCGGAGGTCGAGACGCCGGCCGCGGGTCAGCACCACCTTCGTCAACGTGTCATCGTCGGCGACGTGGTGGAGGACGGCACGGAGACTCGGAGGGAGACGGCCGGTCCGCGGGTCAGCGGCGAACACCCAGACGGCGGGGTCCTTTGCACGCTTGGCGTCCATGCGGCGGAACGCCCCGCTCCGGACCAGAGCAGGCCGCTTGCCGACGCCGCTCGCGTCGGCCGGGACGCTGAGACTCTGCGCGAGACGGTCGGCGGGGGTGGTCCGCACCAGCGCTGCCTCGAAGAGGTCGACCGGAGCGGTCGGAACGAGCTCGAGGACCCGCTCCTTCCAATCGCCCAGATCCGGAACGTGGTAGTGGTTCTGCGCGAGGAGATATCGCTTGAGCAGGGGGAAGCCTCGGGCGATGAGCGTGAAGTGCGTCGCGGTGAAGAGCGGATGGAGCGGGTGTACCGCCGGCACGAGGGTGTCGAACCGGTGGCTCCTCCCGAGCAGCACGTGGGTCAGGCCGACCTCGTACTTCATCACCACGTTGCGCTTGCTGCGCTGGGGGTGGATGGAGTCGACCAGCTTGCGGAAGATCGGATCGTTCAGGACCGGTCGGCGGAACGCGAGGAAGTAGGAGCCGACGTGGAAGTCGTACTCCGGGTCCTGCTCCCACAGGTCGAGCAGTTCATTGCGCACGCGATCGACGGCGATCGGCTCGGTGAATGACGTGGTCGGCTGATGGGCGGTGCTGACCAGGCCCTTGGTGGCCTGAAGTCCCCACCAGGCGCAGTCCCGGTCGGCCATGGTGGTGAAGACCTCGTCGAGTGGCCGGAGGAGGAAGGTGCTGTCGTTGACGAACAACACCTCGTCGTACTCCTCGAGCCGCTCCCAGCCGACGAGATCTCGGGCGAGCATCGCGTAGGAACCGAAGTCGTACGACGCGTGCCGCACGGCCCACGCCCCGCGGGTGTGCGGGCGCAGCTTGTCGAGCTCGTGCTCAGGGAGCCAGTTGTCCGCCAGGTAGAAGACGTCACCCCAGCGGGCGAGTTCCGCGACCATGAGTACGACGACGTCGTCGACCACACTCTCCGCGTCGAAGCCTGCGAAGAGGATCGCTCGCCGGACAGGGTGGGAGGGGTCGAGCCGGACCCCGTCCTCCTGGCGGATGCGGCCGGGCCCGATGGGCAGGCCCGCGGCGTGGCCGACCACTGCGTAGTGGACCGCCGGGTTGATCGTCTCCGTGCCCGGGTCGAGATGGGTGACCCAGTACCACCACGTGTCGAAGCCTGCGTGCGGCTTGAGCAGCTGGGTCCAGCCGGCGCCGAGGAAGTGGTCGAGCGGGTCGCTGAGCCCGTCCCGCTTCATGACCTCGGCATAGCTCTCGAGGTAGAAGACCGCGTCGAAGAGGGGTCCGACGAGACGGCGCTCGACCTCACGGCGGCGAGCCGCCGGCAGGGCGGTCAGCTCCTGGAGCGAGACGGCCTTCTCCGTCATGCGGTGTCGGCCCCGCGCAGGTGGCGGAGCAGCGGGTTGTCGTCTCCGATGTCGGGATGGGAGTCGCGGTATGCGCGGGTCCGGAAGTGCGGCCCGGGGTCGTAGTTCTTCGCCGCCCCGAGGCGCAGGTAGTGCAGCTCGGGTGAGAGCCCGCTGGCCGCCACCGTCGGGTTGCTGAGCAGGTACCACGCGGCGTCGAAGAGCGGCGAGGCCGCCAGCGTCCGCATGTCGCGCGTCTCCTCGTCGTTGGGCAGGTAGCGGAAGAGCCGCCGCTTCACCCAGCCGCGCAGTCCGGACCCCGAGGAGCTGATCGCCGCGAGACCCGTCGCCGTCGCCTCAGCGAGCCGGTGCGCGTTGGCCGCGGCCTCGTCCGCGGCGGCGCGGGGCTCCATGAGTGACTCGAGCCGCGAGCGCGCCTGCGCCAACTCCGCCTGCGTGAGCCTGAGCGACTCGCGGAGCTTGGCGATCTCGTCGTGCGGCGTCATCAGGGTCGGATCCTAGCGTGGCGTCACCTCCCGGTGCTCCGGTCGGGCCGGGTGACGGCGGACCGCCTCCCCAAACCTGTTACATGTCCGAAACATGTGACGCCCGGCACTGAAACGTAGGGCCACCAAGGTGAGGGCCCGTGAGGGTGGACCGCCCCGTCCGTGAGACGGGGTCGGCACACCGCAGACACTTCTCCTGGAGGTTCCGTGGACGGCTACTACGCCTTCTTCATCGTGGCCACCGCGCTGGTCCTGATGATGACCACGCCGGCGCTCGCCCTGTTCTACGGCGGCATGAGCCGCTCGAAGTCCGTACTCAACATGATGATGATGTCGTTCACGGCCATGGGCCTGATCGGCATCATCTACGTGCTGTGGGGCTGGTCGATGTCCGGTCTCGACGACGCCAACGGCTTCGGCAACGGCAAGCTGATCGGTGCCGTCTTCAAGGGCTTCGGCCTCAACGGTGAGACCTGGTCGGTCGACGACCCGACCGGCACCGGGTCGACGTACCTCTGGGTCGCCTTCCAGTTGACCTTCGCCGTGATCACCGCGGCGCTCATCTCCGGCGCCATCGCCGACCGCGTGAAGCTGAGCGCCTGGCTCGTCTTCATCGGCATCTGGGTGACCCTCTGCTACTTCCCGGTCGCGCACAACGTCTGGGGTGGCGGCTGGCTCGTCGGCAAGTGGGCCGCGCTCGACTACGCCGGTGGCACGGTCGTCCATATCAATGCCGGTATCGCCGGACTCGTCCTGGCGCTCGTCATCGGCAAGCGCGTCGGCTTCATGAGCGACGCCATGAAGCCGCACAGCCTCCCGCTCACCATGATCGGTGCCGGCCTGCTGTGGTTCGGCTGGTACGGCTTCAACGTCGGCTCGATCGTCTTCTACAACGGCACCGTCGACGACTCCGGCAAGGACATCGGCGCCACCCAGTTCATGAGTGAGACCGGTGCGACGTTCCTCAACACCACCCTCGCCACGATGGCCGCGATGCTGGCCTGGCTCGTGGTCGAGCGCCTCGTGCACGGCAAGGCGTCCGCCCTCGGCGCGGCGTCGGGCATCGTCGCCGGCCTCGTCGCGATCACGCCGTCCTGTGGTGCGGTCGACATCTGGGGCGCGCTCATCATCGGTGTCGTCGCGGGTGGCCTCTGCGCCGTCGCGGTCGGCCTCAAGTACCGGCTGAAGTTCGACGACTCCCTCGACGTCGTCGGCGTCCACCTCGTCGGTGGTGTGGTCGGTGCCCTCATGATCGGCCTCGTCGGCACCAAGGGCGCTCCGCAGGGCCTGGACGGCCTCTTCTACGGCGGTGGCCTCGACCTGCTCGGCACCCAGTTCATGGCGGTCCTCTTCACCATCGTGTGGACCGGTGTCCTGACCACGATCATCGCGCTGGCCATCAAGTACACGATCGGCTGGCGGGTCACCGCCGAGGCCGAGGTCGAGGGCATCGACGGTGACCAGCACGGTGAGACCGCCTACGACATCGCCGCCGGCACCGGAGTCCTCTCGTGAAGCTGGTGACGGCGGTGATCAAGCCGCACAAGTGGGAGGACGTCCGCGAGGCCCTCGAGACCTTCGGCGTGACCGGCATGACGGTCAGCGAGGTCAGCGGCTACGGCCGCCAGAAGGGTCACACCGAGGTCTACCGTGGTGCCGAGTACGACATCGCGCTCGTACCCAAGATCCGGATCGAGATCGTGGTCGAGGACGGTGACGCGGACGACGTGGTCGGCCTGATCGTCAAGACCGCACAGACCGGTCGCATCGGTGATGGCAAGGTGTGGGTCAGCAGCATCGAGACCGTCGTCCGGGTCCGCACGGGCGACCGCGACGCCGCCGCACTCTGAGCCCCTAACTCTGGAGGAGTCCGCATGAAGCTCGTCACCGCGGTGATCAAGCCGCACAAGTGGGAGGACGTCCGGGTCGCCCTCGAGGCCGTCGGTGTCACCGGCATGACGGTCAGCGAGGTCAGTGGCTACGGCCGGCAGAAGGGTCACACCGAGGTCTACCGGGGCGCCGAGTACGACGTCGCGCTGGTCCCCAAGATCCGGATCGAGATCGTCGTCCCGGACGGCGATGCCGAGGGTGTCGTCGACGCGATCGTCGGCAGCGCCCAGACAGGTCGGATCGGCGACGGCAAGGTCTGGGTGACCAGCATCGAGGGCGTGGTCCGCGTGCGTACCGGCGACAAGGACGAAGCGGCGATCTGACGGTTCGTCTCTCGAGGTGACGACAACTGAACGGGCAGCGCGCACGGCCCAGGCCGACGCGCTCTGCCAGCAGGCGTACGGCGACAACGCCGGTCTCACGCAAGGCGCGACGCTCGTCGCGGTCGGTGGTTACGGCCGCGGCGAGCTCGCGCCGTTCTCGGACCTCGACGTCGTGCTGGTCCACGAGGAGGGCGTCGAGCTCGGCGAGCTCCCCACGAAGCTCTGGTACCCCATCTGGGACTCGGGCGCGAAGCTCGACCACTCCGTCCGGTCTCTCCCCGAGATGCTCGAGGCGGCCGGCGCTGACGTACGGGTGGCGCTGGGGCTGCTCGACGTGCGCCACCTCGCGGGTGACGCGAGCCTGAGCCTGCGGTTGCGCAGCGAGGTGCTCGCGCACTGGCGGCGGCAGGCACGCGAACGGCTGCCCGAGCTCCGGCAACTGGTCGAGCAGAGGCACGCGATGATCGGCGAGCTGGCGCACGTCAGCGTCCCGGATCTCAAGGAGGCCGCCGGCGGGCTGCGGGACGCCACCATCCTCAAGGCGATCGTCGCGACGTGGCTGGTCGACGTGCCGCACACGGACCTCGAACCCCGGCGCCAGGACCTGCTCGACATCCGCGACCACGTCCACGACCTCGCCGGCCGGGCGACGGACCGGATCACGCCCGAGCTGTGGGCACCGCTCGCCGAGCGGCTGGGCCTGCCTGACGAGCGGGCCGCGCAGCGGCACATCCGGCAGGTCGGTCGCCGGATCAGGCACCTCTCCAACCTGACGTGGCGCCGCGTCGACGCCGTCCTCAGCCGTCCGCGCGCCGCCGCACCGCGACGTCCTGAGCTGACGCCGCTAGGTACGGGCGTCGCGATGTCGGCGGGCGAGGTCGTCCTCGCCAAGGGTGCGGATCCGAGGCGCGACCCGCTCCTCTTCCTCCGCGCGGCGGCGCTGGCCGCCGAGAACGACGTGATCCTCGCGCCGCCGACGGTCGCGCGCCTCTCGGCCCAGACGCCGCCGCCGACGGGCGTGTGGAGCCAGGAGGCGCGCCAGCTCCTCGTGCGGCTGCTCGCCGCCGGCCGAGGGCTGCTCCCGGTCTGGGAGACGCTCGACGAGACCGGCGCTCTGATGAGGATCCTGCCGGAGTGGGAGGCCATCCGGCTGCTTCCGCATGCCAGCGTCATCCACCGCTTCACCGTCGACCGTCACGTCATCGAGACCTGTGTCGAGGCCTCCTCCCTGATCCGTCACGTCGCCCGTCCCGACGTCCTGATGGTGGCTGCGCTGCTGCACGACATCGGCAAGGGCGGCCTGGTCGAGCACAGCGTGGCCGGTGCGCCCATCGCCCGGGACGTCGCGATCCGGTGGGGCTTCGACGACGAGGCGGTCGACCTGATCGAGACCCTCGTCCGCTGGCACCTGCTGCTCTCCACGACGGCGACCACGCGTGACCCGGACGACCCGGCGACCGTCGCGGCGATCACCGCACACGTCACCAACGCCGAGGCGCTCGCATTGCTCACCGCGCTCACCGAGGCCGACGCGCGAGCGACGAGCACGAAGGCCTGGTCCTCCTGGCGGGCCTCGCTCATCCTCGACCTCTCCCGGCGTGCCCGGGCCGCGCTCGCCGGTGGTGCGTCGCTGCCGGCGGTGCTCTCCGACGATGTGGAGATCCCCCGCAGCGTGAAGAAGGGGGGCACCTCCTTCGAGGTGCTCCGCCACCCCGACGGCGAGCGCGTCACCGTCATCGGCGCCGACCGCGTCGGCCTCCTGGCCGACACTGCCGCCACCTTCGCCTTCCAGCGGCTCAAGGTCCGCGCAGCCCGGGCCTGGGCCCAGCCGCCGTACGCCGTCTCCGTCTGGGACCTCGCCGAGGAGGGTGTCGACGCGGCGGTCCTGCGCAGTGGCTTCGAGGCGATCAGTGAGGGCCGGGTCGATGCGGCGGCGCGGCTCAGGCCGACGGGGCCCGACCCACTTGCCCCCTCGGTGGTCGTGCGTCCCGAGGCCAGCACCCAGTCGACCGTGATCGAGGTCCGGACGGCCGACCGGCCGGGCATCGTCTACCTCGTCTGCCATGCCCTGGCTGCGCTCGGCATGACGGTCCGCTCGGCGCATGTCGACACGCTCGGGCCGCAGGCGGTGGACGTCTTCTATGTGCAGGAGGCGCACGCCGGAGCGCTGGGGGACCAGCGTGCCGCTGAGGCGGCCCATGCCGTCCGTGCGGCACTCTCGGGCGACTCCACGTAAACTTCGCTCTCGTGTTCGCGACTCTCTCCGACCGGCTGGCCGAGACCTTCAAGTCCCTGCGGGGGAAGGGCCGGCTCTCCGAGGCCGACATCGACGCCACGGCGCGCGAGATCCGCATCGCGCTGCTCGAGGCCGACGTCGCGCTCCCGGTCGTCAAGGAGTTCGTCGCAGCGGTCAAGGAGCGCGCCCGCGGTGCCGAGGTCAGCCAGGCGCTGAACCCCGCCCAGCAGATCGTCAAGATCGTCAACGAGGAGCTCGTGACGATCCTCGGTGGCGAGACCCGCCGCCTGCGGTATGCCAAGAACGGTCCGACGGTCATCATGCTCGCCGGCCTCCAGGGTGCCGGTAAGACGACCCTCGCGGCGAAGCTGGCGCTGTGGCTCAAGGACCAGGGCAAGTCGCCTCTGTTGGTGGCGTGCGACCTGCAGCGCCCCAACGCCGTCAAGCAGCTCCAGGTCAACGGCGAGAAGGTCGGCGTCAAGGTCTTCGCCCCCGAGCCGGGCAACGGCGTCGGCAACCCCGTCGACGTGGCCCGTGCCGGTGTCGACGAGGCGAAGCGGACGCTCCACGACGTCGTCATCATCGACACCGCCGGTCGTCTCGGCATCGACGCCGAGTTGATGCAGCAGGCCTCGGACATCCGGTCCGCGACGAACCCCGACGAGGTCCTCTTCGTCGTCGACGCGATGATCGGCCAGGACGCGGTCACGACCGCCCAGGCGTTCCTCGACGGCGTCGGCTACGACGGCGTCGTGCTCACCAAGCTCGACGGTGACGCCCGCGGTGGTGCCGCGCTGTCCATCGTCAGCCTCACCGGCAAGCCGATCATGTTCGCCTCCGCCGGCGAGAAGATGACGGACTTCGACCTCTTCCACCCCGACCGCATGGCCGGCCGGATCCTCGACATGGGCGACATGCTCACCCTCATCGAGCAGGCCGAGAAGGCCTTCGATGCCGAGGAGGCGGCCAAGGCCGCCGAGAAGATCGGCTCCGGCGAGTTCACCCTCGACGACTTCCTCGTGCAGATGCAGCAGCTCAAGAAGCTCGGCTCGATGAGCAAGCTGATGGGGATGCTGCCCGGCATGGGCCAGTTCAAGGAGCAGCTCGCCAACTTCGACGAGCGGGAGATCGACCGGATCCAGGCGATCATCCAGTCCATGACGCCGGCCGAGCGCGCCAACCCGAAGATGCTCGACGGCTCACGCCGCACCCGCATCGCCCGCGGCTCGGGCCGCGCGGTCTCCGACATCAACCAGCTCGTCGAGCGGTTCACCGAGGCGGCGCGGATGATGAAGCAGCTTGCCTCCGGCGGTGGGATGCCCGGCATGCCGGGCGCTCCCGGCGCCGGGTTCGGCAAGCGTGCGGGCGCGAAGCAGGCCCCGCAGCAGAAGAAGGGCAAGGGCGCCCGCCGCTCGGGCAACCCCGCCAAGGCCGCTCAGCAGGCCGCGACGAAGGCGACCGCCCCGGCCGCCAAGGCCAACCCCTTCGGCACGCAGGGGGAGACCGACTACGCCGACGCCCTGAAGAACCTCGACCTGCCCGCGGACTTCTCGAAGTTCCTCAAGTAGCCGTGCCTACGGTCCTGATCGTCGACGGGGCCAACGTCGTCGGTGCCACGCCCAACGGCTGGTGGAACGACCGGGCGGGTGCCGCCTCGAAGCTGTACGACGACCTCTGCGCCGCCCACCTCGAGGCCGACCTGATCGTCCTCGTCCTCGAGGGACAGGCCAAGGCCGGCGTACCCGCCTCGAAGACACCGGGGATGCGGGTCGTGCACGCTCCCAAGGACGGCGACTCGATGATCGTCACCCAGGCCAGGACCGCCCACGAGCGGGGTGACCGCGTCACGGTCGTGACCTCTGACAGGGCGCTGGGCGCCAACGTCGCCCCCTTCGGCGACACCCGGCCCTCCACCTGGTTGCTCGGCCTCCTTCGCTAGCGTGCGAGCGTGAGCGCGCTCAGGTTCCACGGCCCTGTCCTCCCGTCCGGCGAGGTCCGCGACCTCTTCGTCGTCGGCGACCGCGTCACGTATGAGTCTCAACCCGGCGCGGAGCTCGCGGCCAGCGGCTGGATCGTCCCCGGCCTCGTCGATGCCCATTGCCACATCGGCCTCGGGCCCCGCGGTGCCGTGAGCCGCGAGGAGACCGAGGCACAGGCGATCGCCGACCGGGACGGGGGAGCGCTCCTCATCCGTGACTGCGGCTCGGCCTCGGACACCCGTTGGGTGCAGGAGCGTGAGGACCTGCCGCGGCTCGTGCGGGCAGCCCGCCACATCTCGCGCACCAAGCGTTACATGCCCGGCTATGCCGACGAGGTCGAGCCCGAGTCCCTGGTCGAGACGGTCACACGTCAGGCGCGGCGGGGCGACGGCTGGGTGAAGCTCGTCGGCGACTGGATCGACCGCGCCGAGGGCGACCTCAGGCCGAGCTTCAGCGCCGAGGAGTTCCGGGCGGCGATCGATGCGGCCCACGCAGCAGGGGCGAAGGTCACGGCGCACTGCTTCGGGACCGAGGTGCTGCCCGGGCTGATCGACGCGGGCATCGACTGCATCGAGCACGGCAGCGGTCTCACGCCGGAGCTGGCGGCGGCGATGGGGGAGAAGGGCATCGCGCTGGTGCCGACCGTCGCCCAGCTCGAGCTCTTCCCGCAGCTCTCCGCCGCGGCGGAGGCGAAGTTCCCGGCGTACGCCGGCACGATGGACGACCTCTACGCCCGGCGTCGCGAGACGCTGATGACGGCCCACGAGGCGGGCGTGACGTTCTACGCCGGCTCGGACGGCGCGGCCATCCAGCAGCACGGGACGCTGCACAAGGAGATCGCCGCGCTTGCAGGCCTCGGTCTCCCGAGCGACTACGTCCTGGGGGCGGCCAGCTGGCGGGCGCGGGAGTGGCTCGGCTTCACCCCCGACCTCGCCGAGGGCTCCGAGGCCGACTTCGTGGTCTACGACCGCGACCCGCTCGCGGACCTCTCCGTCACCGCCGAGCGCCCCGCGGCGATCGTGCTGCGGGGCCGCGTCCGGCACTGATTTCACGGCTGCTGCCTGCTCTGGCAAGATTCTCTGTTGAGTCCTGCTCGGTCGGCCCCTCTCACCAACCGTGGCAGTGCCCATCCGAGATCCGACGTGCCGGTGTTCCCCACCTGAGCGCCGACGAACTCAACCTACTTACGAAAAGGAACACCACACTCGTGGCTACCAAGATCCGCCTGAAGCGTCTCGGCAAGATTCGCGTCCCGCAGTACCGCATCGTCGTCGTCGACTCCCGCGCCAAGCGCGATGGCAAGGTCATCGAGGAGATCGGCAAGTACCACCCCAAGGAGGACCCCTCCTTCATCGAGATCAACGGCGACCGCGCCGCCTACTGGCTCGGCGTCGGCGCCCAGCCGACCGAGGCCGTCGAGGTCCTGCTCAAGATCACCGGTGACTGGCAGAAGCACAAGGGTCTCCCGGGCACCGAGGGCACCCTCAAGGTCGCGGCCCCGAAGGCCGACAAGCTCGACCTCTTCAACAAGGCCCTCGCCGAGGCGCACTCCGAGCCTGAGCTCGCCGCGGTGACCGCCAAGAGCAAGAAGAAGACCGAGGCGCCTGCTGACCAGGACGCCGAGGCTCCCGAGAACAAGAACGCCATCGAGGCCGAGGCCGGCGAGGTCCAGCCTGAGGATTCGGGTCTCTGATGCTCGCCGAGGCGCTGGAACACCTCGTCCGAGGTGTGGTCGACCACCCCGACGACGTCGTCGTCCGCGACAAGCAGCTCCGTCGCGGCTCGATCCTGGAGGTTCGGGTCCACCCCGACGACCTCGGCAAGGTGATCGGCCGCAGCGGTCGCACCGCGAGCGCCTTCCGCACCGTCATCAACGCCCTCTCCGGGCGTGACGGTGCGCGCATCGACTTCGTCGACGTGGACAAGCGTCGCTGAAGCAAGACCGCAAGGACGGCCCTCTCCCGAGTGGAGGGGGCCGTCCCGCATTTGGGAGGATCACCCTGTGACTGAATCCATCGAGGTGCTCGTCGGCCGCATCGGCAAGCCGCACGGCCTTCGCGGGCACGTCACGGTCGACGTCCGCACCGACGAGCCCGAGCGCCGCTTCGTCCAGGGGGCGAAGCTCAAGGCCGAGGCGCCGAAGGGCTCGGCGTTCGCCCCGAGGCAGCTCACCGTGGAGGCCCTGCGCTGGCACGGTGGCGTCCTGCAGCTCCAGTTCGCGGAGGTCCCCGACCGCACCGCCGCCGAGGCCGCCCGCGGTGTCCTGCTGTACGCCGACATCCCGGCGGACGCGACGCCCGAGGATCCGGACGAGTTCTACGACCACCAGCTCGTCGGCCTTGCGGCCTACGACACGCAAGGCGCGCACCTCGGCGAGGTCACCGGTCTCGTCCACGGCGGCGCGCAGGACCTCCTCGAGCTGCGCACCACAGAAGCGCTGGGCCGACGCAACGTGCTGATCCCGTTCGTGAAGGCCCTGGTGCCGACCGTCGACCTCGCCGCCGCGCGCGTGGAGATCGCCGACCGCCCCGGCCTGGTCAGGCCGCTCCCCGAGGACGACGCGGACGAGGCCGAGGAGCAGCAGCCGTGAGGTTGGACTACCTCACGATCTTCCCCGCCTACCTCGAGCCGCTCCAGCTCAGCCTGCCGGGCAAGGCCGTCGAGAAGGGCCTGCTCGAGCTGCACGTCCACGACCTCCGCTCGTGGACGACCGACAGGCATCGGACCGTCGACGACACGCCGTACGGCGGCGGCGCCGGCATGGTGATGAAGCCGGAGCCCTTCGGTGCGGCCTTCGAGGAGCTCGGCGTCGACTCGGGCACGACGATCGTCTTCACCACGCCGAGCGGCGAGCCGATGACCCAGCAGCTGGCCCATGAGCTGGCCGGCCGCGAGCGGCTGGTCTTCGCCTGCGGGCGCTACGAGGGCATCGACCAGCGCGTCCTCGACCATGCGCGCGACGTCGCGGAGGTCCGCGAGATCAGCCTCGGTGACTACGTGCTCAACGGCGGAGAGGTCGCCGCGCTGGCGATCACCGAGGCGGTCGTACGCCTGATCCCCGGCTTCATGGGCAACGCCCACAGTCTCGTCGAGGAGTCCCATGCCGTCGGCGGGGGTGCGAGCCTCCTCGAGTACCCCGTCTACACCAAGCCGTCGGTCTGGCGGGGCCGCGAGGTGCCGTCGGTCCTGCTGTCGGGTGACCACGGGAGGATCGCCGCCTGGCGGCGCCAGCAGCAGCTCGAGCGGACGGCCGAGCGCCGACCCGACCTGCTCGCCCCGGAGCACGCCGCCACCGAATGGGATGTCGTGCCGGCCAGGCGGGGTGACGCGGGTGAGCTGATGACCCTCATGCGAGCGTGTTGGGTCTCGGTCGCCCTCGAGAACGAGGATCTCAACGTTCCGGCGCTGCGCGAGTCGCTCGACGAGGTGCGGGCCAACCTCGACGTCTGGCAGACGTGGGTGGTGCGTTCCGGCGGGCGGATGGTCGGCTCTGTCCGGGCGCGGCTGGAGGACGACGGCAGCTGGAACATCGGTCGGCTCTGCGTCGCTCCGGATCTCGAGGGTCGTGGGCTCGGGCGGGTCCTGCTCGACCACATCCAGGCCGTCGCGCCCGCCGAGGCCTCCCGCTTCTGGCTCTTCACCGGCGGCCGTAGCCTGCGCAACCAGCGCTTCTACCGCAGGAACGGCTTCTCGATCCGACCCGGTGAGGAGCCGGTGGAGGGCACCGTCGCGATGACGAAGCCCCGTCGGCGTACGACCGGCTGAGAGGGCGACGGAGCGCCTCGGACGTTCTGTTACACCGACGAAACACGTCATGCGGCCAGTTGTCACCTCCGGTCGAGAGTGTGCGGCGCAATGCGGTGCCCGTAGTTCTCGGGGAGCGGTGCCGTTCCACTCCACACGAGCTACTCGAAGAGGTAGGTATGACCGCCGACAACGTATGGCTGCTGATCTCAGCGGCTCTGGTCATTTTCATGACGCCCGGCCTGGCGTTCTTCTACGGAGGCCTGGTCAAGGCCAAGTCCGTCGTCTCCATGATGATGCTGAGCTTCGGCGCCCTCGCCCTGATCAGCGTCCTGTGGGTGCTCTACGGCTACAACATGGGCCAGCAGGGTGCCTCCGGCTTCAGCCACATCGTCGGCAACCCGTTCAGCGACTTCGGCCTGCTGGACAACATCACCGGCAAGGACGGCCAGTACAACATCATCAGCGTGATCTTCGACGGCTCCTTCGCGATCATCACCGTCGCGCTGATCTCCGGTGCCGTCGCCGACCGCGCCCGCTTCTGGCCGTGGATGCTCTTCGCCGGCCTCTGGGGCACGATCGACTACTTCGTGGTCAAGGGCTGGGTCTGGAACGCCGACAACGGCTGGATCTTCAACTTCGGCTCGACCGGCGTCCTCGACTGGGCCGGTGGCACCGCGGTGCACATCAACGCCGGTGCGGCCGCTCTCGCGCTCGCGCTCGTCCTCGGTCGCCGCAAGGTCGGCTTCTCCAAGGAGGAGGCCGTCCCGCACAACGTCCCGCTCGTCCTCATCGGCGTCGCGATCCTGTGGTTCGGCTGGTTCGGCTTCAACGTCGGCTACAACGGCGGCTCGGACGCCGGCGCCGGCCTGATCGCGCTCAACACCCTCGTGGCTCCGGCTGCGGCCATGCTCGGCTGGATCATCGTCGAGAAGTTCAAGGACGGTAAGTCCACCGCGGTCGGTGCCGCCTCCGGCATCGTGGCTGGTCTCGTCGCGATCACCCCGGCCTGCGCCCACCTCAACCCGGTCTGGGCGATCGTCCTCGGCATCCTCGCCGGCGTCGTCTGCGCCTTCGCGATCGAGCTGAAGTTCCGGCTCGGCTTCGACGACTCGCTCGACGTCGTCGGCATCCACATGGTCGGCGGCTTCATCGGCTGCTGGTTCCTCGGCTTCTTCGCCGAGTACCTCCCGACCGGCGACGGCGTCACCGCCAACCACACCGGCCTCTTCTTCGGTGGCAACGCCGACCAGCTGGTCGCCCAGGTCGTCTGCTCCCTGGCCGTCGGCGCCTTCTCCTTCATCGTGGCCCTCGTGATCGGCCTCGCGATCGAGAAGACCATCGGCTTCCGCGCCAAGGAGGAGGACGAGCTGGCGGGCATCGACATCCAGCACGAGACGGGCTACGAGCTCGTCTGAGCCTCACCCGCTCCACTCGACAGGCCCGTCCCGCAAGGGGCGGGCCTGTTGTCGTTGGAAGTCAGGCGTGGTCCTGCAGCCGCCGGCTCGCCGCCTGGATGCTCTGCCGCAACCTCTCCACCAGATCGAGTACGTCGGGCGCCAGCCAGACCGGAGCACGACGCGACCGAGGGGCCCGTCGCAGGACCTTCACCCCGGCGACGGCCTCGATGGCGGCCGTCGCCTCCTCGACCGCGAGGTCGAGTCGTGAGGCGACGAGCTCGGCGTTGATGATCGGCTCCTCGGTGAGCAGGTCGAGCAGCCGGAAGAGCGGAGTGCCCGGCCGTGCCCCCGGGACCACCGGCGTCCACGCTGCCCTGATGCGGATGAGCTGGTCGGCCGCCGTACGCGCCTCGGAGGTGGCGATGTTCGTCGCCGAGGCCAGCATCGCGACGATCGTGTGGGCGTTGCCGGCCCGGTAGTCGATGAGGGCACCGAAGTACCGCTCCCGGTTCGCGACGAGGGCGGAGGCGATGGGCACGACGAGATGCCGGGTGGCGCGACGGCGGCGCAGGACGGCGTGGATGAGGGCCCGGCCGATCCGGCCGTTGCCGTCGATGAAGGGGTGGATCGACTCGAACTGCGCGTGCACGATCGCGGCCTGGGGGAGGATCGGCACGTCGTCGCGATTGGCGAAGGCGAGCAGGTCCTCGAGGTAGGGGAGCACCGTCTCCGGTGGGGGAGGCACGTGCAGGGTCCCGGTCGGCGCGTAGTCGGAGCCACCGACCCAGTTCTGCACGGTGCGGACCTTCCCGGCGCGAGGCCGCTCGTCCGGGTTGTGCCAGAAGAGCTCGCGGTGGGCCTCGAGGATCGCCGCCAGGCTCACCTGGTGGGTGCGGTCGGCGTCGGCGATCAGGCGGCTCATCGCCCGCGTGGCCGAGGCCATCGATGTCGCCGAGGCGTTGGCTCCCACACCCAGCAGTGCGCGGCCGTAGTCGTCCAGGCTCGCCGAGATGTCCTCGATCCTTGAGGAGTCGACCGCCTCCGTGCGCAGTTGCAGCGGGTTGAGACCCTCGAGCGTGCGGCCGTGGACGAGGTCGAGATTGCGCAGGTTGCCAAGACTGGCCGTGGTCATCGCGGCCAGCGGTCGCTCCATCGGATAGTCCAGTTCTGCGATCCACGGGGGCAGCGCGACGGTGATCTCGCGGATCTTGCGGTCCGAGCTCGGGCCGCGCACTGTGCGTTGGCGCCAGGGCCGGGTCTCGGCGGTGTGCGGCGACCAGTCGATTTCGGGGTCCCCCTCGGACTGTGGCAAACTTCTTCGCTGGTGCGGGGCGCTTCTGCCACCGGGGAACCGTTCGACCCACACCAACCGCAATTCAACCACTAGATCCGCGGCTGACCGGTGCGCATACGCGAGGAGAATCATGACCAACCTGCTTGCCGAGATCGGCAACGTCAACAAGCGCGAGGACGTCCCCGCCTTCCGTGCCGGTGACACCGTCAAGGTCCACGTGAAGGTCGTCGAGGGCAACCGCTCGCGTATCCAGGTCTTCCAGGGCGTCGTCATCCGCATCCACGGTGCCGGCATCGGCCGCACCTTCACCGTCCGCAAGGTCTCCTTCGGCGTCGGCGTCGAGCGCACGTTCCCGCTGCACTCCCCGATCTTCGAGCAGATCGAGGTCGTCACCCGTGGTGACGTCCGTCGCGCGAAGCTCTACTACCTCCGCAACCTCCGCGGCAAGAAGGCGAAGATCAAGGAGCGTCGCGAGGCCTGAGCAACCGCTCAGGTCCGCTCCTCTTAGTCTTTCCGCATGACGCCCGTCTCCGCCCGTCGACACCTGTCGGCGTGGCAGGAGACGGGCGTTCTGCTTCTCATTGCCCTCGTGCTCGCGATCGCGATCAAGGCCCTGCTCGTGCAGGCCTTCTACATCCCGAGCGAGTCGATGGAGCCGGGGCTGGTCCGCAACGACCGCATCCTCGTCGAGAAGCCGTCCTACTGGTTCGGCGGAAGCCCGGCGCGAGGCGATGTCGTCGTCTTCAAGGACCCGGGTGGCTGGCTCGGTCCTGAGGACATCTCGACACCCGGCAACCCCCTGACCCAGTTGCTGACGAAGATCGGGCTCTACCCCTCAGGCGGTCACCTCGTGAAGCGCGTCATCGGTGTGCCCGGCGACGTCATCGAGTGCTGTGACGCCAAGGGCAGGATCAGCGTCAACGGGCAGGTACTCGACGAGTCCTCGTACGCCCGGCCCAGCAAGCACACGTGTGACAACCAGGCCGCGGGCATCTGTTACGGACCCGAGCCCCGCGTGGCGCACTGGAAGGCCGGCCCGGTGCCGGCCGGCATGCTCTTCGTGATGGGCGACAACCGCGACCACTCCGCAGACTCGTCCTACCACCTCTGCACCGATGCCGAGACCGACTGCTCCGACGTCCCTTGGGTGCCCGAGAGCCTCGTCGACGGCAAGGTGGCGGCGGTCGTCTGGCCGTTCGGACACGCCAAGCGTGAGCACCGGCCGGCGGACTTCGAGGCGCTCGACCGATGATGGTGCTGTGACACCCTCGCCCACGCTCCGGATCGAGCGCAGCCTGCTGCGCGGGGGAGTGGCGCGTCTGGCCGCCGCCGACGAGGTCGGCCGTGGTGCGTTGTGCGGCCCGGTCACCATCGGCATGGTCGTCATCTCCGCCTCCACCCGTACGGCGCCGCAGGGCGTCCGGGACTCGAAGCTGCTCACCCCCGAGGCCCGCGCCCGGTTGGCGCCGAAGGTCATGCGCTGGGCCGAGGCATGGGCGGTCGGGCATGCGACCTCGGCCGAGATCGACGAGTTCGGCGTCATCGCCGCGCTCCGGCTCGCCGGGCATCGCGCCCTGGTCGGTCTCGGAGGTGCGGTCGACCATGTCCTGCTCGACGGCAACCACGACTACCTGACGCCCCCGGCGCAGGACTCGTTGTTCGGTACGCCGGAGACGAGTCCGCTCGCGGTGCAGGGGCTGGTCGGCGTACCTCCGGTGTCGACGCGGATCAAGGCCGACATGACCTGCGCGGCGGTGGCCGCGGCGAGCATCCTGGCCAAGACGGCACGGGACGCGATCATGACCGAGCTGCACGACGACTTCCCCGAGTACCTGTGGGCGGAGAACAAGGGCTACTCCGCGCCGGCCCACATCGACGCGCTCGCGCGGCTCGGCGCGACGGTGCACCACCGTCGGAGTTGGTCCCTCCCCGGCCTTTCGGACGGACTAGAGTCGGCGTCGTGAGCGCCGAAGAACTCGAGAAGTACGAGACCGAGATGGAGCTGACGCTCTATCGCGAGTACCGCGACGTCGTCGGCATCTTCAAGTACGTCGTCGAGACCGACCGCCGCTTCTACCTCTGCAACGGCGTCGACGTGAAGGCCCGCACCGAGGGTGAGGTCTTCTTCGAGGTCTCGATGACCGACTGCTGGGTCTGGGACATGTACCGCCCGGCCCGTTTCGCCAAGAACGTCAAGGTCCTGACCTTCAAGGACGTCAACGTCGAGGAGCTCCAGCCGGCGGAGATCGACCCGCCCAAGTAGAGCGTCTGCCTTCGCGATCCGCATCCGTGCGGAGCGGGTCGGTCGGCTGATAGGTCCAAGGTCCTAGTCCGAACGGACCATATCCGTTACTGATTTGTGTCGTTTTCCCTGCGAAGCCTCATATCCTGACCGCAGGATGGTCTCGGACCATCCGGCGCGTGTCATGGGGGCCGGTAGGGAGAGGACAGACCGATGGTGCGGACACGTCGGGCGATGCTTCGGGAGAAGGCGCCGTCACGCGGCGCTGCTGCCGTTGAGTTCGCGCTCGTCGTGCCGATCCTGTGCGTCCTTCTCTTCGGCATCATCGCGTTCGGGGTCATGCTGAGTTTCCGGCAGAACCTTTCTCAAGCTGCCGCCGAGGGGTCACGCGCGACCATCGGTGCGTGGTCGGCCACGACGTGCCCGTCGATCGGTACCACGGGATGCCTGGTCTCGACGTCGGCCCGTGCCG
This sequence comes from Nocardioides sp. Kera G14, assembly GCF_020715565.1. Classification (NCBI taxonomy): domain Bacteria; kingdom Bacillati; phylum Actinomycetota; class Actinomycetes; order Propionibacteriales; family Nocardioidaceae; genus Nocardioides; species Nocardioides sp. Kera G14. The sequence continues at coordinate 2,278,675 of NZ_CP085839.1, read as the reverse complement.
CGATCAAGTCGTCCTTGGCCAGTCAGGGCATCGACTGTGACTCGGGGTATCTGACGTGCACGGTCGCGCTCATCGACTCGAAGACCACCACTGCGCCAGGCTGCGCGCTCGGCCACATCTGCGCCAGTGTGACGGTCTCGTACCCCTATGACGCTCATCCGAAGGTCCCCAACTTCCCTGGGCTGGGCTTGGTGATGCCCTCGACCCTCAGTTTTACCTCGGTGGTTCAGCTCTCATGACGCATCGTCGACGTAGCCGGATCCAAGACGCACGCGGCGCGGTGGCGATCATGACGGCCGTCTTTCTCATGGCTGTGATGATTCCGATCGCAGGGCTCGCCGTGGACATCGGCATGCAGCGGGTAGGACGGAGCGATGCCCAGGCCCTCGCGGACTCGGCGGCTCAGGACGCCGCGCGCGTTCTCGGCAACGCCATCGCCGCGGGCACGACCTCGAACACGTCCTTCACCGGCAGTGTTACTGACGCAGCTGTGTCCGCAGTGGCGTCCCAGTCGGGGTACGTCGGCTCATCGGCCCCGGTCGTCAAGGCCTACCTCGGCGTGCTCAGCGCCGGCACCCACAGCAGCGATCAGTCGCTCGGCTGCGACGGCAATCCGTTCCGAGACAGCTACTTCCAATCGGCGGGTACCGGAGTGCCGAACGCCGTGCTCGTGACGGTCAGCAACAACGTGAAGTTCAGCTTCAACCCCGGCTCTGGTGCCTACTGCCGCTCTGCGCTGGCGACGTCAGACGGGACGGCGTGCTTCCGGCTCGGGTCGTACGCGGCGCGGCTCGCGACGTCCAACTCCGCCCTGTTCACGTCCCTGCTCAACGGAGCGCTCGGAAACATCTCGATCGATGCCGCCTCGTACCAAGGGCTGGCGAGCGCCAGCATCCCCCTCGGGCCGTTGGCGACCCAGCTCGGCGTCGGTACCGTCGACCAGTTGTCCTCCGCGTCCGTCCAGATGTCGACGCTCATGATCGCGGCAGCGCAGGTGTTGCGCGACAATGGGGACACGGTCAACGCGAACATTCTCGACACGATTCGTGCGGCCACGCACCTCACGACATCGGTGCCTGTTGGGAGCATTCTCAATATTGCCACCGGTAACGGGGCTGCCCTGGGCGCATCGATCAACGCGCTCGACCTCATCAGCGGCGGGGCTTTCGTGGCCAACGGCACCAATCTGCTGTCAATCCCGGCGCTCGCGGCCAATCTCGGCGCGACGGGTACGAACCTCACGACCTCGCTGAAGTTGATCGAGGCCGCCCAGCAGGCATGCGGTCGTGTCGGCACGCAGGCCTCGACCAGTCAGGCAAGCATCTCCATTAAGGGGACGCTTGCGGACGTCTCGACACCGTCGGGCCTCACCGGTCTGGCTCTTTCGGTCGGCGCCGGCAGCACTGACATCAGCCTCGATCTCGCCAGTGCCACGGGGACCCTCACCAATATCGTGTGCGGCACCGGGACCGTTGCCAGCCCGCAAGGGATCGACGTCTCCGTGGCTTCCAAGCTGGTCTCGACGACCGTCACCCAGAATCTCGACATCAGCGGGGGGATCACGTCCAGCGGCATCCTCGGGAATCTGCTCGGGAGTCTCCTCGGCGGCATCGTCAAGGTCGAGGTGGGCGGATCGATCAAGCTGACACTCTCCAACTCGAAGCCGGCGGCCACGTCGACCGCCAGCCTTCGAATTCCAATTTCGCCGACGACGTACAGCAATGGGGTGTCCACGGGAAGTGGGACGCTCGGCCTGAGCAGCCTCGCCGCCACGGTCGATTTCAGCGGTTTGACGCTGCATGCCTACACCGGTGTGCTCGGGATCGGTCTCTTCGATGCGACGCTCAGCCTCAGTCAACAGACGACGTTGATCAACAACCTTGTCTCGAGCGTGATGTCAGGGATCGTCAGTCCTCTGTTGGCCAACGTGGAGTCGAACGTGTTGCGTCCGGTGGAGGAGCTGCTCGGGCTTGAGGTTCCCGGCGCCGAGGTCTTCGCTGTGCCGTCTCCGACGTGCGACACCCCCCTGCTTGTTGGCTGAATCACCGCGTCGATCAGCGCCGACCCTCGGGGTCCCGGGACATTCGTCCCGGCCGGGCCGATCAGATTTGGTCATCAAGCCCAACCGGCTGAATCTGTAGAAGGCGTCTGTCCGAAACCTAGGGTCACCGCATGGACGTATTCGGGCGTCTTCGTGCTTCATGGCGTCGACCGGGCAGGGCGCATCGAGGCGCGGCGGCGGTCGAGTTCGGGCTCGTGGTGGTGCCGTTCCTGCTTCTGGTTTTCGGCATCCTCCAATACGGGATGTACCTGTGGGCGATGCAGGCTGGAACCTCGGCCGCTGGCGACGCGGTCCGTCGGCTCGCGGTCGGCGACTGTCGGGACGCCACGCAACTCCACTCGCTCATGGTCGAGCGGCTGGGGATCACTGCGGTCGACCAGGACACTGTGTCCGCCGATGTCGTCTATCGCAGCTCCGGCACGAATGCGGTCGTTGCTCCCCTCAACGTCCAGATCGGGGACAGTATCGATCTGACGCTGACCTTCCGGGCACTGGATCTGCACCTGCCCCTCGTCCCGATGCCGTCCGGTGGTGAGGTCACCCGGCAGATCGTCAGCCGTGTGGAGGACACCACGTCCGTGGCGAACGGATGCCTTTGATGCAGGGCAGCAGCGCGGAGCGGGGCGCCATCGCGGTCATGGCCGCAGCCCTCTCGGTCGTCATGTTCGTGGCGGCCGCCTTCGCCGTCGACCTGGGCCAGGCCTACGTCGTACGTCGTGACACGCAGAACTCGGCGGACTCGGCCGCACTTGCCGGGGCAGGCATCGGCGGCGCGAACCTCCCCGTGACCACGACCGGGGGGAGCTGTCCCTATGGTCCGCGGGCGAGCACAGCTGACCAGGCGATCCTCGACACGGTGACCTACCTGAACGACAATGACTCCTGGTCACACGCGGTGTCCGCGTCCGAACTGGTCGACTGCGACCTGACGAACGGCGAGGCGGCGTACGGCCGCTTCGTCTCCGCTGCAGGTGGCGCGACCCTTGCGGCCGACGTGACCCAGCTGAGCGTGATCGCGCCGCAACGACACGTCGCGTTCTCGTTCGGCCAGACCGTCGACGTCGGCGGTGTCGACCTCAGTGCGCAGGCGACCGTGCAGATCAAGTCGCCGGAGATGAGCACGTTGCCCTTCTACGCCTTCACCGGTTGTGACTACGGCGCACAGACCATCGCCCAGCCGACCAATGGGCACGCGGCCGACATCGTGTTGCTCGCGAACCCGGCCGACACCAACGCGGCCGTCTTCACGACCCCGACGGCGACGCTGCCGAACCCCGCGACGACGCCGTACTCCAGCCCGGCCGCCGTACCGCTGGATGTCACCGACCCGAACGACGTGATCCAGATCAACGGCAGCGGCCTCGGCGCGGTGAGTGACATCGGGTTCTTCGAGTCCGGCGTCGTCAGCAGTGGGCCGGACCCCGTGACCGTTCCGATCGCGAATGCGGTCAGCGCCTCCTCGACCCAGATCTCACTCCATCTCCCGACAGTGGTCGCCAGCACGCAGACGGTCTGGTACATCAGGGTCAAGATCGGTTCGACCTGGTCGCGCGCGACGCATACTCAGGGCGGGAGCCTCATCCTGGACGCGCTGCCGCTGCAGGTCGGCTCGCCGACCCTCACCTGCGGGCAAGGCTCGATGGCAGGCAACTTCGGCACCCTCAAGCTCACCAACAGTCAGGGGCCGACCGGGCAGTCGGCCAATATCGCGTACAACATCGCTGCCGGCGTCGAGCACTCGGTGGCCACCTATCCACTCGCCTCTGCGATTCCGATCCTGTGCACGACCCTCGGGCTGGCCCCGCTGCGCCTCACCTGGCCCCACGATCCGACCAACTGCGTCGACACCAAGACCGGGCTCGACCTCGACGCAGCCCAGGCCGGCTTTCTCGACGGAGTGGCCGGCCGCCCGGGCCGGCTGCATGACATTGAGGACGGTGGGTGCGCTGCGGATGGAGTGCCGTCGAGCACGCTGAGCCTCCGAACGGCGAGTGGCACGGCGATCACGCAGCCGTCAGCGGTCAACAACGACACGCTGTCCTGTTTCCTCACCGATTCCACGACCACCGTCGGCGACATCGCGAGCGGCGCGTACGACGGCGGCCCCGTGCTGTCCCAGAAGATCTACCAGTCGGCGCGCTTCGCTCTCGTCCCGGTGCTCGGGATGCAGCCCGACTCGGGCGGGAGCAAGCTGTACACCGTCATCGATCTGCGCCCGGCGTTCATCACGGACGAGTCGATGGCCGCGACCAGCTCCTACACACTGCCGACGTCGAGCCACAACGGTGTCACGCTGAGCGACACCGGGCAGCACGGCATCGCCTCGGTCCAGATCATCTTCTTCAGTTCGGACGCTCTCCCTCCGCCGCCGGACGGCGTGGGGCTCGAGGCGTGGTTCGGCTCCGGAGCGAAGCGGGTCGTCCTGGTCGACTGAGCGGACGTCAGCTCACGAGCCGCAGGCCGGGCCAGACGGGCCGACGGCGTAGACGGTGTGCCCCGGCCCGTCGTGGCATGCGCTGGCGTGGGCGTCCCGCATCATCACGGCCATCAGCACGATGCTGACGACGATGGCAGCCAGAAGCGGAGCCACGAGCGCCGCCTCGATGATCGCGGCTGCTCGCGGCCCAGAAGTTGAATGAACAGGCATTGTGGTTGCTCCCTCCGAGACAAGCCCCCGTGATGGACGGTAGGCGGCGGCGTACGGCGGTCGGAAGGGTGTCCCGTGTAACTCCCTCCCCATGTGTCACAAAATGAGCCTTTCGGACTACAGGTCCTAGGACCGGGTCCCGGCTCTCCACAGCCGAAGCCTCCGACGCCCGCCGTCGGGGGAGGCGGCCCGGAGGCTGGCCCCATGACATCGACGGCAGCACAGCGCACGGAGCTCGGCGCGTTCGGCGAACACCTTGCCGAGGAGACCCTCGTGAAGCAGGGCATGGTCCTGCTCGATCGCAACTGGCGATGCTCCGAGGGTGAGCTCGACCTCGTTCTCCGCGACGGACCCGACCTGGTGGCATGTGAGGTCAAGACCCGAAGCGGGCTGTGGTGCGGTACTCCGCACGAGGCCGTGACCCCGGCCAAGCTCGAGCGACTGCGACGTCTCGGCGCCCGGTGGGCACTCGACCATGGCCTGCGCCCACCCGGCATCCGGGTGGACGTCGTGGCCATCGTCCGGCCGAGGCGGGGCGAGGCGCGGATCGATCACGTGAAGGGACTGCTCTGATGTTCGCACGCGTCCATGGCGTTGCCCTGCTGGGCGCACTCGGCCAGCTGGTCGACCTCCAGGCCGACGTCTCCTCCGGCACGCCCGGGACGACGATCGTCGGCCGCGCCGACGCGATGCTCAACGAGGGCCGGGATCGGTCGCGGATGGCCGTGCAGAACAGTGGGCTCGAGTGGCCGACGAGTCAGCGTGTCACCATCCTGCTGTCTCCGGCCGATCTGCCGAAGTTCGGCACCCACTACGACCTTGCGATGGCGATCTCCGTGCTGGCTGCAACGGGCGTCGTGCCGCCGGGGTCCCTCTCGGGCACCGCACTCATCGGTGAGCTGAGCCTCGACGGCGGTCTGCGCTCCGTGGCGGGTGTGCTCCCGATGGTCCTCGCCGCAGAGCGCCAGGGCGTCCATCGCGTGATCGTTCCGGAGCCGCAGGCCGCAGAGGCGGCGATGGTCGCCGGCGTCGAGGTCCTGGGCCTGCGGTCACTGGCGCAGGTCGTCGCCGAGCTCAACGGTGACGAGGTGCCCTGGGCGCCCGTCGTCCCTCCGCTCGGCAAGGGCGGGTTCCTCGGCTGGCGCGGCCAGCACCGGCTCGACGACCTCGACATGGCGGACCTGCGTGGTCTCGACGACGCGAAGTTCGCGATCGAGGTGGCCGCGGCAGGCGGTCATCACATCCTGCTGAGCGGAGCGAAGGGATGCGGCAAGACCTCGCTGGCCGAGCGCATCCCCGGCATCCTCCCGGACCTGGACCACGACACCGCCGTCGAGCTGATGGCGCTCCGCTCACTCGCCGGTCGCCTCGACCCGAGTGAAGGGTTGGTCCGGCGGCCGCCGTACGCCGCCCCGCACCACGATGCGAGCAAGGGCGCCCTGGTCGGGGGCGGATCGGGAAAGGTCTCTCCGGGCCAGTTGAGTCTCGCCCACGGTGGAGTCGTCTTCCTGGACGAGTTCCCGCTCTTCCAGACCGACGCCATCGATGCACTCCGCGAGCCGATGGAGAGTGGCGAGATCTGCGTCTCCCGGATGGAGGAGACCCTCCACCTGCCGGCCCGCGCGATGATCGTGCTGGCCTCCAACCCGTGTCCGTGCGGCGACCTCGGCAACCGTCGTGCCTCATGCCAGTGCAGTGCGGCAGAGAAGCGGAACTATCAGAAGCGGATCCGGGGCCCGATCTACGACCGGCTCGACATCACCCGGCTGTTGCAGCCACCCACGCCGGGCGAGGGCGACAGCCTCGCCCCAGCACGGTCGAGTGCCGAGATGCGGTTCGCGGTCGCCGAGGCGCGCGCCCGCCAGGCCAGCCGGTACGCCGGCACCGACTGGCGGCTCAACAGCGAGGTGCCGGGCGCCACCCTGCGGGAGCGCTGGCCGCTCCCCGGCGAGGCAGAGAGGGAGCTGCGCATGGCGGTGTCCGACGGGACCTTCACCAACCGTGCTGCAGTTCGAACCCACCGGCTCGCCTGGACGGTGGCAGACCTGCTGGGCCTAGCAGAACCCGGGCTGTCGGAGGTCCGGATCGCGATGGCCCTACGCACGGGCGCCGCGCTCAACAGCGGAGTCGTGCAGCGGAGGTTGGTCGGATGAGTGCCAGCGAGCAGGACTGGCGGTCACGTCTCGTCCTCAGCCTGATCTTCGAGCCCGGTGACACGCGGATCGAGGCATTGGTCAAGGACCATGGCGCCGCGGGTGCCCTCGCCCTCGTCCAGGAGTCGCTCGTCGCTCCGGAGGTCCTCACGGAGTCCGGCCAGCGACTGGCGGAGGTCCGGCCGGACGCGGTGCTCGAGCACGCGGCGCAGGTCGGTGCCCGCTTCATCGTCCCGGGAGACTCTGAGTGGCCCGGTGAGTTGGCAGACCTGGAAGGCCTGTCGACCAATCCGCGCTGCGGAGGCGTGCCTCTCGGCCTCTGGGTGAAGGGACAGCCCTTGAACACCCTGGGTCCTCGTCTTGCCATCGTCGGCTCCCGTGCCTCGACCACCTACGGCACGCAGGCCTCCGGGATGATCTCGGCGGAATGCGCGAGTGCCGGGTGGGTCGTGGTCTCCGGCGGGGCCTATGGCATCGACGAGGCGGCACACCGTAACGCGCTCGCCGTCGGCGGCCGGACGATCGTCGCCCTCGCCCATGGCCTCGACCGGGCCTATCCGATCGGCAACAGTGCCCTGATCGAGCGTGCCGCGGAGACCGGCGCGCTGATCTCGGAGTTGGCACCAGGGACGGCCCCGATGCGGCAGCGCTTCCTCTCCCGCAACCGCGTCATCGCCGCGCTCGCGGTCGGAACCCTCGTCGTCGAGGCAGACATCCGGAGCGGGGCGCTGAGCACCGCCCGCTGGGCGGCGCGGCTCTCGCGTCACGTGCTCGCCGTGCCGGGGCCGACGTCATCCGCCGTCTCCCGCGGCACCCACGAGTTGATCCGCTCCGGCGGTGCCGTGCTGGCCTCGACGGGCGCGGAGGTGCTCGAGGTGATCGACCCGACCGGCTCGTCACTGCTCGAGGAGCCCCGCGCTCCGGAGAAGCTCGTCGACCGGTTGACCTGGCACGACCGCCAGTTGCTCGAGGCCGTCCCGTGGGGACGACCGCAGGAGCTGCGCAGGATCGCCCTGACGGCGGGCATCGGGATCGTCGATGCCCAAGGGTCGATCGGGCGCCTCGCGGACCGCGGGCTCGTGCGACAGGACGCCGGCGGGTGGTGCTTGTCCGAGGCTGGACGGGCGCGTTCGGCCTAGAGTGGCCGTGTGACCGATGTGGCAGGAGGGACGACAGGCGTCACCGACGCGCTGCCCGAGTCCTTCGCGCGCCTGCTCGGCGACTACGAGTGCCACCTCACCAAGGAACGCGACCTGACGCCGCACTCGGTCCGTGCCTACCTGGGAGACATCGCCGGACTTCTCGAGCACGCCGCCCGCCTGGGCCACAGCGACATCGCCGAGCTCGACCTGCGGACGCTCCGCAGTTGGCTCGCCAAGCAGCAGTCACTCGGCCAGGCGCGCACCACACTCTCCCGACGAGCGACGGCCGCGCGCGTCTTCACGGCCTGGCTCGCCAGAACGGGACGGATCGGCAGGGACGTCGGCTCGACCCTCGGATCCCCGAAGGCCCATCGCACACTGCCGCCGGTCCTGCGGGTCGACGAGGCCGAGGACCTGATCCGGGCGGCCGCCGAGCTCGCCGATGACGGCAGCGCGATGGGCCTCCGCGACGTGGCCATGCTCGAACTGCTCTATGCGACCGGTATCCGGGTCGGCGAGCTCGTCGGTCTCGACGTCGACGATGTCGACCACGACCGGCGCGTGCTCCGCGTCCTCGGCAAGGGCAGGAAGGAGCGCAGCGTCCCCTACGGCGGCCCTGCCGCGGCTGCGCTCGACTCCTGGCTGGTCCGCGGTCGACCGCAGCTCGTCGCCCCAGGAGCGGCCGGCGCCCTCTTCCTGGGTGCGCGCGGAAGGCGGATCGACCCGCGTGCAGTCCGGACCCTTGTGCATCGCCGCATCGCCGACGTACCGGGTGCGCCGGACATCGGTCCCCACGGGCTGCGCCACACCGCCGCCACCCATCTCCTCGAGGGCGGCGCCGACCTGCGCTCAGTCCAGGAGCTTCTGGGGCACGCGTCGCTGGCCACCACCCAGCTGTACACGCACGTGAGCACCGACCGGTTGCGACGCGCGTTCCAGCAGGCGCACCCGCGCGCCTGAGGTCGGGGCCGGGCCGGAGTCGGCAGGCAGCTCCCGCCACAGCGGCAGCAGTCGGACCTCCACGGCTCCGACCAGCGTGAGCGGGTCGAGGTAGACGTCGTCGCTGTTTCGGATCAGTCCCCAGTGCAGGCACGCGGCGGGGGAGCAGTGGGAGAAGAGCGCGGCCAGTGTGCCGATCACGGCGCCTCCCGCCACTAAGTCACCCACAGCCACGGACGCCACCACCGGCTCGTACGTCGTCCGGGTCTCACCCTCATCGACGACGACCACCGGCTTGCCGGCGATCGATCCCGCGAAGCTGACCGTCCCGGCGACCGCGGCATGCACCTGCTGGCCGACCGACCCTGCCAGGTCCACGCCACGATGGCCTGCGCCCCACTCGACCGACGGAGGGTCGAAGCCGTGCACCACGGACGGCGTCGGCGAGAGCGGCCACACGCCACCCGGGTCCGGCTCCCCGCCCGCTCGGGCTGCTCCCGATGAGCAGGCCCACTGGACGACGACCACGAGAGTGAACAGAGCGGAGAGCCGGACCGGGGTGGCGGTGACACGTGGCATGCACCGATCCTCTGACGCGCTTCCGTCGCCCCGCGGCGAAGCAGACCCTCCTGTGGAGAGCGCTGCCGGGGCGACGTACGGGGAGAGCGGCCGGCCCGTCCTGTGACCGGTGTGATGAGGGTCCCGCGGGATTCGCGTGCGGAGCGCGCCTGCGTCTACGCTTGACGTCGCAACCTTCACGGGTTGACTTCGCGCGCCTGCACCCGCCTCTCCGAACGACTTGGGAAGGCACAGACCGCGACAGCCGTCAGTCCCTCCAGGCAGCACCTACGGAGGGTTCGGCTGCGCGCAGGCGCTAGGGCTCACGGGCACCCGCCCGCGGGCAGACAACTGAGAACAGAGCAGGAGACAGCCATCATGGCAGTCGTGACCATGCGCCAGCTCCTTGAGAGCGGCGTCCACTTCGGGCACCAGACCCGTCGCTGGAACCCCAAGATGAAGCGCTTCATCGTCACCGAGCGCAACGGCATCTACATCATCGACCTGCAGCAGTCGCTGGCCTACATCGACCGCAGCTACGCCTTCATCAAGGAGACGGTCGCCAAGGGCGGCACCATCCTCTTCGTCGGCACCAAGAAGCAGGCCCAGGAGGCCATCGCCGAGCAGGCGACCCGTGTGGGTCAGCCCTACGTCAACCAGCGTTGGCTCGGCGGCATGCTCACCAACTTCTCCACCGTGCACCAGCGGATCAACCGCATGAAGGAGCTCGAGGAGCTCGACTTCGACGACGTGGCCGGTTCGGGCCGCACGAAGAAGGAGCTCCTCCAGATGCGTCGCGAGAAGGACAAGCTCTCCAAGACGCTCGGTGGTCTGCGTGACATGGGTCGTACCCCGTCCGCGATCTGGATCGTCGACACCAACAAGGAGCACCTCGCCGTCGAGGAGGCGCGCAAGCTGCGCATCCCGATCATCGCGATCCTCGACTCCAACTGCGACCCGGACGACGTCGACTTCCCGATCCCGGGTAACGACGACGCCATCCGCGCTGTCGGCCTGCTGACCCGCGTGGTCGCGGACGCCGTGGCCGAGGGCCTCATCGCCCGCTCCGGTGCCAAGACCGCCGAGGGTGAGGCCGCTGAGCCTCTCGCCGAGTGGGAGCGCGAGCTTCTCGAGACCCCGGCCGCCGAGGCGACCGAGGCTCCGACCGCTGAGGCGACCGAGGTTCCTGCGGCTGAGGCCCCCGCGGCCGACGCTCAGGCCTGATCAGCGTCACCTTTCACAGCACGTACACCGACGTACTCCAGTAAAGGAACATCCATGGCTTACACCGCTGCCGACGTCAAGAAGCTCCGCGAGCTGACGCAGGCCGGAATGATGGACTGCAAGAAGGCGCTCGACGAGACCGACGGCGACTTCGACAAGGCCGTCGAGCTCCTCCGGGTCAAGGGTGCCGCCAAGGCTGCCGCCCGTGGCGCCGAGCGTGAGGCCTCCGCCGGCCTTGTGGCTGCCTCGGGCAGCGCCCTGATCAGCCTCAAGGCCGAGACGGACTTCGTCGCCAAGAACGAGGCCTTCGTCAACGCCGCCCAGGCCATCGCTGACGCCGCCAACGCGAACAAGGTCGGCGACGCCGAGGCACTCAAGGCCGTCTCGCTCGGCGACAAGACCGTGGGCGAGGTCGTCCAGGAGCTCGCCATCACCATCGGCGAGAAGATCGAGCTCGGCGAGGTCGCGTACTTCGAGGGCACGACCACGGTCTACCTCCACAAGAAGGCCTCCGACCTTCCCCCGGCCCTCGGCGTCCTCGTCGAGTACACGGGTGACGAGGCTGCCGCCAAGCAGGCCGCCCAGCAGGCTGCCGCGCTCAAGGCGCAGTACCTCACCAGCGACGAGGTCCCCGCGGACGTCGTCGAGGCGGAGAAGAACGTCCTGACCAAGAAGACGCTCGAGGAGGGCAAGCCCGAGGCTGCCGTCGCCAAGATCGTCGAGGGTCGCATCGGCGCCTTCTTCAAGGAGATCGTCCTGCTCGATCAGGAGTCGGTCTTCGAGGCCAAGAAGTCCGTCAAGCAGGTGCTCGACGCCGCCAACACGCAGGTGACCCGTTTCGCCCGCTTCGAGGTCGGCGCCTGACGCCAGGCACCCCAACGTAGGAAGGCCCCCGCCGGTTGGCGGGGGCCTTCTTCGATTTCGTACGTCGACCCCGAGCGCTCAGAGCGCCGCGAGGACCTCGTCCGTCGTGGCGGTCTCCGACCACTTGGGGAAGACCTTCGACACCACGAAGTCGTGGATCTCGGGATCGGAGTCGGCCATCGCGTCGATCACCGTGACGACGTTGAGGCCGCGGGCGAGTGCTTCACGGCCGGTGGCCTCGACGCCCGTGCCGGTGGCCACACCGGTGAGGAACACCTGCGTCACGCCGCGCTCGGCGAGCCACGACTCCAGCGGCGTGCCGTGGAAGGCCCCGTGGCTCTGCTTCTGGATGACGACGTCCCCCTCGCCCAGCTCGGGCACGATCGGCAGGGCAGCCTCCGGAAGGACGCGGCCGCCGCCGGCCGGGTTGCGGTCGGAGCGGCCGGGCACGCCGTGGGTGACCCGGACGAGGACGACGGGGTGGCCGGCGGCGCGGAACGCGTCAGCCAACGTGGCGGAGCGTGCGATGACCTCGGCCGTGCCGGGCACACCGATGCCGACGATGCCGGCCTGGAGGTCGATCACGATGAGCGCGGGCTTGGAATCAACGAGGGAGAGCGGCATCAGGAGGCCGTCCTTTCAGCAGTGGTTTCAACAGTGGCGGCAGCGGTGGAGCGGGTGCCCGACGTACCGGCCCCGCGGAGTGCGGAGGCGAGGGCCGAGAGCAGGCCGAGGGCCGCACCGAAGGCGAAGACCACGACGAGTCCGGTGTGGAACGGCCCGGAGATCAGGTGTGGGAAGAAGTCCTGTCCGCCGACCGGGTGGCCGACGAGCTGCTTGATCGGGTCGACACCGAGGATGGCGGCGAAGAGCGACGCCACCGGCGGCTGAGCCCCGATGGCCGCTGCCTGGGACGGATCGACGCCGTTGGCCACCAGCCCGGAGGTCAGCGTGTGGGGGAGTGAGGAGGCGAGGCCGGCGATCATCAGCGAGAAGAAGACGCCGATCGACAGGGCCGTGCCGGAGTTCTGGAAGGTCGCCCGCATCCCCGACGCCGCGCCCCGGTGCTCGGCAGGCACCGAGCCCATGATCGCGCTCGTGTTGGGGGAGGTGAACATGCCGTTGGCGATGCCGTTGAGGAAGATCAGCGCAGCAAAGGCCCAGTAGGGGAAGTCGATCGGCAGCAGCATCAGTCCGAGGAAGGTGCCGGAGAAGAGCACCATGCCCGACGTCGCGATGCCGCGGGACCCGAAGCGGTCCGACAGCGAGCCCGCGATCGGTCCGGCGACGAGGAAGCCGACCGACAGCGGCAGCAGGAAGATGCCCGCCCACAGCGGCGTCTGGTCGTAGTCGTAGCCGTGGAGCGGGAGCCAGATGCCCTGCAGCCAGATGATCAGCACGAACTGCATGCGCCGCGCGCGATCGAGGCCATCAGCGAGGCCAGGTTGCCGGCGGCGAAGGCCCGGATGCGGAAGAGCCCCAGGTGGAACATGGGGTTCTTCACCCGCCCCTCGATCAGGACGAAGACGACGAGCAGCACCAGGCCGCCGATCAGTTCGACCATCACGCGCGGTGCGGTCCACGACATCGAGTGGTCGCCGTGCGGCTGGATCGCCTCGGTGATCCCGATGAGCAGCGCGGACAGGCCGACCGCGAACGTCAGGTTCCCCGCCCAGTCCAACCGCGCCGACGTACGCCGACGGGTCGAGGTCTCGTGCAGGCGGGTGTAGGCCCACCAGGTCCCGAAGATCCCCACGGGGACGTTCACCCAGAAGACGGCTCGCCAGTCCCAGACCGCCAGCAGCCCGCCGAGCGTCAGTCCGATGAACTGGCCGGCCAGTGCCGCGACCTGGTTGGTGCCGAGGGCGAAGCCGCGTCGCTCCGGCGGGAAGGCGTCGGTGAGGATGGCGGCCGAGTTGGCCGTGAGCATCGATCCGCCGAGCGCCTGCACGATCCGCCAGGCGATCAGCCAGATGGCGGCGGACCGCCCGTCGAAGGGGTCGAAACTCAGCAGCAGCGAGGAGACCGTGAAGACCATGAAGCCGGCGTTGTAGATCTTCACGCGGCCGAAGAGGTCGCCGAGCCAGCCGACCGGTACGACGAAGACCGCCTGGACCAGGCGGTAGCCCATGATCATCCAGAGCAGGAAGCCGATGTTGGACGGGTCGAGCGGGTCCAGATGGATGCCCGCGAAGATCGCCGGCAGCGCGATCAGGACGATCGAGCCGTCCAGCGTCGACATGAAGACGGCCGCGGTCGTGTTGGCCAGCGCGACCCAGTGGTAGTTGGCCGGAAGCTCCCGGCCGCGGGTGCGGCTCACAGTTTCTCCAGCAGTCGTTCGAGGGCGGGAAGCGCCGCCGCGAGCGCCGACACATCGGCCGGGTCCAGCTCGGCAAGGGCGGCGGCCACCTGCCCGGCCCGCACCCCGCGCTTGCGCAGGACGATCTCGCGGCCCTCGGCGCTGAGGGACCAGACGACCCGGCGACCGTCCTCGGGGTCGGAGGCACGGGACACCAGCCCCTTGCCCTCCAACGAGGTCACCGTCGCTCCCACCGCCTGCGGACTGATCTGCTCGACCTTGGCCAGCGCGCTTCCCGTCTGCGGTCCGAAACGGTCGAGCCGCGCCAGCACCTGCAGCTCGGGGATGGTGACACCGTCGACGTGGGGGAGCTGGAGGAGCCGGCGCCGGAGGGCGCCGATGCAGAGCAGCAGCCCGCCGCCGAGGGATTCGAGATCACTCACAATTCGTCAGTCTAGATTGATCAATCTGCCTTGAGTAAATCGTCACGTCCACGATCCGATACCTTTGGCGCGTGCCTCAGTCGTTCAAACGGGTCCTGCTCAAGCTCTCCGGTGAGGTCTTCGGCGGCGGCCAGGTCGGCGTCGATCCCGACGTGGTCTCCGCGATCGCCCACGAGATCAAGTCGGTCGTGGACGCGGGCGTCCAGGTCGCGATCGTGACCGGCGGCGGAAACTTCTTCCGCGGAGCGGAGCTGCAGCAGCGCGGCATGGACCGCGTCCGCGCGGACTACATGGGCATGCTCGGCATCGTGATGAACTGCCTGGCGCTCCAGGACTTCCTCGAGAAGCTCGGTGTCGACACCCGGGTACAGACCGCCATCACGATGGGCCAGGTCGCCGAGCCCTACATCCCCCGTCGCGCGATCCGGCACATGGAGAAGGGTCGCGTCGTCATCTTCGGTGCCGGCATGGGCATGCCGTTCTTCTCGACAGACACCGTCGCCGTACAGCGCGCTCTCGAGAGCAAGTGCGACGTCGTCCTCGTCGGCAAGAACGGTGTGGACGGCGTCTACTCCGCTGACCCGCACAAGGACCCGACAGCGACGAAGTACGACCACCTCACCTACGACGAGGCGATCTCCAAGGGTCTCAAGATCATGGACCAGACGGCCTTCACGCTCTGCCGCGAGAACAAGCTGCCCATGGTCGTCTTCGGCATGGAGCCGGAGGGCAATATCCTCCGTGTCGTCCAAGGTGAGAAGATTGGCACGCTCGTCAGCGCTGGCTGACGAACTCACGAATCACGGCAACGCCGCCCCGTTTCGCTAGCAGCCAGGAGCACATGGTGATCAACGACATCCTCAACGAGGCCGACGACAAGATGGGCAAGTCGGTGGAGGCCACCCGCGAGAACTTCAACACCATTCGTGCCGGTCGCGTGACGCCGGACGTGTTCAGCAAGCTGACCGCGGAGTACTACGGCACCCCGACGCCGCTGCAGCAGCTCGCCACCTTCACCGCGCCGGAGCCGCGCGTCATCAACATCGCGCCGTTCGACCAGTCCGCCATGGGCGCGATCGAGAAGGCCATCCGCGACAGCGACCTGGGCGTCAACCCGTCCAATGACGGCAGGATCCTGCGCGCCGTCTTCCCGGACCTCACGCAGGAGCGCCGCAAGGAGTTCGCCAAGCAGGCCAAGGAGAAGGCCGAGCAGGGGCGCGTCTCCGTCCGCCAGGTCCGCCAGAAGGCCAAGCAGAACCTCGAGGCCCTGGAGAAGGACGGCGAGGTCGGCAAGGACGAGGTCGCCGGCGCCGAGAAGCGCCTGGACGCGCTCACCAAGAAGCACACCGACGTCATCGACGAGCTGCTGAAGGCCAAGGAAGCCGAGCTGCTCGAGGTATGACGGAGGTCAAGGATCACGGCCGGGCGGGCCGTGACCTGAAGGCTGCCGTCGCCTCGGCCGTCGTCCTCCTCGGCGCTGCCGGGGCGACGCTCTTCTTCTGGAAGACCGCGTTCGTCGCACTGGTGGTCGTCGTGCTGGTCGTGGCGATCTGGGAGCTGCGCCGCGGCCTGCTGGCGAAGGAGATCGACCTACCCGAGCAGCCGCTCATGATCGGCGGCGCGGTGATGATCGTCGTCGCCTACTTCTGGGGCGCTCCGGCGCTCGTCACCGCCACGGCGGTCACCGCGCTCGTGATCATGCTCTGGCTGCTGCACCGTGGCATCGACGGCTACGTCCGTACGGCGACGGCGGCGGTGTTCAGCCTCATCTACGTGCCCTTCCTCGGCTCCTTCGTCACCCTCATGCTGGCCGAGGGCGGCACCTGGCGTGAGACCGGCATCGACGACGGCGTGAAGGGCATCATCACCTTCGTCCTCGTCACCGTCGCCTCCGATGTCGGTGGGTACGTCGCCGGCGTGCTCTTCGGCCGCCACCCGATGGCTCCGGTCATCAGTCCGAAGAAGTCGTGGGAGGGCTTCGCCGGCTCACTTCTGGCCGGCATCGCCGCGGGCATCGCCCTCGTCGTCTGGTTGCTGGACGGCGACTGGTGGGTCGGCGTCGCGCTCGGCGTGATCGGCGTCTGCATGGCGGTCCTCGGCGACCTCGTCGAGTCGGTCATCAAGCGGGACCTGGGCATCAAGGACATGAGCCAGGTGATCCCGGGCCACGGCGGCATCATGGACCGGCTCGACTCGCTCCTGGCCACGATCGCGCCGATCTGGTTGTTGCTGCACTACACCGTCTTCTCGGCGTAGCCTCGAGGGGTGACCGCGCACCTCAGCCCCCACGCCGCCTCCGAATGGATGCACGAGGACCACCCGGTCGTCACGCCGCTCTCCGGCTTCTACGCAGGCCTGGCCTTCGTCATCGTGGTGCCGGCGCTGTTCGCCACGGTGCTCAACGCCCTCTTCCCGCGCCACACCGTCGAGGACCTCTTCCCCTTGGTCGTCCTCGCCCTGGGAGTGCCGATCTGGCTCCTCGCGCGCCAGCACACCCGCCGCTTCGGCCTCTACTTCTGCCTCGGCATGGCCGCCACCGCCGTCGTCGTTTTCGGCGTCGGCTGGCTGGTGCTCTGGGCCCTGATGTCCTGAGGCCTCACTCGACCCAGACCACGATGCCCGTGATCAGGTTGAGCACCGCCGCGGTTCCGGCAGCGACGGCATCGGCGGCCCGCTCCGGAGTGAAGCTCTTCGGGTCGAAGCCGTTGGGGAGCCCGAGCCCCTCCCCGCGGAACATTGCGCCCTTCCAATCCACGGCCGTCACGTTGTGGGTGGGCTCGGCGATCTCCGCACCGACGATGAGGAACTGCGTCGCATCATTCGACGCCGAGACCAGGGCGAGCGGGTCGACAAGCCCGTTGCCGAC
The DNA here is from genome assembly GCF_020715565.1 of Nocardioides sp. Kera G14. NCBI lineage: Bacteria > Bacillati > Actinomycetota > Actinomycetes > Propionibacteriales > Nocardioidaceae > Nocardioides > Nocardioides sp. Kera G14. The sequence continues at coordinate 2,261,478 of NZ_CP085839.1, read as the reverse complement.
GACGACGACCAGGTCGGGCGCGGCGTCGATCGCCTGTTGAAGTGACTGCACGTAGTGGGCCGGGTCCGGGCTGACGACTTCGGTCAGCGCGACCTGGTTGGCCACCGCCCACGCGTGCACGGCGTAGCGGAGAACGTCCGTCTCCTGCTTCAGGTCCGACTTCACCCCGTCGACGACCAGCTGCACGCGGTATCCGGCCTTGGGGTGTACGCCGGTCCACGACGCCGGCGAGGGCGTGAGAGTGCCTTCCGGTGCAGGCGGGTTGGACGGGTCCCAGAAGCCGGCTCCGAGTGTCCCCTCAGCCAGTGGTGCAGCGGTGGCGGACGACGGAGCCGCTGTCGCGTCCCCATCGACGAAGCTGCAGGCGGAGAGAAGGGCGGCGAGGGCCGAGAGGGCCATGACATTGCGCAGACGAGTGAGAGGCACGCGCGAAGTTGTACAGGAACGAACCGACGGGCTCGGCCACCCTCGGTTCGCCATCCGTTCACGTCGTGCCGAAACAGTGCGCAGGCCATGCATAGATTCAGAGCCCTAGCCCTCGCCTTCGGAGCCGCGCTCCTCCTTCTGCTCGGACTGCCGTCGGCGGCCGATGCGCATGGGTTCACGACAGTGGTCTATGTCGACGCATCGTCGCCCGGGGCGGACCATGTTGTGGTCAAGTTCGGCCTCGAGTACGACCTGCTGCTCGTCTCGGTCGCGGACACCCAGAAGGACGACCCCTTCTACCGCGAAGGACAACCGGCCTGGGACGACGGCGACATCGCTGGAATGACGGCAGCACTGGAGGACCACAAGCAGTCGGTGCTGGGCTATGTGACCCAGCATTTCGGCATCGCGTACGGCGGCAGCGACTGTGCGCCCACGCTTGCTCCCGACGCGAGCGTCGACATCAACGAGGAGCAGGGCGTGCCCTACGCCCACATCGCCATCGACTTCGCGTGCGAACCGAACGCTGACGCCGACGTGCTCAAGGACGGCCACACGTTCCACAGTGACCTCTTCGCCTCGAGCGAGGGCTACGTCAAGGGCGCCAAGACCATCGTCACCTACCAGCTCGACGACCAGGACGGCACGGCCGCGCTGGACGAGAACAAGACCTCCTTCACGACCAAGCAGACGTGGGGGCAACGGTTCTGGGAGTTCTACCGCCTCGGCGCCGAGCACCTGCTCAAGGGCCTGGACCACCTGCTCTTCCTCACCGCGCTCATCATCGGCTCGCGGAAGCTGCGGGAGATCGTCCTGGCTGCGACGACGTTCACCCTCGCACACTCGACGACCCTGATCCTGGCGGCGTTCGGCGTCGTCCACGTCACCGCCGACGTGGTCGAGCCGCTGATCGCGCTGTCGATCGCGGCCACGGCCGCCTGGTACCTCTGGCGGGTCGTCCGCAAGCGGGAGCACGCCACCGACCTCGACGTCACCAGCAGGAGCCATTTCGCCCTCGACCGTGCCGGCTGGGTGCGTCTCACCGTCGTCTTCGGCTTCGGCCTCATCCATGGCATGGGCTTCGCCGGTGCCCTCGGCATCGACCACTCCTGGTCATGGCCGCTGCTGTGGTCGCTGCTGATCTTCAACGTCGGCATCGAGACCGTCCAGCTCGGTCTCATCGTCCTGATCTTCCCGGTCCTGATGCTGCTGCGTCACCGGGCTCCGACGGCCGCGCTGTGGATCACGACGGCCGTCGCGCTTGGGGTCTCAGTGATCGGCCTGATCTGGTTCGGCCAGCGAGTCTTCGGCTTCGAGCTGATCGGCGAGGGTGGCTGACGTGACTGAGAGTATCCATAGTTGATCAATAAGGAAGCCTAAGATTCCGTTCAGCGCCCCCCGTGACGGCTCCCGGAGTTTCCCGGTGGTTCACGGTGTCTCGAAAGGTTGCGGACGCACGCCTTCCGTCCCTCTTTCACCGCTAAGGGAATCCTTGATGAAGCTCAACAACCCGCGCCGCGCCCTTGCGGTCGGCGCCTGCACCGTGACCGCGGTTGCAGCCCTCTCGGTGTTCGGCATCACTGCCGCGAACGCCGACGGCCAGACTCCGATCGACATCGTGCTCGGCGTCGGCACCGACCAGTCCAGCAAGGTCGTTTCGTGGTATTACCCGACGAACGCCCAGCAGGCGATCGAGATCTCCGAGGGTGACACGCTCGGCACCTCGAAGAAGAAGATCGTCGCCGTCTCGGCCAAGAACGAGGTTGCCGACTCCGTCCAGAGCCTGAAGAACGACGACGGCACTGGGGCGACGATCACCGCGCAGACCGGCTACTACAACGCCCACGTCGCGCTGCCGGACCTCAAGCCCAACACCAAGTACACCTACCACGTGGGTGCCGCTGACGGCTCGGGTTGGTCGCCGGCCTACACGTTCTACACCGGGACTGCGAGCAGCGACTTCACCTTCGCCGCCTTCGGCGACCCGCAGATCGGCTCCTCGGGTTACGCCCACCTCGACGGCCGCGGCTGGGCGCAGACACTGGACTACATCGCCGACACCGCCCCGGAGACCGAGCTCCTCGTCTCCACCGGCGACCAGGTCGAGACCGCCAACAGCGAGTACGAGTGGACCCAGTGGGCCGACCCGGACAACTCGCAGGCGGGTGACGGCTCGTCGATCAGCCCGGTGCTCAAGCAGTTCACCTACGCCTCGCAGATCGGTAACCACGAGTCCGGCGGCCGCGCCTACAACCAGCACTTCGCCCCGCCGAACGAGGACTCCGACGCCCTCTTCGCGCCCGGCGGAAACACCGCCACCAACGCATCCGGCGACTACTGGTACATCTACAAGGACGTCCTGTTCATCAACATCAACTCGAACGCGTACAACGGCACCGGCGACGCGAACTCGGACGCCGCCCACGCGGCGTACATCAAGGACGTCGTCGCCAACCACGGCGCCGGCACGAAGTGGCAGATCGTCGACTTCCACCACGCCATCTACTCGCCGGCGTCCCACGCCAACGACACCGACAACAGCCAGCGCCGCAAGGACCTGACCTACACGATGTCGCAGGAGGGCATCGACATGGTCATCCAGGGTCACGACCACGCCTACTCGCGCTCCTACGAGCTCAAGTCCACTGCCGCCGGCACCGCGCCGACCAAGGTGAAGGCCGACGAGCAGCCGGGTGCCGAGGCGGTCCAGACCGGCCCCGGCGGCGTCATCTACGTCACCACCGACTCGGCCTCCGGGTCGAAGTACTACGACCTCACCGCGCCGGACCTCACCAAGAATGGCGGCGACTACGGTCCTGACACCATCGACGGCAAGAACGACGCCAACCAGACGCGGCACTGGGCCAACTCGGTGGAGAGTCAGCAGTACACGCCCACCTACCTCCAGGTGAAGGTGACCGACTCCGGTCTCCAGGTCAAGAACATCACGACCCAGGCCTGGAACGCGCCCACGAACTCCTCCGTCGTGACCAACTCCGGCAATCTCACCAAGGCGACTGCCGGTGACAAGCGGCTCCCGGCCAGCGACCCCTCCGTGCACCACCTGCAGACGCCCGGCGCGCTGACCGACAAGTTCACCCTTTCGGGTGGTAACAGCAACGCGTTCCCGCCGTCCGGTGTCCAGACCGAGACCGTCACCGTGCCGGGTCCGACGGTCACCGCCACAGCTACAGCTACGGCAACGGTGCCCGGAGCGACGGCGACCGTCACCCAGACGGTTGGCGGCAAGACAGTCACCCTGCCGGCGAACACCACGGCGGCGGCGAAGCTCGTCAACGCAAAGATCACGGCCCTGACCAAGAAGATCAAGCACGCCAAGGGCACCCGGAAGGCCAAGCTGAAGGCTCAGCTGGCTGCCTTCAAGGCGGTCCAGAGCACGCTGAAGTGACCTAGCTCCGGTGACGGCGACCGGCCCCGGGCAACGCCCGGGGCCGGTCGTCTTTTCTTCACCCCGCGCTCGCCGGTTGTTTCCATAGACAATCCATGTGATTAGCGGTCCGCCGTCACAGTCCCTCCGTGCCGGTGTTCAGGATCCTCTTAGCAACAGCCGTCGCCATGGCACTCGTGCTCACCGTCGCTCCCTATCTCAGCGGGCCGTCCCAGGCTGAGTCGCCGAGCGGTGACGCGTCGATCCCCGGCACGCCCGTCACTGTCGGTGTCAGCAACTGCGGTGCGGGATGGAGTGGCGGCGCGGCCGGGCCGCTCAACTTCGCCGTCTGGAACTCGAACAACGCCGTCGCCGAGGTCCAGGTCGAGAACGTCGACAACCACAAGGTCTACGCCCTTGTCGAGGATCTCGGGGTCGGCGCGACTCGGAACCTCTCACTCGTCCTGGGCGCCGGCTCCTACCGGTTCCTCTGCCTCTTCGGTGACAGCCCGCCCGCCGCGAGCAAGGCTTGGCAGCTCACCGGCGACTACGACGGCAGTACGACGCCGGGCAACGAGCCGGCCACCGACCTCGCCCTCACCGGGCCCAACGAGACCTACACCGCCTGGGTGATCAAGCAGTTCCCCGGCATCCGCGGCGAGCTCGTCGCGCTGCGTTCCGCGGCACAGCGGGGGCAGCTCCTTGCGGCACGTAACGCCTGGGCGGAGGCCCACCGGCGTTACCTGCTCCTCGGTGCCGCCTACGACGCCTTCGGAGACGACGGCGAGGCGATCGACGGCGACGTGGGCGTCGGCTTCCCGAAGCTCGAGTCGCAGCTGTGGGGGATGAGCCAACCGACTCTCGCCGTCGCACCGGCGAAGGTTCCCACGCTCAAGCAGATGCTCAAGGGGAAGCTCAAAGGGAAGAACGCGGCCACCCGGGCGAAGATCACCCGGCGGATGAGAGCGGCACACGCGAAGGCGTTGAAGAAGGCGAAGGCTCGGCAGAAGGCACAGGTGCTTGCCACCCAGAAGGCGCAGCAGCAGTTCGCCGCCTCAATCGGGGGACAGGTCGTGCCGGTCATCAACGGCCTGCTCGGCAGCCTCGACCATCTGGCCGCCACCTTCGGCAATCCGGTCATGCCGAGCAACATCGACCTCGGCCTGCGTACGCACGAGATCCTCGAGGACGCGCTCCGCTTCGAGGTCACCGGGGAGAACGACCACGGCTCGCATCTGACGTTGTCCAACATCGACGCGATGGTGGAGGCGACCCGCGACATCATGTCGCCTCTGCGAAGCCTCCTGGTCGTCCGAGACCCTCATCTCGACGTCACGGACCAGTGGCTCGCCCGATTGAAGGCGTACGTCGACTCCTTCCACCACGGCAGCACCTGGACCCCGCTGTCCGCGTTGACCGCCGCCCAGCGGCGCGTCCTCAACGCCACACTCAGCCAGACGCTCGAGTACCTCTCCGAGATCGCCGTGATCCTCGATCCGGTCCAGAAGGGACCCCAGTGAGTACTCCCGAGTTCAGCCGACGTCTCTTCGTCGGAGGTGCGGCCACAGCCGCTGTCGCCGCGGCGGCGGTGGCGGCCGAGAGTCTGGGGGCCTCGGCCCGGGCCACGGACGCGGCGTCGACAGACACCAGGTACCCGTACGAGGGCGCACACCAGTCAGGCATCCTGACGGCGCAGCAGGCGTCGTCGGCCTTCCTCGCCTTCGACGTCGTTGCCACGACTGCAGCCGAGCTGAAGTCGATGTTCCAGGCGCTGACGACCACCAGCCGGTGGCTGACGGCCGGCGGTCCGGCGCCCGACCACGGCATGACCGCGACCGCCACCGACAACGGGGTCCTGGGCGACGACGTGTCGGCGGACGGCCTGACGATCACGGTGAGCGTCGGTCCGGGCCTCTTCGACGACCGCTTCGGGCTCCATGCGCGCAAGCCGGCGCGGTTGACCCGAATGCCGGAGTTCGACGATGACGCGCTCGACCGAGCGATGTGCGACGGCGACTTGATGCTGCAGGTCTGTGCCGACCACCCCGACACGGTCAACCGCGCCCTGCGCATCCTGCTCCGCGCCACCCGCGGCGCACTCGCCATCCGCTGGCGCATGGACGGCTTCCTCTCACCATCCCGTCCCGACGGCGCTCCGCGGAACCTCATGGGCTTCAAGGACGGCACCGCCAACTCGTCGATCGCTGGCCACGAGGACGACCTCGTGTGGACCCATGGCGGGGGCGCCGAGCCGGCCTGGGTCGAGGGCGGCAGCTACCACGTGGTGCGTCTCATCCGGATGAACGTCGAGTTCTGGGACCGCGTCTCCGTGCGCGAGCAGTCCACGCTGATCGGCCGCGAACGCTCCAGCGGCGCTCCACTGACCGGAAGTCGCGAGACCGACGAGCCGGCCTTCACCGGTCCCGGGGCTGACGCGATCGCCGGCAACGCCCACATCCGTCTCGCCTCCAACTCGGGCCGGTCGAGCTCGGACGGGTCGCGTCTGCTGCGCCGCGGTTACAACTACGACGCCGGCTTCCTGCCGAACGGCAATCTCGACATGGGACTGATCTTCGTCACCTACAACCAGGACCTCGAGCGCCAGTTCGCCACGGTTCAGCGACGGCTCTCCGGGGAGCCGCTCACCGACTACGTCTCGTCGTACGGCGGCGGGTACTTCTTCGTACTTCCTGGCGTCCGGGGGAGCGATGACTGGCTTGGCCGGGCGATGTTCGCCTGACCACTTACCGAAAGGTGCAATTCCAGATGAGTAACAAGAGGAAGGCCCGCCTACGTGCGGGACTAGGGCTCGCCACGGTGAGCCTCGTGGGCGGTTCGCTCGCCTTCGTGGCGCAGCCTGCTGCGCAGGCCGACGACGCCACCACGACCACGCCGATCAAGCACGTGGTCGTGCTCTTCGACGAGAACATCTCGTTCGACCACTACTTCGGCACCTACCCCTATGCGGCCAACACGGACGGCGTGAAGTTCACGGCCAAGGCCGGCACTCCGACACCGACCAACTTCGCCTCGGACCCCCAGTATCTGGCTACGAAGGGCACGACGGTGAGCAACACGGTCGTCCCGGGTGCCAAGGGTGTCGCCGGTGCCAACCCCAACAGCATGGCGCCGTTCCGGCTCGGCATGGGGCAGGCCTGGACCTGCTCCCAGGGTCACGGCTACCTCGCCGAGCAGAAGGCCGAGGACGGTGACGCCACCACGGGTGTTCCGGCCATGGACAAGTTCGTCGAGTCCACGTCGTCGTCGGCGACGTGTGCGTCGACCGCGGCTCCGGCTCCGGCTGGGAACCTCGAGTTCGAGCACGCCGGACTGGCGATGAGCTACACCGACGGCAACGTGGTCACCGGTCTGTGGAACTACGCCCAGAACTATGCGATGAGCGACAACTCCTGGGCGGACAACTTCGGTCCGTCCAGCGTCGGCGCCGTCAACCTGGCCGCGGGCCAGACCGGTGGAGCGGTGATGTACGTACCCAACACGGCCCACGACTCGGCCGTCGCTGCCAACCCGGTCCTGATGACGGCCGCCACTGACAACGACGCCACCTCCACAGGTACCGGCATGGCCTCGCCCTGGCCGGGTGACATCGAGGGCGTCAAACTCGTCGACGCCACCGACCCGACCAAGGGCACCGTCGGCGCGATGACGGGCGACCCGACGCCGGCGTACGACATCTGCACCGACGCCAGCGTCGCCGCCGGCATGCAGGGCAAGAACATCGGCGACCTGCTCAACGAGAAGGGCGTGAGCTGGGGTTCCTTCATGGGCGGCTTCCGCAACCCGAGCCTTCCGGCCAACGCCTCCAACGCTGACATCTGCAACTACGTCTCCACGGTGAACCCGGACGGTGGTCAGTTCAGCGCCAACAACTACAACAAGGACTACATCCCGCACCACGCGCCGTTCCAGTACTACAAGTCGACGGCCAACCCGACCCACGCCGCTCCGGCCAGCCCGGCCGAGATCGGTCACGACGGCGCCGCCAACCACGAGTACGACCTCACGCAGTTCTACGACGCGGTCGACCAGAAGGACGGCGCTGCGCTGCCGGCCGTCTCCTTCCTGCGTCCGATCGCCAACGAGGACGGTCACGGCGGATACTCCGACCCGATCGACGAGCAGCACTTCCTCGTCCGCACGATCAACGCCATCCAGAAGTCGGCCTACTGGAAGGACACGGCGATCGTCATCGCGTACGACGACTCCGACGGTTTCTACGACCAGGTCGCCCCGACGATCATCAACGGCTCGTCCGACACCACGGCCAACGGCAACGTCTGCACCAAGGTGGCGTCGGCCGCGAGTCCGATGGGTGGCTGGCAGGACCGCTGCGGCCCGTCGCAGCGCCTGCCGTTCCTCGTGATCTCGCCCTACTCCAAGTCGAACTACGTCGACCACACCCAGACGTCGCAGGCCTCGATCGCCAAGTTCATCGAGTCGAACTGGCTCGGGGGCAAGAGCGTCGACGAGGGCGGGACCGTCACCGGCTCGTTCGACAAGACCGCGGGCGACATCAGCTCGATGTTCGACTTCTCGGCCCCGAAGGCACCGTCGATCCAGTTGCGGCCCGATGGCTCCGTCATCTCCGCGGCGGTCATCCCGAAGCCGGTCAGGCTGACGCTCTCGTCGGTCCGGATCACGGGCAGGGCGAAGGTCGGCAGGAGGCTTGGCGTCTCCGTCGGCGTCTCGCCGGCGACGGCCACGAAGACCTTCCAGTGGCTCGCCAACGGCAGGGTGATCAAGGGTGCCAGGGGCTCGACGCTCAAGCTCAAGAAGAAGTTCAAGGGCAAAAGGGTCTCCGTCCGGGTGACCGTCTCCTACAGGGGCGCGACCCCCGCCTCGGCCTCGAAGACGAGCGCCGCGGTGAAGGTCAGGAAGTAGTCAGTTCCCATACAAACGGCCCCGGGCACTGCCCGGGGCCGTTTGTCATTTCGGTCGCTCCGCGGGGACGGTGGGAGACTGGAGCGGTGACTGAGCTGAGCGAGGAGATCGGACCGGGCGAGACGCCCGAGGAGGCCGCTATGCGCGGTCGCGCCATCCCGCTGGTGCTCTCGCCGCCGAAGGGCCGTGGCAAGCCGCCACGTCACCTCGCCGACCTCGACCTCGTCGAGCGGCAGGCCGCCGCCAAGGAGCTGGGTCTGCCGGGGTTCCGCGCCAAGCAGCTCTCCGTCCACTACTTCGAGCGCCTGGTCCACGACCCCGAGCAGATGACTGACCTCCCCGCCGCGCAGCGCGACGAGCTGGTCAAGGGCTTCCTGCCGGAGCTGCTCACGCCGGTCCGCACGCAGACCGCCGACCGGGGCACGACGGTCAAGACGCTCTGGAAGCTCTTCGACGGTGCCCTCGTCGAGTCGGTCCTCATGCGCTACGCCGACCGTGCCACCATCTGCATCTCCAGCCAGGCCGGCTGCGGGATGGCCTGTCCCTTCTGCGCGACCGGCCAGGGCGGTCTCCAGCGCAGCATGTCCACCGCCGAGATCGTCCACCAGGTCGTCATCGCCGCCCGCGCGATGGCCGCCGGCGAGGTCGCCGGGGGACCGGGGCGCCTCTCCAACGTCGTCTTCATGGGCATGGGGGAGCCGCTCCACGCGTACAAGGCCACCCTGGGCGCCGTACGTCGCCTGACCGATCCCGCGCCCGACGGACTCGGCCTCTCCGCCCGTCACGTGACCGTCTCCACCGTCGGCCTCGTGCCGCGGATGCGGCAGCTCGCCGACGAGGGCATCCCCGTGACGCTCGCGCTCAGCCTGCACGCGCCGGACGACGAGCTGCGCAACGAGATCGTGCCGATCAACACCCGCTTCAGCGTCGCCGAGACCGTCGAAGCGGCCTACTACTACTTCCAGCAGACCGGTCGGCGCGTCTCGATCGAGTACGCGATGATGCGCGGCATCAATGACCAGGCCCATCGTGCCGAGCTGCTCGCCGACGTGCTGTCAGGTGAGGGCCGCGGCACCAACTGGACGCACGTCAACCTGATCCCGCTCAACCCGACGCCGGGCTCCAAGTGGACCGCGAGCGACCCCGCCGACGAGCGCGAGTTCGTGCGCCGGCTCGAGGCGCGCGGCATCTCGACCACCGTCCGGGACACCCGCGGGCGCGAGATCGACGGCGCCTGTGGGCAGCTGGCCGCGGCGGAAGGATGATCGCAGCGCCGAAGGGGCTGCCGATCAGCCAGTGCGGCCAGGTGGCCGCGGCCGACGCTTAGACCCCCTCAGCGACCGCGTCGAGCTGCTCCCGCTGGCCGCCGAGGGCGAGCGTCCGCTGCAGGAAGAGCAGCGCGTGACGGACCGCGGCGTCGTGGAACGCCTTGCCGGGGAAGAGGTCGAAGTGGTCGCCCGGGTAGTGCCGGACCTCCGCACGGCCCGCGAAGGCGGCCTTCGCCGTGGCGTGCGTCGGGGCGCTGCGGTCGAAGTCAGCGATCTGCACCAGCCAGGAGACGTCTGGACGATCCGCCAGGCGCTTGGCCGCCTTGGTCGGGTCACGACCGCCCAGCTCCATGACGACGTCGGCGGCGATCTCGTTGCGCCAGGTCGGTCCGGCGATGGCGAGGTAGTCCTCGTAGGCGCCGGGCAGGGTCAGCGCGCCGACCTCGCCGGGCTTGGCCACGACGGGGATCATCGAGGGCGCCCGACCGGCGCGGCGACGTACGGCACTGGCGACACCGCGGGCCGTGGAGGCCAGCAGCTGCCCGGGGGAGTGGTGCTTGGTCGCGAGCCGTGCGGCGGCCAAGCCGTCGACGAGCGGCACCGCGGAGATCACCGCGACCACGTCCTTGCGCTCGGCGGCGACCTGGATGACATGACCACCTCCGAGCGAGACGCCCCAGAGCACCACTCGTGTCGGGTCCACGCCGGGCAGCCGGCGTGCGGCGTCGACGGCGGCGTTCAGGTCCGCGACCTGCCCGTCGATCGAGACCGCCTGGCGGGGCTGCCCGGGCGCGACGCCAGAGGCACCGAAGCCCCGGTAGTCGAAGGTGACCGCGTGCAGACCGGCCGCGGCGAAGGCCTCGGCGAACGGCGCGAGGCCGGCGTCCTGCGTGCCCGCGAGTCCGTGCGCGAGTACGACGACGGGGGCAGACCCCGCGGCATCGACGGCAGGGAAGTGGGTGGCGGCGCAGGTCACGCCGCTGGAGGTGAACGAGAAGGTCGTGCTCACTGGTGGCTCCCGTAGATGGTGGTGATCCAGATGTGGGTGAGGGCGTCGATGTGCCGCTCCCGCGGCGGCGCGGCGGCCAGGGCGTGGCGTTCGACGGCGTTGTCATTGAGGTCGAGCAGGACGGCCGCGAGTGCGTGCGCATCGGGCCCGGGCGGGGCATGCCCGGCGGCGCGCTCCCGTTCGATCATCTCCGCGACCATCGTGGCGAACTCCGTGCGACCGGCATCCCAGAGCTCGCGCACCCCCGGACTCGTGGCGCGGGCCTCGAGGAGGGCGCGGTAGGTGTGCGGCGTCTTGTCCACGGAGTCGAAGAGCGTGGTGATCACCGCCCGGATCCGGGGGACCGGCTCGCCCTCGGCCTTGACCAGCTGGTCGGTGGCGTCCGAGGCGTCGTCGTACAACTCGGCCATGAGTGCGAGGACGGCTGCGGCCTTCGACTCGAAGTAGAAGTAGAACGCCGAGCGGGTGACACCGGCACGTCGCGAGATCTCCGCGACGTTGACCTGCTCGAGCGTCTGCTCACGCAGCAGCTCGTCGAAGGCGGTGAGGAGGGCGGCACGCCGCTGGTCGCCGCGGTTGACGCTGCGCCGGTCGACCATCCTCGCCCAAGGGCGGTCCTCGCTCACGGCACGGCCACCGGCGTCGTCCGAGCGGCTCGCTCCATGCCTGCCGGGATCTCGTGTGTCCGCAGGTTGTGCTCGTAGAGGAAGTAGTCCAACTGCTGGGTGTGCCGGGGCCGCTGGACCATGTGGGCGGTGTACTTCTGCGTGTCCTCGTCGATCACGCGCTCCATCTCCTCGATGCTCGGCGGCTGGTAGCGGCCCACCAGCCATGCCGCGACCAGGCGGGTCTGGCACTCCACGAAGGGGAAGAGCGTCGGCGTCGCCTGGGCGAAACCGATGAAGGCGAGGTCGTCGATGCCCGGCTTGAAGATCCGCTTGTAGAGCCGGATGTTGTTCTCGGGTGCGCTGATGAACTCCTCGTCGAAGAACGGGAAGGTGATGTTGTAGCCCGTGGCATGGATGACCACGTCGAACTCCTCGGCGGTGCCGTCGACGAAGTGCACGGTGCTGCCGTCGAAGCGCTCGATGTCGCCCTTGGCCCGCAGGTCGCCGGAGCCCAGTCGCAGCGGGAGCTCGACCGACTGGGTGGGGTGCGCCTCGAAGAACTTGTGGTTGGGCTCGGGCAGCCCGTAGTCGGTCGGGTGGCCTGCGGTGAGGGGCTGCATCACCTGGACGAACTTGCGCTGCCAGGCCGTCGGGATGTGGGGGGAGGTCCGGTAGTACTTGTCGGCGGGAGTGCCGGCGAAGTACTTCGGCACGATCCACGCCCCTGAGCGGGTGGAGATGACCACGTCGTTCCCAGTCGTCTTGCTCGACAGCTCCACGGCGAGGTCGGCCGCGCTGTTGCCCAGGCCGATGATGAGGATGCGCTTCCCGCTGAGGTCGTACGGCGTCTTCGGGTCGATATAGCTGTGGGAGTGCATCGTGAGGCCGGTGAACTCGCCCGGCTTGTCGGCGAACCGCGGGTCCCAGTGATGTCCGTTGGCCACGAGCAGGACGTCGAAACGACGGGTGCCGGTGCGCTGGGTCTCGAGCTCCCAGCCGTCCCCCTCGTCGGCCCCGAGACGGCGGGCGTGGAGCACCCGGTTCTCGAATTCGATGTGGCGCCGGACGTCGAAGGCGTCCGCGTAGGAGTCGAGGTACTCCTTGATCTGGGTGTGGTGGGGAAAGTCCGGATACTCCTCGGGCATCGGGAAGTCCTTGAAGGACAGCTGGTGCTTGGAGGTGTCGATGTGCAGCGAGCGGTACGCGCTGCTGCTCCCGTTGGGATTCTCGAAGGCCCAGTTGCCACCCACGCGGTCGGAGGACTCGAAGACGGCGTACTCGAGTCCGTAGTCCTCGAGCATCTTGGCCATCGTCAGCCCGCTGATGCCGGCGCCGATGATCGCGACGGTCGGTGTGCTCATCGATCTCCTCCTTGACAAGGTCATGTGACTCGCGTCACGTTAGATCCATCAATTGACACATGTCAATAAGTCTCGACCTCTGTCAGGAGCTGTCATGCAGACCACGATCGTGATCGGAGGCGCCTCGGGCATCGGGGCGGCCACCGTCGGAGTCCTCGCCGCCCCTGGGCACCGAGTCATCGCCGCCGACCTCCCCGGAGCCGGGGCGGAGGCGGAGGTCGACGTCACCGATGAGGCGTCGGTCGCGGCACTCGTCGAGCGCGTCGCCGCAGAGCATGCAGGCGATGGCGGCCTGACCGGCGTCGTCAACTGTGCCGGCGTCAGCACACTCTCCCGCGTGGTCGACCACGACGTCTCCGAATGGCGGCGGGTCGTGGACGTCTGCCTCACCGGCGCCTTCGTGGTGCTCAAGCACGCTGGGCGGCATGTCGCGGACGGAGGGTCGCTGGTCTCGCTCACGTCGCTGAACGCACGCCAACCGGGGACGGGCCTCTCGGCCTACTGCGCAGCGAAGGCGGGCCTGGTGGCCCTCACGGAAGTTGCCGCGCTTGAGCTGGCTCCACGCCGGGTGCGAGTGAACGCGGTGGCGCCCGGTCTCGTCGTCACGCCGTTGACGCAGCCGGCGATGGACATCCCGGGGATTCGGGAGGGCTATCTCGAGAACACGCCGCTGGGCCGTTCCGGCGAGCCGGAGGAGATCGCTGCCGCGATCCGCTTCCTGCTTTCCGACGACGCGGCCTGGATCACCGGCGAGACGCTCGACATCAACGGTGGCGCCCATCTCCAGCGCTATCCCGACCTCGCCGGTCTCATCGACAAGGCCTTCGGGTGACCGCGTGCTCTGGCGCGCAGGTTAATCGCTTCGGTATTGGGTAGCCCTTCAAGGTAAAGGTCCGTCACACTGATCCCGGAACGCTTGAGACCCGGGCGGGACCGATCTCAGCGTTGAGAGGAACCCACATGCGTACGACGTCCGTTGCTGCTGCTGCAGTCTCCTTGGCGCTGACACTGACCGCCTCGCCGCTGCTGGGTCCGGTCACCTCGGCGTCAGCCGCGGCCACCCCGACGTCGGTCCCGGATGGCGGCGGCCCGCCCGTGACCCGCACGGCAACCGCGTCGACCACGCATGCCGCCAAGCCCAAGAAACACAAGAAGAAGCACCACAAGCACAAGAAGAAGAGGAAGAAGAAGCAGGCGAAGGTCCTGCAGCCGAGCGCCACGAAGCCGATCACCGTCCTGCCCACCCCCAGCACGGCGACGCCCACTCCGACACCGACTCCGATGCCCACCCCCCTCCCGACGGTCCTACCCACGCCGGACTCGGAGGCCACCACCGCGTGCGGAGACGGCATCACGATCATCGACGCCACCCCGTACGTGTGCACCTTCGACGACGAGTTCGACGAGACCGAGTTGGACCGCACCAAGTGGGCGGTCAACGTCGGCCTCCCCACGGGCGGGCCGGACTATGCCTGCACCGTCGATGACCCGCGCTACATCAACGTGGCCGACGGTGCGCTCCATCTGACGATGGCCAAGGTCGACACGCCCGTGCCCTGCAGCCCTGGCTATGCCCCGGCCTCCATCGAGGCCCCCACCATCTCGAGCTACCACCTCTTCAGCCAGCAGTACGGCCGCTTCGAGGCACGGGTGCGCACCACGGCGACCACGGCACCGGGTCTGCACGAGGCGTTCTGGCTCTGGCCCGACGATCGCTACAGCGAGATCAACTGGCCGACCTCGGGTGAGATCGACGTCGCCGAGACCTACTCGAACTACCCCCTCATCGCCATCCCCTTCCTCCACTACTCCGAGGAGGTCGTCCATCCGCCGTGGACGATCGGCGTCAACACGGCGATGTGCGCCGCAGTGCGTGGCGTGTGGAACACGTACACGCTCGACTGGACGGCGACATCGATCACGATCTCGATCAATGGCATTCCCTGCCTCGTCAACACGTCGGCCGACCCCGCCTTCGCCAAGCGCTACATCGTCGCCCTCTCGATGGCACTGGGCGACAGTGCCAACGCGGCCACGGCGGCGACACCGTTCCCGGCGACGACCGATGTGGACTACGTGCGGGTCTGGCAGCGGACCTCCTGACAGGAGGCATTCACCGACACGTCACCTCGGGCCACCCGAGGTGTCAGGCGCGGCACTCACCGTGGAGGCATGAGCGAGCTCCGCGTCCTGGTGGTGACTGAGTCCTTCCTGCCGCAGATCAACGGCGTGACCAACTCGGTCCGCCGCGTACTCGAGCACCTCGAGGCCGAGGGCCATGAGGCCGCCCTCATCGCACCCACCGGCCCCGCGGAGTACGCCGGCTTCCCGGTCCTCCGCGTCCGCGGTGCGACCCTCCCGTTCTACAGGGACTTCCGACTCGGCCTGGAGACGCGCAGCCGGCTGCGCGCGATCTTCGACCGTTTCGGTCCCGACGTCATCCACGTCGCAAGTCCCGCCACGCTCGGCTATCAGGCGATCAAGGTCGCCAACGAGATGGGGATCCCGGTCGTCGCGATCTACCAGACCGACCTCGTCGGCTTCGCCGAGCGCTACCCGCTGCTCCACCACACCGGCGGACCCAAGGCCGCGGCCGCGCTGACCCGCAAGATCCACAGCAAGGTGGACCGCACCCTCGTCCCGTCGACGGCCAGCCTGAGCCAGCTCGCCGAGCTCGGCATCGGCGGCACGGCGCTGTGGCCGCGCGGATGCGACACCGAGCTCTTCCACCCCGAGAAGCGGGACTACCGCCTCCGCCTCAAGCTCGCTCCCCACGGCGAGACCATCGTCGGGTACGTCGGCCGGCTCGCCCCCGAGAAGGAGCTCGGCCTCCTTCAGCAGCTCTCCGAGGACCCGCGCTACTCCGTCGTCCTCGTCGGCGGCGGCCCGGAGGAGGAGCGGCTGCGGCGCCTGATGCCGAAGGCCACCTTCTTGGGCCTGCTGCACGGGGAGGAGTTGGCGGCGGCGTACGCCTCGCTCGACATCTTCGTCCACACCGGCCGGCACGAGACGTTCTGCCAGTCCGCCCAGGAGGCGCTGGCCTCCGGTGTCCCGGTGGTGGCGCCGCGTCAGGGTGGCCCGATCGATGTGGTCGACGACCTCAAGTCCGGCTTCCTGTACGAGCCGGGTTCGGCCGAGGACCTCACCCGCTACGTCGGCACGCTCTACAACAACCCGCGGCTGGGTCGCCGGATGGGTGCCTTCGGGCGCGCCAGGACCGAGGGCCGCTCGTGGTGTGCGATCAACGGCCTGCTGGTGGGGCACTACCGCGAGGTCGTCGCAGGCCGTCGAGGCCTCCGGCCCGTCGCCGCCGCCTGACCGCCGAATCCGGGCTCTCCTCCTCAGCCGAGGAGCTCAGCAGCGTCCGTCGGGGTGTCGACGAGGTGCACGTGCCCCTCCATGGGCGAGCCGTGCGAGAGCCGCTCGAGCAGGGGCCAGACCGGCAGCAGTTCGGTCCAGTAGGCCCGCCCGACCAGCACCATCGGCGCGGCGCGGCCGGGAAGCGCGTAGTAGTTCTCGCACGCGTCCTGGAAGACCTCCTGCACGGTGCCGGCAGCGCCCGGTAGGAAGACGATCCCGGCGTCGCAGATCTCGAGCAGGATCGCCTCTCGCGTGGCGTTGCGGAAGTACTTGGCGATCGCGTCGCAGAAGACGTTGGGCGGTTCGTGCCCGTAGAACCACGTCGGCACACCGAGCGAGCTCGCCTGCGGCCGCTCGCCCACGTCGCGGACGACCTCCAGCGCAGGGGCGACCCAGGCCTGCACGGAGGGCAGGAACGTGGGTACGCCGACCAGCCGGTCGACCACACCGGCGACCTCGCCCCACGGGCGGGACATGAGGAAGGCGCCGAGGTTGGCGGCCTCCATCGCGCCCGGTCCACCACCGGTCGCCACGACGTGCTTCGCGCCGAGCTCGTGGCCGAGCCGGACCGCATCGAGGTAGGTGGGATCGCCCCGGAGCGCGGCATGTCCGCCCATCACGCCGACGATGCTCCGCTGATCGATCCAGGCGTCGAGGGCCTCATCGATCGCGAAGTCGTGCAGCGCCCGTAGGCGCGCCCGCTCGGGGGACTTCGGTTCCCGTGACCAGGCATAGGCGCGGGCGTCCAGCGAGTCGGCGTACGAGGTGGTGTCGTAGAGCTCAGTGGCGGTGTAGAGACCGCCACGCTCAGGATCGATCGGTGCCTCGGGCACCGGGAGCGCCACCGGGTCGGGACGGTGTCGGACATGCCGTCGGGTCACGCCGTGACCTTATCCCCGGCTCGATCGCGGGAAAGCCCGGATTCGGCGGGAGGAAAGCCCCGATTCGGCAGGGCGCGGTCAGTGGCCGCCGAGAAAGGGAGTCATGAGACGTGCAGCGAGTGAGGGGCGGCCGGAGACCCGCTCCTCGGTGTCGGCGAAGGTCATCGTGCGTAGGCCCGCGTTGACGCCGAGCCACCGGAACGGCTCGGGCTCCCACGTGGGGGAGCGGTGGTTGACCCACGGCAGCTCGACGAGCGGCGAGGGCGTGCCGAGGATCAGGTCCCGGAGCGTCCGGCCGGCCAGGTTGGTGGTGGTCACGCCGTCGCCGACGTACCCACCGGCCCATGCCAGCCCCGTCCGCCGGTCGATCCCGACGGACGCACACCAGTCGCGGGGGATGCCCAAGGCGCCGCCCCACGAGTGGGTGACCTTGGTGCCACGCAGCACCGGGAACATCTCGAGAAGGGTCGCGTAGAGCGAGGCGAAGACGCGCTCGTCGCGGTCGTTGCCGGCCGCGATGCGGGAGTTGAAGTGGTACGGCGCCCCGCGACCGCCGAACACGAGGCGGTTGTCGGCGGTGCGCTGGCCGTAGATGATCAGGTTCCGGTAGTCGCTGAACGTCTCGCGGCGGCGCAACCCGATCTCGGCCCAGACCGACTCGGGCAGGGGAGCGGTCGCGATGACGAGGGAGTAGACGGGGATCAGCTCGCGCTCGAACCCCGGAAGGGTCGGGGTGTAGCCCTCCGTCGCACGGACGACGACGTCGGCGGTCACCGAACCGCTCGCCGTCGTGACGACGTGGTCGCCGATCCCGATGACCGGCGACTGCTCGTAGAGGGGGACGCCTCGCGCCTCGACCGCACGGGCCAGGCCGCGGACGAGCTTGGCGGGATGGATCGCTGCACAGTCGGGCGTGTAGGTCCCGCCCAGCGTGTCGGTCGCGTTGAGCAGGGCGCGCGCATCGATCTCGTCGAGGAGCTGCAGGCCGGAGTGGGCCGCATCAGCCTGCGCTCTCGCCCACTGCGCGGCCGAGCGGGCGAGGACGACGGTGCCGCCCTTGGCGATGTCGGCGTCGATCCCTTCCGCCGCGGCCGCACGGATCACCTCGTCCACGGAGTCACGCATCGCGGCGTCGAGCGCGGGCGAGCCCAGGTCCTTCGGGAAGAGCGCGGAGGCCCAGCCGCCGTTGCGGCCCGACGCCCCGAAACCGGCGATCTCCTTGTCCACCACGACGATGCGCATGTCCGGGCGCGCCTCGGCGAGGTAGTACGCCGTCCAGAGGCCGGTGTACCCCGCGCCGACGATGCAGACGTCCGCGACGAGATCGGTCGTGAGCGACACCCGCGGCTCGAGCGGATCACCCGCCGTGGCGTGCCACAGCGAGAGGTCGCCGTACGACGACGTCTGGGGCATCAGCGCACGCCCCAGGCGTAGGACTGCTTGCGCAGCTTGAGGTACATGAACGTCTCGGTGCTGATCACGCCGGGCACGGCGCGGATACGCGTGGAGATGAGCTCGAGCAGCCGCTCGTCGGACTCGCAGACCACCTCGACGAGCACGTCGAAGGTGCCGGCCGTGATGACGACGTAGTCCACCTCGTCGAGCTCGGCGAGCGCATCGGCCACCGTCTCGAGCGAGCCGGTCACCTTGAGGCCGACCATCGCCTGCCGTGCGAAGCCGAGCTGCAGCGGGTCCGTCACGGCGACCACCTGCATCACGCCGGAGTCGACGAGGCGCTGTACCCGCTGGCGCACGGCAGCCTCCGAGAGGCCGACGACCTTCCCGATGGCGGCGTACGAACGGCGCCCGTCCGCCTGCAACTGCTCGATGATCGCCTTGCTGACGTCGTCGAGCGCCACCACGGGCCGGGTCGGGTCTGGAGACATGCGGACATTCTGGACGATGGTTTCCATTGTTTGGAACACCGCGCACAGCGGTACTTCGTTGCGTTTGTGTTTCCTGACCACGGATTCCCTTGTTCAGCCGCTCGGCTCCGTGACACGATCCCGGTGCTGGCCATCAGAAGGGACCGTCATGACCACCGCACGCCCCGACGACCTCGTCGTCTCAGCCGACACCGCTGAGGAGACGGCGAAGCTGCAGAAGCACTTCGGTCGCAGCGACATCTACTTCTTCCTCGTCTGCACCCTCTTCGGGGTCGACGGTCTCGGAACACTCGCCGGAAGCGGTGGGTCGGGGTTCACCTGGCTCGTGCTGTGCCTGGTCTTCTTCGCTGTGCCGTCGTCCCTCATCCTCGCCGAGCTCGGCGCGGCCTACACGGAGGAGGGCGGCCCGTACGTGTGGGTGCGGATGGCGTTCGGCCACCTCGTCGGGGCGGTCAACAACTTCTTCTACTGGATCACCAACCCGGTCTGGATGGGCGGCACGCTGGTCGGCACCGCGATCGGTGGCCTCTCGGTCTTCATCCACTCGGGCTCTGACTGGTCGAAGCCAGCCTGGTACGTCTTCGGCCTGATCTTCATCTGGGCAGGAGCGCTCTTCGCGATCCTCTCCTTCCGGGTCGGCAAGTGGGTCGCCACGGTCGGTGCCTTCGCACGCTTCGCCCTGCTCGGCGTCTTCCTGCTCACCGTCCTCCTCTACGCCGCGAAGCACGGCGTCCACGGTCTCGGGTTCTCCGACTACAAGCCGGACTTCTCCAGCTTCGTTGCGCTGGTCCCGCTCATCCTGTTCAGCCTCGTCGGCTTCGAGCTCCCGAGCGCCGCGGGCGAGGAGATGGAGGACCCGGCACGTGACGTGCCGCCCGGCATCATCAAGTCGGTCATCACGACCGCCCTCCTGTACGGCGTCCCGGTGCTCGGCATCCTCACCGTGATCCCCTCGGACCAGGTCTCGGGTCTCGACGGTTTCCCGTCCGCCGTACGCCAGGCGCTGACCGTCTTCGGCGGCTCGGTCGACGTCGCCGGTGACGGCACCGTGACCGCGTCACTGAGCGGCTTCGGCCAGCTGATCGGCCTGATCATGGGCATCCTGATCGCGATCGTCGCCTTCACCTCGGGCCTGACGTGGGTGATGGGCTCGGACCGCACCCTGGCGGTCTCCTGTTACGACGGCGCAGGGCCGCGCTACTTCGGCCAGTTCTCCGCCCGCTTCGGCACGCCGGTGCGCGTCAACGTCCTCTCCGGCGTCATGTCGACGATCGTCTTCGTCGCGACGCTCGAGATCACCGACGGCAATGCGGCCAAGTTCTTCTCGGTCGCCCTCAACATGGCGATCTCGACGACGCTGATCTCCTACCTCTTCATCTTCCCTGCGGCCTGGGTGCTGCGGCACCGGCGTCCGAGTGACCCACGGCCGTTCAGGGCGCCGTGGCTGCCGGCCCTCACGATCATCTCCACGGTCGCGATCGTCTTCTGCACGATCCAGATCCTCTTCCCCGGGCTCGGTGACGACTGGTTCGGCCCGGACTACATCTGGGACGGCTGGAAGCACAGCGAGCGCTGGACCTTCTTCCTCACCGAGTTCATCCCACTGCTCGCCTTCATCGCGATCGCCGTCGGCTTCTGGGCTCTGGGCCGGGCCCACATCCGACGGTCCGAGGCGGAGTCGAAGACCGAGGTCGGAGCGGCATGAGGCGACGTACTCTCCTCAAGGGCGGGGGCGTGGCGGTCGCAGGGATCGCCGGCGTCGCCTCACTGCCGCTCTTCTCCTCGCCCGACAGGCACCAGGACCCCACGAAGCGGCGGGCGAAGGACATCTCGGCGAGCGACCCGGTGCTGACGATCAGCAACTGGCCGCTGTACATCGATGAGGATGACGACGGTTACGTCTCGACGCTCACGGCGTTCAAGAAGAAGTTCGGGGCCAAGGTCAACTACCACACCGACGTCACCGACAACGTCGTCTTCTTCCAGAAGGTCGTCAACCAGCTCGGCTCGGGCGCCTCGACCGGTCGCGACATGTTCATGCTCACCGACTGGATGGCGGCCCGCATGATCCAGATGGGGTGGATCCAGCCGATCGACCCGGCCAAGGTGCCGAACCTCCACCAGAACATCATCAGCTCGCTCAAGGCGCCCGACTGGGACCCGGAGCGGAAGTACTCCGCCCCGTGGCAGGCCGGTTTCACGGGCATGGCCTACAACAAGAAGTACCTCGACAAGCCACCCGCCACGATCAAGGAGCTGCTCACCCGGCCCGACCTCAAGGGCAAGGTCGCGGTGATGACCGAGATGCGCGACACGATGGGGCTGGTCCTCCTCGGCCTCGGCTACGACCCCGCCAACTTCACCGACGCCCAGTGGAGCGAGGGCATCGAGCTCCTGGAGAAGGCCAAGGCCTCCGGTCACATCCGCGCCTTCTCCGGGCAGGAGTACACCGACGACCTGACCGCGGGCAACACCGTCGCGTGCCTCGCGTGGTCCGGCGACATGGCGGCCTCGGAGGATCCCCACCTCAAGTTCGTCGTGCCCGAGGAGGGGATGATGATCTGGTCGGACAACATGCTGATCCCCAACCAGGCCCAGCACCAGTCGCTGGCCGAGGAGTGGATCAACTACTACTACGAGCCCGAGGTCGCGGCGAAGCTCGCTGACTACAACTGGTACGTCAGCCCGGTGAACGGCATCCGTCCGTTCCTCGAGGACCTCGACCCCGACATCCTCGCCGACCCCGACCTGTCCAACCTGATCCTTCCCGACGAGACCTACCTGAAGCAGACCCATGGGTTCATGGCGCTGAAGGAGTTCCAGATCCGCAACTACGAAGGGGACTTCTCCCATGTCTCAGGTGTCTGAGCTCAGCTCACCTGCCGCCACCGGCAGTCGCGACCTCACCCTCTCCCAGCTGGAGAAGACGTACGCGAACGGCTTCACCGCCGTGCACCCGCTCGACCTCGTCGTCCCACAGGGCAGCTTCTTCGCCCTGCTCGGTCCCTCGGGCTGCGGCAAGACGACGACCCTGCGGATGGTGGCAGGCCTGGAGATCCCGACGGCCGGCTCGATCTCGATCGGAAACGCGGACATCACCTACGACAAGCCCTACAAGCGCCCGGTGAACACCGTCTTCCAGAACTATGCGCTCTTCCCGCATCTCTCCATCCGCGAGAACGTCGCCTTCGGGCTCAAGCGCCGCGGGGTCAAGCAGATCGCCAAGCCGGTGACCGACATGCTCGAGCTCGTCGAGCTCTCCGCCCAGGCCGACAAGCGCCCGACCCAGCTCTCGGGTGGCCAGCAGCAGCGTGTCGCCCTGGCCCGCGCGCTGATCAACGAGCCCGAGGTGCTCCTGCTCGACGAGCCGCTCGGTGCGCTCGACCTCAAGCTGCGTCGCGGCATGCAGATGGAGCTCAAGCGGATCCAGACCGAGGTCGGGCTCACCTTCGTCCATGTCACCCACGACCAGGAGGAGGCCATGACGATGGCCGACACCATCGCGGTGATGAACGCCGGGCGGATCGAGCAGATGGGCTCGCCGACCGAGCTCTACGAGAACCCGGCGACGACCTTCGTCGCGAACTTCCTGGGCCAGTCGAACCTGATCAAGGGCGTCATCCTCGGGGAGGACACGCTGGCGGGTCAGCCGGTCGTGAAGGTCGACATGCAGGGGACCACCGTGTCGGTGCCGAGGGACCGGGCACATGTCAGCAGCGGCGCAGGGTGGATCGGCATCCGTCCCGAGAAGGTGCTCGTGGCACCGGCCGGGGAGTCCCTCGACGCGCCGGGCAACCACTTCACCGGGGGCACGGTCGTCGACACCAGCTTCATCGGTGTCTCCACCCAGTACGTCATCCGGACCGCCTGGGGCCAGGAGATCGGTGCCTTCGAGCAGAACACCGGCGCCCGTGGCGTGATGGCGCCCGGCACCCCTGTCGACTTCTCGTGGCGGCCGGAGTTCGCCTTCCTGCTGCCGCCGGACCAGGACGCCACCGCCGGCATCGAGGGGGAGTGATGACCTCCGCAGCCATCCCCGCACCGCCGCAACCGAAGCTGCCGGAGAACCCGAGGACACCGGGGCGCCGCAGTCGCTCGCTGCCGTACTACCTGATCCTCCCGATCGCCGTCTGGTTGGCGCTCTTCTTCATCATCCCGTTCGTGTCGCTGGTCGCGACGAGCCTCTACGACCCCGAGGGTTCGGTCCTCACGGGCTACGACATGACGTGGCACTTCGCGAACTTCGGTCACGTCATCTCGACGTACGGCTCGCACCTGTGGCGTTCGGTCTGGTGGGCGCTGATCGCGACCGCGTTCTGCCTCGTCTTCGGGTACATCCTCGCCTACACGATCGCCTTCAAGACCGGTCGCTGGAAGAACGTGGCGCTGGTGCTGGTGATCGCGCCCTTCTTCACCAGCTTCCTGATCCGCACCAACGCCTGGAAGCTCATCCTCGGCGACCAGAGCTGGCTGGTGCACACCCTGCAGTCACTGCACATCCTCGGCGCCGACGACCGCATCCTCGCCACGCCCGTGGCGGCGATCGCCGGCCTGACCTACAACTACATGCCCTTCGCGATCCTGCCGCTCTACACGAGCATCGAGAAGATCGACCAGCGGCTCGTCGAGGCCGCCGGCGACCTCTACGCCAACGCCTCCAAGACGTTCCTGCGGGTGACCCTGCCGCTCACGCTGCCGGGCGTCATCAGCGCGACGCTGCTGACCTTCATCCCGGCAGTCGGCGACTACATCAACGCCCAACTGCTCGGCTCCACCGCCGACCGGGTGATCGGCTCCGACATCCAGAGCCTCTTCACCTCCACGCAGGACTACGCCTCGGCCGGTGCCCTGTCGGTGCTGCTGCTGTTGATCATCCTGGTGTCCACCCTCGTGTATGTCCGTCGCTTCGGGACGGAGGAGATCCTGTGAGTACGTCGACCTCCACCGTCGAGCGCAAGCCGGTCAGTCTGGTGCTGGGCGTCGAGCTCGCGCGGGTGCTGTCCGGTGTCGCCGTACTCGGCCTCCTGCTGGCCGTGGTCGGCTTCTCCCTCCACCGCTACAACGTGAGCGGCACCGCGTTGAACTTCGCGGGCCCGCCGTTCGCCTTCCTCATGTTCGTCCTGGTCGTGCTGGCCGTGGTCGCCTGCTTCGCGATCCAGGCAGCGACCCGGACCCTGACGCTCGACGACACCGGGGCTCGCGATCGGCTCTTCGGGTTCGGCGCGGCGGCGGCGGTCGCCACGGCGCTGCTGGCGATCAAGCTCTTCAACTCCGACCTGACGATCGCGGCATGGTTCGCTGTCGGGTGGCTCGTGATCACGCTGGTCTCGCTGGTGCTGATGTCGACGAAGGCGGCCAACGTCTGGCTCGAGGGCCGCGCACCGATCCACAACGTGCTGCGCTGGGTGCGCGGCAACATGATCGCCTTCATCGGCCTGCTGGTGATGCTGTTCCTCTACATCCCGAACATCGTGGTCGCCGCGATGAGCTTCAACATCGAGCACGGCAAGAAGACGACCTACCAGTGGTACGAGTTCGGCACCTCGAACTGGACCCACCTCTGCGCGCCGTCGCAGCTCTGCGGCTCGGTGGTGACGTCGCTGTGGATCGGCGCTGTCGCCACGGTGATCGCGACCCTCATCGGCACGCTGGCGGCGTTCGCTCTGATGCGGCACCAGTTCTCGGGGCGAGGCACGACGAACACCGTCCTGATGCTCCCCATGGCGACGCCCGACATCGTGCTCGGAACCTCGCTGCTCGCCTTCTTCATCGCGCTGCGGATGGGTGGGCACCTCGGCCACGTCACGATCATCATCGCCCACGTCACCTTCTGCCTGTCCTACGTCGTCATGACGGTCAAGGCGCGCCTCGCCGGCATGGACTCGACGTTGCAGCAGGCGGCGATGGACCTGTACGCCGACGAGAAGACCACCTTCTGGAAGGTGACCTTCCCCTTGGTCTTCCCGGGCATCCTGTCGGCGGCGCTGCTCGCCTTCTCGCTCAGCTTCGACGACTACATCATCACGAACCTCAACGCCGGTACGGTCAGCACCTTCCCGATCTTCGTCTGGGGTGCGGCGCTGCGCGGCCTGCCCATGCAGGTCAACGTGATCGGCACGTTGATGTTCCTGCTCGCGATTCTCTTCGTCGCCACCGGCGAGATCCTGTCGCGGCGTCGCAACCGGGCCTCGCTCTGAATCCGACGCCGATGCATCCGTCCCTCCAGGATTCGGTCCGGACGTCCTACTGGCTCGACGACCAGGTCCGCCCCGCGCCGCTCCCGCCGCTGGTGGGAGCGGCCGAGGCGGACCTGGTCGTCGTGGGCGGTGGCTACACGGGGCTGTGGACGGCACTCCTCGCCCGAGAGCGATTCCCCGAGAAGTCGGTGCTGCTCCTCGAGGCAGGACAGTGCGGCGACCAGGCCTCCGGGCGCAACGGGGGCTTTGCGTCAGCGTCGTTGACCCATGGCTTCGGCAACGGCCTCGAGCGCTGGCCCTCCGAGCTCGACGCACTGGACCGCCTGGGGGCGGAGAACCTGCGCGAGATCGGCGCGACGATCGAGCGCCTCGGCATCGACTGTGACTGGCGGCTCTCGGGCGAGCTCGCGGTCGCCACCCAGCCGCACCAGGTGGAGGAGCTGCACGAGCTGTCGGCCACACTGGCCGAACACGGCGTCGCCCACTCGGTGCTGGACCAGGTCGCGACGCGAGCACGGCTCGACTCGCCGACGTACCTCGGCGGGCTCGCCCTCCCCGACGAGACCGCGCTCCTCGAGCCGGCGCGACTGGCCTGGGGCCTGCGGGCCGCCTGCCTCGAGGCAGGGGTCGTGATCCACGAGGGCTCGCGTGTCACCTCGCTGCAGCGGGCGAGCACGTCACTCCGCCTCACGACCGACGCCGGCTGGGTGCGGGCAGGTCAGGTGGCCCTCGCGACCAACGCGTTCCCGTCGCTGCTGCGCCGGCTGCGCCTGATGACCGTGCCGGTCTACGACTACGTGCTGATAACCGAGCCGCTGTCGGGCGCCCAGCTCGCGTCGATCGGCTGGGGAGGGCGCGAAGGCGTCGGTGACTCGGCGAACCTCTTCCACTACTACCGCCTCACGCGTGACAACCGGATCCTGTGGGGCGGCTACGACGCGGTGTACCACTACGGCTCCAAGATCTCGCCGGTGTTGGAGACGTCGGGGCGGACGCACGACCTGTTGGCCGCGCAGTTCTTCGAGACGTTCCCGCAGCTCGAGGGGCTGCGGTTCACCCACCGCTGGGCCGGTGTGATCGACACCTGCACCCGCTTCTCCGCCTTCTTCGGCACCGCGTACGGCGGCTCGGTCGCCTATGCGCTCGGCTACACCGGCCTCGGCGTGGCCGCAACGCGCTTCGGCGCGCAGGTGATGCTCGACCACCTGGCCGGTGAGATCACCGAGCGGACCAAGCTCGAGATGGTCCGCACCAAGCCGCTGCCGTTCCCGCCCGAGCCCTTCCGCTGGGCGGGCATCAAGGCGATGACCGCGTCGCTCGAGGCCTCGGATGCCCACGGAGGAAGGCGCAATCTCTTCCTGAGATCCATGGACCGCCTCGGCTTCGGCTTCGACTCCTGAAACCCCAGCGGGTCAGTCGTTGATCCGCATGTGGTTCAGCAGGATCCTGTCACGGACCCTGGTCGGCAGGTGCTGGTTGAGGAAGAAGAAGATCGAGCTCATCGTGTCGACCTGGTTGAAGAGCTTGGGCTTCTCGGCCAGCACGACGGCGGCGATCTTGTCAGCGGCGACGGCCGGCGTGGTGGCGCCTTCGACGAGCTCGTTGTCGCGGTCGATGAAGCGCATCGCCCGCTGGTAGTAGGGCGAGCTCGGGTCGGGCAGCTTGAGCGACTTCTTGGCGAAGCCGGTCGAGACCTGCGCCGGCTCGATGAGCGCGACCTTGATGCCGAACGGCTCGACCTCGTACTTGAGCGACTGCACCATGCCCTCGACCGCGAACTTCGTCGACGAGTAGATCGACTCGAACGGGAACGGGATCCGGCCGACCAGCGAGGCGACCGCGACGAGCTTGCCGGCACGACGCTCGCGCATGCCGGGGATGAACGCCTGGAACAGAGCGGCGGCACCGATCACGTTGATCTCGAAGGCCTTGAGCGCACGCTCGAGGTCGACCTCCTCGAACGGCCCGAAGAACGGCACGCCGACGTTCGACATGACGGTGTCGACGTACCCGAACGTCGAGAGCACCGACTCACGGAACGCCAGGATCCCGGGGCGGTCGGTGATGTCGAGGGGGATCAGGTGGTGCTGGGCGCCGAGGGCGTCGAGCTCGACGGCGAGGGACTTCAGGCCGGCCTCGTCGACGTCGAAGCCGGCGATGGCGACGCCCTTCTGTGCCAGTAGCAGGGCGGTCTGCCGGCCCATGCCGTCGGCGAGGCCGCTGATCACAACGTGCTGGGTCATCTGGTTCTCCTGGTGCTGCTTCAACAGAGGGTGGGTGGGTTCAGCGTCCGAGAAACACGGGGGCGCGCCGCTCGAGCGAGGCGGTGATGCCGAGGGCGGCGTCCTCGGTCTGCCAGAGCCGCTCCTGCTCGTCGAGCTCGTGCTCGAGCGCCGCCTCGATCCCGGAGAGCAGGCCCGCCCGCAGCGTGCGGCGCATCGACTGCACGGCCAGGGGAGCCGCAGCCGCCAGGTCGGCGGCCAGGGCGAGTGCGACCGTCCGCTCCTCACCGGCGTCGGCGAGGCGATCGGCGAGGCCGATCGCGAGTGCCTCCTCGGCGTTCACGCGAAGCCCGGTGAGCAGCATCCGTGCAGCCGCGGACTCGCCGACGATGCGGGGGAGGGAGACGCTGAGCGCGAAGCCGCAGTGGAAGCCGAGTCGGGCGAAGTTGGCCTCGAACCGTGTGGTCGGGCCGGCGACGCGGAAGTCGGCTGCGCAGGCGAGGCCGAGCCCCCCACCCACCGCGGCACCCTGCACAGCGGCGACGACAGGCAGATCGAGCCGGAAGATCCGCACGGCCTGCTCGTAGACGGCCGCCGCTGCGGCCCGCGGGTCGCTGGCGCTGTCGCCGTCGACGCTTCCGGTCGGAGCGAGGCTGGCGCCGGCGCAGAAGTGCTTCCCCTCCGAGGCCAGCACGATCGCCCGCGCTCCCTCGGCGGATGCCTGCTCGCCGGCGTCCGCGATCGCCGCGAGCTTGTCCCGGTCGAAGAAGTTGGCCGGCGGGTCTCGCAGCTCGACCAGGGCGACCCGGCCGTCGTGCGTCAGGGTCACCCTGCTCATACGGTCAGCGCTCCTCGGTCGGTGGCGATGGTGGCGACGCGGCGCGCGTCGATGACGGCACTGCCGATCCGGCCGGCGAGTGCACGCTCGGTGCCCCAATCGCCACGCCACGCGTTGAGCCGGCGGGTGAGGTCCTGCAGGACGTACTCCTGGGTCATGCCGATCGCTCCGTGCGCCTGGTGGCCGGACCTGGTGCTGAGGGCGGCGTTCTGGTTGGCCAGCAGCTTGGAGGCGTACGCCGGGAACGACCCCTCCTCGCCGGCGGCGAGTGTGGCCGCGGCCCGGTCCACGCAGAGCCGCGTCATGACCGCGACCTGGGCGAGCTGGACGAGGTGCGAGCGGACGGCCTGGAAGGTGCCGACCGGCCGGCCGAACTGCTCGCGCTGGTAGACGTAGGTGTTGGTCACGTCGTACACGCGCTGCATCGCGCCGTCCATCTGGGCCGCGCGGAGCACGGCGGCCCGTTGGCGCAGCTGCTCCGCGCTGACGACGGCCGCCAGGAGCTCGACGGTCGCGCCGTCGAAGGAGAGGTGGTCGCGCGGCTGGCCGGCGAGGTCGCGGCCCTCACGCACCCAGGCGTCGGAGGGGTCGAGGACGACGAGCTGCTCACCGAGGAGGGTGACGACCCGCTCGGCCGAGCCACCCCAGGCGACGTCGTGGAGCACGCCGGTGGCACGGTTCCCGTCTACTGTGAGGGTGTCGGCCGGCGTACCGGGGGCGACGGACCAGGGCGCTCCTGCGTCGACCGTGCCTCCGGAGGCGGCGAAGGCCCACGTGGCGAGGTGGGTCTCCAGAAGCGGCAGCGGCACGGCATGCGTTCCGGCGGCGCGCAGCAGTGTCACCACGTCGGCGAGCCCGCCGCCGGAGCCGCCGGCCGATTCGTCCACCCCGATCCACGGCAGGCCGAGCTCGGCGACCCTCTGCCACAGGCCCGCGAGCAGCGTGGTGCGCTCGGCCTCGAGGACCACCTCGTGGTCGACCCGCTCGGCGAAGAGTCGGGTGACGAGGTCGTGCAGGTCGTTCCCGGGGTCGCTCACCGTCGGAGCTCCTTCGCGATCAGGTTGTGCAGGATCTCGGTGGTGCCGCCGCGGATCGTCCACGACGGCTTGCTGAGCACCGCAGTGGCCAGCAGGGCCTCGAACGGGTCCTCGGAGGTCGGGTCGGGCATGCGACCGAGGTGGCGCACGACGATCTCGATGCACTCCTGCTCGAAGCGGGTGGCCATGTCCTTGACCAGCGCGGCCTCGGTCTTCGGCAGCTCCCCGGCGTCGACCATGCGGGCGACCGCGAGCGACATGCCGTGGAACGCCCAGCACCGCGACGTGATGCCGGCGAGGTCGTCCTTCAGGCGCGCGTCGGCCGCCGCATCCGTGGCGAGCTCGCGCTGCACCCACCGCTCGAGCACCGGCATGGCCGACATCCAGCGGTCGACGCCGCCCCGCTCGAGGACGAGCTCGCCCTGGTTCTGCATCCAGCCCCAACCGACCTCGCCGAGGCGACGGCTGTCCGGGACGAAGACGTCCTCGAAGGTGAGGAGGCAGAAGTGCAGCTCGCCGTCGATGAAGGGGATCGGGTCGATCCGAAGGCCCTCGGTCTCGCGGTCGATGATGAACTGGGTGAGGCCCGCGTGCTTGTCGTTGCCCGTGCGGAAGAGGCCGAGGATGTAGTCGGCGATGTGCGCGCCGGAGGTCCAGATCTTGCTGCCGTTGATCACCCAGCCGGAGACCCCGTCGCGCTCGGTCGGCTCGGCCTTGCTCCTGATCGAGGCGAGGTCGGAGCCGGAGTCCGGCTCGGACATGCCGATCGCGAAGCAGAGCTCGCCGCTGGCGATCCGTGGCAGGAACTCCTGCTTCTGCGCTGGTGTGCCGTGCAGTGCGATGCTCGGGCCCGACTGCCGGTCGGCGATCCAGTGGTGGCCGACCGGGGCGCCACGGGCGAGCAGCTCCTCGACGACGACCAGCCGCTCCACGGCGGTGCGGCCCCCGCCGCCGTACTCCTGGGGCAGGGCCATGCCCAACCAGCCCTTGGCGCCGAGGTCGCGGGAGAACTCCGGGTCGACGTGGCCCACCATGCCGAGGCCGATCGGGTAGCCGCCCTCCGGCAGCCGCTCATCGAGCCACGCCCGGACCTCCGCCTGCAGCTCGCGCTCGGCGGCGGTCAGCTCGGTCGCCTGCAGTCCGATCGTGCTCATGCCTCCACCTCCGCGCCGGCCCAGAGGGAGGCGGCCTCGTCGGTGTGCTCGCCGATCCCGGGCGCGGGCAGGCGTACGTCGGCAGGCGTGAGTGAGAAGTTCGCCGTCGGCGGGATCGTCCGATAACTGCCGGCGGTCGGGTGCTCCGCGAGCACCAACCCGTCGACCATGTCCTGGAGCGTCACCATCGGGACGGCCGGGATCGACTCACGGCGGCAGAACTCCAGCCACTCGGCCGTCGTGCGGCGCGGCACGATCGCACGGAAGAGCGGGTAGAGCTCGTGTGCGTGCTTGATCGCCTCGGCGAGCGAGGAGAAGCGCGGGTCGTCGAGCAGCTGGGTCTCGCCGACGTCGACGAAGATCTTGAGGAAGTGCCCGGGGTGGTAGGGGAGGATCTGGATCCACCCGTCCTTGGTCTGCTGCGGACGGCGCTCCGGCGTCATGACCCGCGGGTAGCCGGTGGCGGGGGAGTCGCCCTGCGGTGTCGGCGGCTCCGGGATGGCTCCGGCGCCGTGCTCGGCGAGCATGAAGGCGGTCATCGCCTGCACCATCGGCACTTCGACGTGTTGTCCTTGGCCGGTCCGCGCCCGGTGGAAGAGCGCCGCCGTCACCGCCTGTGCGATCGCGAACCCGCAGACCTTGTCGGCGAGGATCGTCGGCAGCAGGCTCGGCTCACCGGCGACGCGGTCCATCATGTCGCCGACCCCGACGGCGGCCTGGATGATGTCGTCGTACGCCGGCAGGTCCTCGTCAACGGAGCCGAGCGCCCAGCCCTGGGCCTGGCAGTAGACGATCTCGGGGTTGAGCTCCCGGATGCTGTCGTAGTCGAGTCCGAGCTTCCGCAACGAGCGCGGCAGCATGGTCGCGACGACGACGTCGGCCTGCTCGACGAGGGTGCGGACGGTGATCGCCTGGTCGGGGTCCTTGAGGTCGAGTGCGACCGACCGCTTGTTGCGCAGCAGGTTGAGCGAGATTCCGGAGAACTGCGGTGTCGGGCCGGGGCCCATGACCCGGTTGGTGTCGCCGCTGGCGGCCTCGATCATCACGACGTCGGCCCCTTGGTCGGCGAGGATCTGTGTCGCGAACGGCCCCATCACCACGCGGGTCAGGTCGAGGACGCGGATGCCGCTGAGCGGTCCGGTCGGGGTCGCGGTGGTCATGCAGGGTGCTCCTCGAGGTAGCGCTGGCAGGCGAGGGCGGCGGCGCAGCCGGCGCCCGCGGCGGTGATGGCCTGGCGGAAGAGGTCGTCGGCGACGTCCCCGGCGGCGAAGACGCCGGGGACGGCGGTGACGCCGCCGGATCCGGTCAGGTGGAGGTGGTCGGTGGGTGTGAGCGAGAGCGCGGTGCCAGCCTTGGCGGCGAGCTCGGTGCGGGGCGTGTGGCCGATCGCGACGAAGAGGCCCTGCACGGAGAGGTCGCACGTGCCGCCGTTCCGGGTCTCGATGCGGGCGGTGGCCAGCCTGCCGCTGTCGTCGGCGTGGATCGACGTGACGACGGCGTCGGTGTGGACCTGCACGTTGGGTCGCGTCCGGACGCGCTCGAGCAGCACCGGCGCGCAGCGGAACGTGTCGCGACGGTGGACGAGGTGGACCCGGCGGGCGTGCTTCGAGACGGCCAGGACCTCCTCCATCGCACTGTCGCCGCCGCCGACGACGGCGACGTCCTTGCCGGCGAAGAGCGGTGCCTCGCAGACGGCGCAGTACGCCACCCCGTTGCCGCCGCCCAGCTCCGCCTCCCCGGGTACGTCGAGGCGCCGGGGCGACGAGCCGGTGGCGAACACCACGGAGCGGGTCCGCAGCGTGCCCTCGGCCGTGTCGATCTCGTGCACCCCGCCCGCATCCGGCACGAGGCGCAGGGCGGTGGCTTCGCGGGTGAAGACCCGAGCACCGGCGTTCTCGGCCTGCTCCCGCATGCGGCCCATCAGTTCGGGGCCGTCGATGCCCTGCGGGAAGCCGGGGAAGTTCTCGACGATCCCGGTGTCCATCAGCTGGCCGCCCACCGCGCCTCCGGCGAGGACGACCGGCGAGGCCTTGGCGCGGGCGAGGTAGATCGCCGCCGTCCAGCCCGCCGGCCCGCCGCCGACGACGACGGCGTCGAGGACGCCGTCGGTCGGCAGCGACGGGACGGCAGGCGCGTTGGCCCAGATACTCACTGCTGGTTCACGACTCCAGGTCGTTCGCCCAGGCGGCGGTCTCATTGAGCGGCGCGACGTCGAAGCCGACACCCTCGCCGGCGCCCGGTACGCGCACGGTCTGGCTCCACATGGCACCGAAGGTCGGCATCCAGGCGGAGTGCTTGCCGGTGCCGCCCGCGACGATGAGCCGGATGTCCTCGGCTGCCCGGGAGATCGGGACGCGGTTCTCCCACTCCTCGAGGCGGAGGCGGTAGCCGCCCCAGAGGCTGGCCTCCTCGAGCTTCTCGACACCGACGCGGGTGGCGTCGACGCGGGCGTGCTCGTGGAGGTACTCCTGCGCCTTGCGCCGGTCGAAGCCGGAGTCGTGCAGGACCTTCGCGTGCTCGGGGCCGAGCGCGACGAACTGGTCGCCGCCGCGGTAGATCGTGTTGGCGCCCGGCGTCGACATGGTCGCGGCGATCGTCTTGAGCAGGTTCTCACCGGTGGTCGACTGGTGATCGTTGATGTTGTGCGGCCCCTCGACCGCGCCGACCGTGACGAAGCTGTCGTCGGCGCTCCAGGCGTCGCCGTACAGCTCGGAGGCGAAGGTGGGCCACGGGCTCTCCGCCTGGTTCTCCGCGAAGCAGAAGGACCACTTGGCCGGCGTGCCCTGGGTGGCGCGGTCGATGTCGCCGGCGACTTCGCCCTCGCCGGGACGGGCACCGCCGATGTTCATCGCGATGAGCCGGATCGCGCGCCCGATGGTGCCGTTGGCGCGGTGGCCGGAGCCCATGCAGCCGGCGCCGCTGCTCACTCCCAGCTGTGCGGCGATCGGGCCCTGGACCACGACCATGAGCGCGCACGGGTGCGTGGTCATCTGCATGCCGTAGAGGTTGAAGTCGGGCTGTTGCATCGCGACGACCGCGGCCTCGATCACCGGCATGTACTCCGGCAGGCAGCCGGCCATGACGGCGTTGGCGGCGAGGCTGCGCAGGGTCAGCTCCGCCCCGCGCGGGGCGATCGGCCCGAGCGACGCGTCGGCGTCGCGGACGGCGGCGGCCAGGAACCGGTCGACCCGCTCCGGTGTGGGTACGACGACGGGCAGCCCGTCCGTCCATCCCCATTGGTGCAGGCGCTCGGCGGCGGCCTCCTCGTCTCCTGCGTCGGCGATGTCGAGCAGGTCGCTGGGCGCGTTGCTGAGGGTCGTCATGCTGCAGACTCCTGGGAGGTGGGGACGGTCAGGCCGGTGATGACCTCGTCGAGGGCGGTCGGGGTGACGCGGTCGAAGGCCTCGCGCGGCGGGATGCCGCCGATGGGGTGCTGCACCACGGAGAGGCCGAGCGCATCGGCGCCCTGGATGGCCAGCACCTGACGGGAGAAGCCCTCGAACTGGGTCGACGCCATGCCGGCGACCGGCAGGCCGCGCTCGGCGAGCGCGGCCATGTCAGCGACGGCCCACGACGCGCACGAGCCGCAGTCGAGCATCGCGACGACGACGGCGTCGCACTCGTCCTTGATCTGGTCGAGTAGCTCGTCGGTGGCAGCGATCGACGGCACGCGCTTGGCGTAGAGCCGCGGCGTGATGCCGAAGCGCTCGACCAGGCCGGTCGCGACACCCTCGAGGACCTTGTCGGCGTTCATCTTGCTGTTGCTGAGGAAGCCGACGGTCAGCCCCCGCAGCTCGGTGAGGGTGTGGCGGGGGATCGAGCGAGGCGCGGCCTCGAAGCTCGTCGGGTTGACGATGGTGACACCCATCGGAGGGCCTCCTTGACGCGATGACGTTGTGATGTCGATCATATGCATCTCGGAAGTTACGTACAAGAGATATTACGAGACAAGGAACATTTATGGGATCACGTCGCCCGGCCGGCGCGGAGGTCTCCGCCGACGGCACCTGGACCAACTTCGCCCAGCGCGTGAGCGTGCGCCCTCAGTGCGCGGTCGCGCCGGCCGACCTCGATGAGCTGCGGACGATGCTGAAGCAGGCGACGGCCGACGGCATGCGGGTCCGGGTGGTCGGCAGCGGCCACTCCTACAACGACGTCGCGATCGCCCCCGAGGTGCAGGTCTCCCTGCGGCACGTCAACCGGGTGCTGCACGTGGACGAGCGACGGGCCCAGATCACCGTGCAGGGCGGCGCGACGCTGCACCAGATCCGCGACCACATGCGACCGCTCGGCCTGGCCTTCGCCAACATGGGCGACATCGACCACCAGTCGATCGGCGGCGCGCTCTCCACCGGCACGCACGGCACCGGCCTGCACATGCCCGCCTTCGCCTCGCAGGTCGTCGCGCTCGAGCTGATGCTCGCCGACGGCTCGATCATCTCCTGCAGCGCCGAGGACACCGACTCCGACCTTTGGGACGCCGCGCGCGTCAGCCTCGGCGCCCTCGGGATCATCGTCTCCGTCACGATCCAGGCGGTGCCGACGTACCACCTGCGCCGCTCGGACTCGGTGGTCAGCCGCCAGCAGGCGTACGCGATCCTCGCCGCACCGCCGGAGACCGGCCATGTCGGCCTCTACTTCATGCCCTACATCGATCAGGTGCTGATGTGGACCGCCGAGCGCACGCAGGATCCGATCGACAAGCCGTCGGCACTGGGCGAGTGGTTCCGCGACGTCGTGAAGGTCAACCACGGCCTCAACGCCATGGGCATGGTCGCGCGCCGGGCGCCGCGGCTCGTTCCGGCCCTGAGCCGCGCCTTCGCCAAGGGGATCAGGCCCGAGACCACGGTCGACAGCTACGACAAGGTCTTCCTCCGACCGCTCTTCGTACGCCACGACGCCTGGGAGTTCGGCGTGCCGCTCGAGCGGGCGCACGACGCCGTGAGCACGCTGATGAGCACGATCGAGGACGCCAAGCTGCCCTACGCCTTCCCATGCGAGACGCGTATCGCGCCCGCCGAGACGGCGTGGCTGCACCCGACACACGGCCGTCCGACGGCCTGCATCGGCGCGGCCATCTACCCGGGCGTGGACGTCGAGACCGCGTGGCAGCAGGCACAGGACGCCGCCGTCGCGCTCGGCGGCCGGCCGCACTGGGGCAAGTGGCACACCCTCGATGCCGCGACGTTGAGCACGCTCTACCCGCGCTGGGACGACTTCGCCGTGCTGCGCGGGCAGCTCGATCCGGACGGCCGCTTCGGCAGCCCGTCGATCGACCGGATCCTCGGGCCGGTGTCGCGGCCGTGAAGCCGGTGAACGGTCAGTAGGGTCTGCGCATGGCGAAGCAGGAGTCCGGAGCGACCGAGCGCGAGATCGAGTCGCTCATGCGGCTGGTCCACGTGATCGAGGCCGAGCACCGCGCGCGCCCGACCTCTGCGCTGGACCTGCGTGCCCGGATGCTCATCCAGGACCTCGGCCTCAACGGCGCGACCCCGATCCTTGCCGTACGTCGCCGCCTGCGCCTGACGCCCTCGACGATGACCAGCCTCGCCGACCGGCTCGAGCGTGACAGTTACATCGAGCGCCGCGCCCACCCGACGGACCGGCGCACCGTCGTGCTGGCGCTCACGCCGGAGGGCGAGCGCGCCTTCGCGGCGGAGAAGGAGTTCTACCGCCACCTCATCGACGACTCGCTGAAGTCCCTCGGCGACGAGGCCCGGGCGCTCGTGCTCTCTGCGCTCGGCGGGATGATCCCGCACTGACGCGCGCTGGCGCGCCGGCGCGCCCTACGCCTGCCGCAACGGCGAGCCGGCAACCTCGAACCGGAAGCCGCCGAACTCGCCCGACAGGATCGGGCGCGCCTCCGCGATCGACCCGCGGACGTCCGGGTGCTCGAGCGAGCGCTGGTGCGCCTCGGCGGAGTCCCAGAGCTCGACGACGAAGACCGTGTCGGGCGACTCCTCCGAGACACCGACCTCGTACAGCTGACAGCCGAGCTCGCGCAGCAGATCGTTGCGACGGGTCAGCGTGGCGACGAGCTCGTCGCGGTGGCCGGGCAGGGTGCCGATCGTGCCGGCGTTCACGAACGTCATGCCGACAACGTAGCGCCGGGCCGGGCCTCAGAGCATCGAGCTCGCCTTCTCCAGCACCACGCGGATGATCTGCTCGATCTCGTCGAACTCGCGCTGACCGATGATCAGCGGGGGAGAGAGCTGGATGACGGGGTCGCCGCGGTCGTCGGCGCGGCAGTAGAGGCCCTCGTCCCACAGCGCCTTGGAGACGTAGCCGTAGAGGATGCGCTCGCACTCCTCATCGCTGAACGTCTCCTTGGTGTCGCGGTCCTTCACGAGCTCGATGCCGTAGAAGTAGCCCGACCCGCGGACGTCGCCGACGATCGGAATGTCCTTGAGCTTGGACAGCGTGGCGAGGAAGGCGGCCTCGTTGGTGTTGACGTTCTCCAGCAGGCCCTCGGACTCGAAGAGGTCCAGGTTGGCCAGGGCGACAGCACAGCTCACGGGATGACCACCGAACGTGTAACCGTGGTAGAACACGTCACCGCTGTCCTTGAACGGCTCGAAGAGCCGCTCCGAGGCGATCATCGCGCCGAGCGGGGAGTAGCCCGACGTCAGGCCCTTGGCCGAGGTGATGATGTCCGGGATGTAGTCGAACTTCTGGCCGCCGAACATCGCCCCGAGTCGCCCGTAGGCGCAGATGACCTCGTCGGAGACCAGCAGGACGTCGTACCGATCGCAGATCTCGCGCACCCGCTGCCAGTAGCCCTCCGGCGGCGGAAAGCAGCCGCCGGCGTTCTGGACCGGCTCGAGGAAGACGGCCGCGACGGTCTCGGGGCCCTCGTTGAGGATCGCGATCTCGATCTGGTCGGCCGCCCACTGGCCGAAGGCCACGGGGTCGGAGCCGTCGAGCAGGCCCGACGTCATCTCGGCTGCGCGGTAGATGTTGGTGTTCGGCACTCGGAAGGTGGACGGCACCAGCGGCTCGAAGGGCGCCTTGAGCGCCGGGATGCCGGTGATCGAGAGGGCGCCCTGGGTCGTGCCGTGGTAGGCGATCGCCCGCGAGATCACCTTGTGCTTGCCGGGCTTGCCCTGCAGCTTGAAGTAGTTCTTGGCCAGCTTCCACGCGGTCTCGACGGCCTCGCCGCCACCGCTGGTGAAGAAGACCCGGTCGAGGTCGCCGGGTGCGGCAGCCGCGATCCGGTCGGCCAACTCGATCGCCGTCGGGTGCGCATAGGACCACAGCGGATGGAAGGCGAGCTCCTGGGTCTGCTTCGCCGCGGCCTCCGCGAGCTCGGTGCGGCCGTGGCCGACCTGGTTGACGAAGAGGCCGGCGAGACCGTCGAGGACCTTCTTGCCCTTCGCGTCCCAGATGTAGGCGCCCTCACCCTTGACGATGATGGGCACGTCGGCCTCGGCATAGGACGAGTGGCGCGTGAAGTGCATCCACAGGTGGTCCTTCGCAGCGCGCTGCATCTGGTCGTACGTCATCGGTTCCCGGGCCATGTCCCGAGTCTAACAACGGAATCCGTTGTTACATGCGTGTCACAAACGTGAATGCGAAGCAAAGCCCGGCTCTGATAGACAGAATCCATGGCTACGACGCTCTTCACAGGTGGTCCGATCTTCGACGGGCACCGCCATCGCAGCGAGGTCGCCGGTGTGCTCGTGCGCGACGGTGTGATCGACACCGTCTATGCCGCCGACGCTGCCGCCCACCTGCCCGGCCCGGGGGAGGTCGATGAGCTGGTCGACCTCGCTGGCGGGCTGCTCACGCCGGGCTTCACCGACGCCCACATCCATGCGGTCCAGGGCGGCCTCGAGCGGATCCGCTGCGACCTCTCCCAGCTCTATGGGCGCGAGGCCTACCTGCAGGCGATCAGGGCGTACGCCGACGCCCACCCCGACCTCCCGTGGATCGTCGGAGGGGGTTGGGCGATGGCCTGCTTCCCGGGCGGCACCCCGCTCGCAGCAGACCTCGACGAGATCCTCCCGGACCGTCCGGTCTTCCTCGTCAACCGCGACCACCACGGTGCCTGGGCCAACTCGAAGGCCTTCGAGATCGCCGGTGTCACGGCCGCCACGCCCGACCCCGCCGACGGCTACCTCGAGCGCGACCAGGACGGCACACCCACCGGCACGCTGCACGAGGGCGCGATGGCGCTGGTCGCCGACCGCCTGCCCGAGACCACCGCGGAGGAGCTCCTGGCCGGGCTGCTCGAGGCCCAGGCCTACCTCTTCTCGGTCGGTGTGACGGGCTGGCAGGACGCGATCATCGGCGCCTACGCGGGCATGTCGGATCCCGGGCCGACGTACGCCTCGGCAGCGCGCAGCGGGCAACTGGCCGCCGATGTCGTCGGCGCGTTGTGGTGGGACCGCGACCGCGGCGTCGAGCAGATCGCCAACCTGGTGGCACGCCGCGAGGCCTACGCCGCCGGGCGGTTCCGCGCGACCAGCGTCAAGGTGATGCAGGACGGTGTGGCCGAGAACGGCACGGCGTCGATGAGCGCGCCCTACCTCGACCGGTGTGGTCACGCGACGCACAACCAGGGGCACTCGTTCGTCGACCCCGGCGTGCTCGCGGAGGCCGCCCCGCTCCTGGCCGCCGAGGGCTTCCAGGTCCACATCCACGCCATCGGTGACGGCGCGGTGACCGAGGCGCTCGATGCACTCGAAGCGGCGATCGCCGCCCACCCCGAGGCGGACCGCCGACACCACGTCGCGCACCTCCAGTTCGTCCGGCCCGACGACCAGCCTCGCTTCGGCCAGCTGGGTATCGCCGTCAACATGCAGACCCTCTGGGCCTGCCAGGACGCACAGATGATCGACCTCACCCTCCCGCACGTCGGGCCGGAGCGCGCGACCTGGCAGTACCCGTGGGCCGCGATGGTGGGCCACGGTGCCCCGCTCGTCGCCGGCAGTGACTGGCCCGTCTCCACGCCCGACCCGTGGAAGGCGTTGCACGTGGCCGTCAACCGCACCGATCCCGACGACGGCGGTGAGCCGCTCAACCCGGAGCAGGCCCTCACTCTCGAGGTCGCGCTCGAGGCCTACACCTCGGGCAGCGCCTGGGTGAACCACCGCGACGACGCGGGCGTGATCGCGCCCGGCCGGACCGCCGACCTCGTCGTCCACGACCGTGACCCCTTCGCGAGCGAGCCGGACGGGATCGCCGACGTGCGCGTCGTCTCCACGTGGGTCGCGGGCGTCAAGGTCCACGACGCGACCATCGCCACATCGCCTGAGAAGTGAGTAGGTTCCGAGCCATGCAGCAGCTCAAGAACGTCATCGACGGTCAGCTCGTCGACGCCGCCGAGGGCACGACGTACGACGTCCACGACCCGGCCACGGGGGAGGTCTACGCCCAGGCGCCGATGTCCGGGGCGGAGGACGTGGACCGTGCCTACGCCGCCGCGGCGAAGGCCTTCGAGGCGTGGGGCGAGACGACGCCGCGCGAGCGCTCCGAGCGGCTGCTCCGCCTCGCCGACGCGATGGAGGCCCGCGCCGAGGACCTGCTCGCCGCCGAGGTCAAGGACACCGGGAAGCCCTACTCGCTCACCAGGAGCGAGGAGATGCCGGCGACCATCGACCACATCCGGTTCTTCGCCGGTGCGGCCCGCACCCTCGAGGGCCGCTCGGCCGGGGAGTACCTCGCCGACCACACCTCGATCATCCGGCGCGAGCCGATCGGCGTCGTCGGGCAGGTCTGCCCGTGGAACTACCCGCTCAACATGATGGCGTGGAAGATCGGCCCGGCGCTGGCGGCGGGCAACACCATCGTGCTCAAGCCCTCGGACACCACTCCGGCCGCGAGTTTGCTGCTCGGCGAGATCGCCCAGGAGTTCCTGCCGCCTGGTGTGCTCAACGTGATCGCCGGCGACCGCAGGACAGGGGCCGCGATGACCGTCCACCCGACGCCGCAGATGATCGCGATCACCGGCTCGGTCCGTGCCGGCATCGAGGTCGCCCAAGCTGCGGCCGTCGATGTGAAGAAGGTCCACCTCGAGCTCGGCGGCAAGGCGCCGGTGATCGTCTTCAACGACGCGGACCTCGGCAAGGCGGCCGCGGCGATCGCCGAGGCGGGCCTCTTCAACGGCGGCCAGGACTGCACCGCCGCCACCCGCGTCCTGGCGCAGGAGGGCATCCACGACGAGTTCGTCGCCGCGCTGGCCGAGGCCGTGCGCTCGCTGAAGACGGGCATGCCGTACGACGATGACACCTACTTCGGTGCACTCAACAACCCCGGCCAGCTCGACCGCGTGGCCGGCGTCGTCGACCGGCTGCCCGACCACGCGAGCGTGGCCACCGGTGGCCGTCAGGCCACGGTGACCGGGGGAGAGGGCGGCTGGTTCTACGAGCCGACCGTGCTCGCTGGACTCCACCAGGACGACGAGCAGATCCAGTCCGAGATCTTCGGCCCGGTCATCACCGCCCAGAGGTTCACCGACGAGCCGCAGGCGCTCGCCTACGCCAACGGAGTGAAGTACGGCCTCGGCTCGTCGGTCTGGACCAGGGACCACGGCACCGCGATGCGCCTGGCCAAGCGTCTCGACTTCGGCGTGGTCTGGATCAACACCCACATCCCGTTCGTCTCCGAGATGCCGCACGGCGGCTTCAAGCACTCCGGCTACGGCAAGGACCTCAGCGTCTACGGGCTTGAGGACTACACCCGGATCAAGCACGTGATGTCCTACATCGGGGAGTGACGATGGCCAGTACGTCGACCCCAGCCATCCGCCTCACCGGGCTGCGTCGCGACTACGGCGAGGTGCGGGCGGTCGACGACATCTCCCTCGAGGTCGCCGACGGTGAGTTCTTCTCCATGCTCGGCCCGTCCGGCTCCGGCAAGACCACCGTGCTTCGGCTGATCGCCGGCTTCGAGCAGCCCACCGCCGGTCTCGTCGAGCTCGGGGGAGTCGACGTCACGAACGTCCCGGCCCACCGGCGTGACGTCAACACCGTCTTCCAGGACTACGCGCTCTTCCCGCACCTCAGTGTGCGGGGCAACGTCGAATACGGCCTCAAGGTCAAGAAGGTGCCCGCGACCGAACGCCGCAAGCGCGCCGAGGAGGCACTCGCACAGGTGCGGCTCGAGGGCTTCGGTGACCGCAAGCCGCACCAGCTCTCCGGTGGCCAGCGGCAGCGCGTCGCCCTCGCCCGCGCCCTGGTCAACCGGCCCACGGTGCTGCTCCTCGACGAGCCGCTCGGAGCCCTCGACCTCAAGCTCCGTCGTGAGATGCAGCTGGAGCTCAAGGAGATCCAGCGCGAGGTCGGCATCACGTTCGTCTTCGTGACCCATGACCAGCAGGAGGCCTTGACGATGAGCGACCGGATCGCCGTCTTCAACGCCGGCCTGATCGAGCAGCTCGCCACGCCCGTGGAGCTCTACGAGCAGCCCGCCAACGCCTTCGTCGCGGGCTTCGTCGGCACGACCAACCTGATCGACGGAGGTGCCGTGCGCCCGGAGCGGTTGCGGCTCGGTGCCCCGGCCCCCGGCGACATGAGCGCGGACGGGGAGATCGTGGAGGTCGTCTACCTCGGCGCTGCCACGCACACGATCGTCGCCCTCGCCGACGGCTCGACCATCACCGTCTCCCAGCCCAACAGCAGTTCCGCGCACCTCGGCGCGCTCCCGAAGCGCGGTGACCGGGTCACGGTCAGCTGGAGCCCCGACGACGTCGTCACTCTGTCACCCACCCTCACCAAGGAGAAGTAGATGAAGAAGTCGCTCACTCTCCGAGCCGGTGCCCTGCTCGCGGTCGGGGCGTTCGCCCTGTCCGCGTGCGGCTCGTCGGACTCGTCCACGGGATCGAACGGGGCCTCCGGGGGCTTCAAGGCGCCCGACGTCCCGATGGTGAAGTCGCTCGGGGACAACGAGGGCTCGGTCAACATCCTCGCCTGGCCGGGCTACGCCGAGGACGGCAGCAACGACCCGGCGTACGACTGGGTGACGCCCTTC
Organism: Nocardioides sp. Kera G14; assembly: GCF_020715565.1. Lineage (NCBI taxonomy): Bacteria > Bacillati > Actinomycetota > Actinomycetes > Propionibacteriales > Nocardioidaceae > Nocardioides > Nocardioides sp. Kera G14. The sequence goes on along the minus strand of NZ_CP085839.1, from coordinate 2,218,971 downwards.
GAGAAGGCGACCGGCTGCCAGGCGACGGTGAAGTACTTCGGCTCGTCGGACGAGGCGCTCAACCTGATGAAGACCGGCGACTACGACGTCGTCTCGGCCTCCGGTGACGCCACGCTGCGTCTCATCGCCGGTGGCTACGTGCAGCCCGTCAACACCGACCTGCTCAAGAACTATGCCGACATCCAGCCCTTCCTCAAGGACACGGCCTACAACTCGGTCGACGACCAGATGTACGGCATGCCGCAGGGCTGGGGCGCCAACCTGCTGACCTACAACCCCGACGTCGTGAAGCCGGCCCCGACCAGCTGGGCCGACATGTTCGACCCGTCGTCGCCGTACGCCGGCAAGATCTCGGCCTACGACAGCCCGATCTACATCGCCGACGCCGCGCTGGTCCTCATGAAGACCAAGCCGGAGCTGAAGATCACCAACCCCTACGCGCTCGACCAAAAGCAGTTCGACGCCGCAGTGGCGCTGCTCAAGGACCAGCGCAAGGCCGTCGGTGAGTACTGGAGCGACTACGCAGCCCAGCAACAGGCCTTCGAGAAGGGCGACGACGTCCTCGGCACCTCGTGGCAGGTCATCGTCAACCTGGTCCAGGCCGACAAGAAGCCGATCGAGTCGCTCGTGCCGGACGAGGGCGCGACGGGCTGGTCGGACACGTGGATGATCAACGCGAAGTCCGAGCACCCCAACTGCGCCTACGCCTGGCTCGACTACATCGGCGGGCCGGAGGGGAATGCCGCCTCGGCGTACTACTTCGGTGAGGCACCGGCCAACGCCAAGGCGTGCGACACCATCGCCACGGTCGACAAGGACCCGGGGTTCTGCGACAGCTTCCACGCCGCCGACGCCGACTACGCCAAGAAGATCTGGTACTGGACCACGCCCATCTCGCAGTGTCTCGACGGCCGCACGGACACCAAATGCGTCCCGTACTCGGACTGGGCCAAGGCCTGGACCGAGATCAAGGGCTGATCCGAGACACGCATGAGCAATCAGTCAGGGTCCCCGAGGAGTCGCGCGGCGGGTTGGTCGACGCTGGCCTTCCTCACGCCACCGATGCTGTGGCTCGGTGTCGCCTACCTCGGGGCCCTGGCTGCCCTGCTCCTGACGGCCTTCTGGTCGGTCGACGAGTTCACGGGCGCGGTCGTCCGCACCTTCACCCTCGACAACCTGAACTCACTGCTGACCAACGGCGTGTATCGGACCGTCGCCCTCCGCACGGTCGGCATCGCCGTCGTGGTGACGATCATCGACGCCGTACTGGCGCTGCCGATCGCGTTCTTCATGGCCAAGGTCGCCTCTGCCCGGTGGCAGCGGATCCTGGTGATCGCGGTGCTGATGCCCTTGTGGGCCTCGTACCTGGTCAAGGCCTACGCCTGGCGGGCGATGCTCTCCCACGAGGGACCGCTCGCCTCGCTCGGCATCCACCTCGGCTACGGGCTCACGGGGCTGGTGATCACACTCGCGTACCTCTGGCTGCCCTTCATGATCCTTCCCGTGTACGCCGGCTTCCAGCGCCTTCCGGCCTCCCTGCTTGAGGCCTCGGCGGATCTGGGCGCCTCGTTCGGAACCACCCTCCGTCGCGTGATCGTCCCATCGGTCTTCCCGTCGCTCGTCGCCGGCTCGATCTTCACCTTCTCGCTGTCGCTGGGTGACTACGTGGCCGTGAAGATCGTGGGCGGCCCGACCCAGGTGCTGGGTGGTGTCGTCTATCAGTCCGTCGGTACGGCGAACGACCTGCCGTTCGCCGCAGCGTTGGCCTTCGTGCCGGTCGTCGTGATGCTCGTCTACCTGTGGGCCGTCCGTCGCACCGGCGCTCTGGAGAACCTCTGATGCTCTCTCGTCGCCTCAAGGCCATCCTCGGCGCCGCGACCGCGGTGGTGCTGGCCGTCGTCTACGCGCCGCTGCTGCTCGTGGTGCTCAACTCGTTCAACGTCTCCAAGACGTTCGCCTGGCCACCGACCGGTTACACGCTGACCTGGTGGGACCACGCGGCGCATTCGTCGGGTGCCAAGCATGCGCTGGCCGTCTCGATCGAGGTCGGTCTGATCGCCACCGCGATCTCGCTGGTGCTCGGCACCCTCGCCGCCTTCGGGCTGCAGCGGCAGCGGTTCTTCGGCCGCAACGTCGTCTCGCTGCTGATCATCCTGCCCATCGCCTTGCCGGGCATCGTCACCGGTGTCGCGCTGAACAACATGTTCCAGTCGGTCTTCGGGCTCCGGCTGGGCTTCCTCACCATCGTCGTCGCGCACGCGACCTTCTGCATCGTCACCGTCTTCAACAACGTCCAGGCTCGCCTCCGCCGTCTGCAGGGCTCGCTGCAGGAGGCCTCCGCCGACCTGGGTGCCTCGCCGTTCACGACGTTCCGGCTGGTCACTTTCCCCTTGCTGCGTTCGGCATTGCTGGCTGGTGGTCTCCTCGCCTTCGCCCTCTCGTTCGACGAGATCGTCGTGACCACCTTCACCGCGGGCGCGAATCAACAGACGCTGCCGATCTGGATCTTCTCCAACCTCTTCCGGCCCAACCAGGCCCCGGTCGTCAATGTCGTCGCGGCCTTCCTGATCGTCGTCTCGATCATCCCGATCTGGCTCGCCCAGCGCCTCAGCGGCTCCGACGAGCCCGTGCGTTAGTCGACCGATCGGGCGTCGGCGTCGGCGTCATCGACGTGGCCGGACGCCCGCGACGATCCCGGCGTCAGGCTGCGGGGTGGAGTGGTCGGCTGCCGGGTGGGAGCCAGGTGTAGCGCTCCCGATCGTCGACTCTGGGTGGCGGTTGCCAGACGGGTTGTCGTGTCTCGGGGTCGATCGACACGGTCCATGAGGTGTGGTGGGTCATGGTGTGGTGCCTGCGGCAGAGCAGGATGAGGTTGTCGAGGCTGGTCGAACCGCCGTCGGCCCAATGGACGATGTGGTGGGCGTCGCAGGCGATCGGGAGTCGGTTGCAGCCGGGGAAGGCGCAGTGTCGGTCGCGCAGGACGAGGGCGAGCCAGATCGCTGTGGTGACGAGGCGGTGGGCGCGGCCGACGTCGAGGATCTGGCCGTTGGTGCCGAGGACGCCGGGGATGATCTCCGCGTCACACGCGAGTCGTCGTACGGCGGTGGCGGAGAGGGGGATGCCGTCGGCCAGGGTGGCCGTCTTTGGCGCGGTGGCGGGTCGCTCACCTCGTGGTGGCGTGCGGAACCCCGCGGTGGTGGCGGCTTCTTCGGTGGCCGCGCGTTGTTGTGCCTGCTCGTCGTGGTCGGCGAGTTGCTGGCGGAGGGTGTCGAGGTCGGTGGTGACGAAGATGCGTGCATTGGTTCCGTGGGCGTGGGGGAGGGAGTCGGTGGCGCGCAGGCGGGTGCAGGCGTCGAGGAGGGCGTCCCACATCCGGGCGCCGGAGTCGCGGGGGTCACGGCCGTCGTGGGCGCAGACGGGGTCGGGGCAGCCGCCGGCGTGCTCGAGCCGGTGGCCGTCGGCGTCGCGCTTCCCGACGAGGGCGGGGTCGCCGCCGCAGGCGCCGGGTTCGGTGGTGACGGGTGCGGCGAGGGGCATGAGGACGGCTTTGATGAGCTCGGCTTCCTCGGGCGAGCCGTAGCCCTTGATCTTCACGCCGCCGAAGCGGTCGGTGGAGAAAGAGAGGAACCTTGCCTGGTGGGCTGCTCGTTCGCGGATGGGGAGGTCGAGGTCGTAGGCGTGGAGGGTGTCATCAAAGTCGATCTCGGTGAGGACGTCGTCGAACTGCTTCTCCAGGTCGGTGGCGTCGAACTGCTCGGCGCGGGCCAGCATCGCCTCGACCGCCGCAGCCCGCAGATCCTCGGCAGGTCGCGGGAGCTTCGCCACGGACTGGGCGATCACCCGTGCCTGGGAGAGCGACACCTCACCGGCGCTGAGTGCCTCGCGGAGTCGGGGGAGGAGCTTGGTCTGCTCGGCGAGCCGGACCAGTCCGCCGCCGGAGCCCTTGTAGCCCCCGAGCTGTGCGGTGAGGAAGTCCTTCGCGCTCGCCCACCCGTGCTTCGCCGCGGCGTCGGTGAGCTCGAGCTCGTGGGCCACCGCGACGAGGGCACCCTCGATGACTGCCTTCGCCTGCGCGAGAGCCGCCGCGGCTGCCGGCAGATCCTCTTCAGGAAGCTCACTCCAGCACACGCCGGCAAGGCCCTGGAGCCCGGTGAGGGCTGTCAGGGCCTGCTGTGCAGGGGCCGAGAGTGCCATGCACTCAGCCTACTCGAACGTGTGTTCGAAATCAAGAGGATCGAGACATTTCTCCTGGTCTAGACACGGGCCAGGCGTTTGTTGCCACACTGGCTTGCTGGCAGCAGGAAGTGCGATTGCCCGTAACGGTGGTGAGCAGGCTCACGTTCTACGAGCAATCATCTCTTCCGCCAGGGGGTTCCACCCGTGCTGCACCTTCACCGCGCCACATGGCGCACGCCGTTCCGCGGCCTGGCCCTCGCGGTGCTCCTCGCCGCGATGCTGGCCTACGTCGCACCGTCCTATGCCGCGGCGTCGCCCGCGGTCTTCGTCTCCGGCACCGTCACCGATGACAACGCCACGCCGATCAGCGGCGTGAAGGTCAAGGCCTTCGCGCTCTCCGCCGACGCGGGCACCGGTCGACACTGGACGGAGATCGCGCCGATCAACAGCACGAGCAACACCACGGACGTCAACGGCAAGTGGGCGGTCCAGCTACCGCCGGGCACCTACAAGTTCGAGTACGTCGGCGCGGCGTACGCCGACCAGTACGACCCCGACGCGGGCTTCATCGACCAGGGCACCAGCAGCGCGGTCACGACCGCCAACCAGACCAAGGACCTCGGCATCGCCAAGCTGCACCGCCCGGCGACGTTCAAGGGCAAGCTGACCGACTCGGGCGGCAACCCTCTCGCGGCCGGGACCGTCACGGTCGAGTACCGCTTCCCTGACGGCACCTGGGGCAACGGCCCGACCGCGACGACCGCCACGAACGGCTCGTGGTCCGTGGTCGCCCCGCCGACGACCCCGCTCAACTCCGCCTACCGGATCCGGATCGACGCCACCGGCTTCCGCACTGCCTGGCGCTCGACCGTCGGGACGGACGGCACCACGACCGACTCCGCGCAGGCAAGCTCCACCACCGGCTCGGCCGGCACCACCACCGACCTCGGCACGGCGGTGCTCCGCGCGACCACCTCCCAGGCGGGGACCCTCAACGGCACTGTCCGCACCGCCGCAGGTCAGATCCCGGCCAGCGGCTCGGTCCAGCTCTACTCGCGTCGGGTGACCACCACCGCCAGCGGCGCACGCCACGAGACCTGGAGCACCGCGGCTGTCGTCGCGTCCTACGCCAACGGCACCTACACCGCCGATGTCCCGCAGGGCGACTACCGGCTCGCGTTCTTCCCGGGCAACGACGCTCCGACATTCTACCCGGCGGCCCGCGGCCTCGACGGCGCCACCACGCTGACCGTGGGCCCGGGCACCACGAAGACCGCCAACCTCATCCTGCCCGCCCCCGGCACCGTGTCGGGCCACGTCACCTTCGCCTCCACTCCGGTCGACGCCAGCCTGACCGCGATCGCGCCGTACGTCAGCTCGATCGACAACGGTGTGCCGTCGGTGACCTACCTGCGCGTGACCCCGGCGTCGAACCTGACCACGGGCTCTGACTCGGCCTTCAGCTTCAGCCTCAGTGCAGGCTCATGGCTGATCGAGGCCTCCGACAGCGCGGGCCACACTGCGCTGTACCCGAACGCTCCCTCGAGCGTCACCGCCCAGGCTGTGCCCGTCACGGCCGGCGGCACCATGTCGAACGTCGACATCGAGATTGCTCCCCAGCCCGCCGCCCTGACGGCCGTGACCAACACGGTCAGGCCGACCATCTCGGGCAACACCGCGCAGGGCAGCACTCTCACCGCAGACCCGGGGGCGTGGCTACCTGGCGGGGCCACGTCTCCGGCCTACCAGTGGAAGGCTGATGGGGTCGCGATCACCGGCGCCACCAGTTCGACCTTCACGCCGGGCTCGGACCAGGCAGGCAAGCAGATCTCCGTCACCGTGACCGTCGGCAAGACCGGCCTCGCGAGCGGCACCGCCACCTCGGCCAGCACGTCGAAGATCCCGGCCGGCCTGCTCGACGGCCTCACGGGCGGCGGGACCACCAGTGGCGGGACCGATCCCATCACCGGTGTCGTCTGCGGCCTGCTCCCGATCTGCCCCACGGAAACGTCCGACTCGCCCCTCGACGACCTCCTGGGCGGCTTGACGGGCAGTGGCGGCGACTCGTCGCCGACCAACTCGGCCCTCCCGACCATCACCGGCACCCCGGCGGTCGGCTCGCTCCTCACCGTCAACCCGGGCACGTGGAGCAGCACGGGCACGGCCCAGTACCAGTGGCTCTCCGACGGCGTCCCGCTCGCGTGGGCCAACGGTCCGCGGCACGTCGTGAGCCTCGCCGAGGGCGGCAACAAGCTGTCGGTCAAGGTCTGGTTCACCGACGGCACCACCGGCCTCACCGGTTCCGCCCTGACCGCGGTCACCGCGGCTGTTCCCGTGCCGGTGATCGCCAACCTCACGGCACCCACGGTCACGGGCACCGCCCGGGTAGGCGAGACCCTTGTCGCCGGCATCGGCACCTGGGACCCGCAGCCGACCACGTGGCGCTTCCAGTGGAAGGTCGGCGGCACCGCCGTCTCCGGCGCCACCAGCAGCACGTACGTCGTCCGGCCGGCCGACCTCGGCAAGACGGTGACCGTCGACGTGACCCCGTCACGTCTCGGGTACACCGGCTCCGCAGTGACCTCGTCGGCCTCCGCCGCAGTCGCGCCAGCTGTTGTGGTCCCGCCGAAGACCACGCCCGCTGCTCACCCGAAGGCCGTCATCGGGGTGGCCACGAAGGCGCTCAAGCACCGCAAGCTCCGCGTCACCGTCACGCTGTCCGCGTCGGGCGTCCGCGCCTTCACCGGCTGGCTGACGGTCCGCGTCGGAGGCCGCAGCAAGGTCGCGCTCGCGCACAACGGCCGGATCGTCGTCACGCTGACGAAGCTGCGCAAGGGCAAGCGGACCCTCAAGGTCACCTTCGACCGCTCGACGGCCGTCACCTCGACGTCGGTCACGAAGAAGGTGAAGATCAAGGCGTAGGGACTCCTCGATCAGGGGGAGGCACGGGCGGCACCGCTTCGGCGGGGCCGCCCGTGTCGCGTTCGGTCTGGCGTCTAAGCCGTCGCGGCGAAGGCCTCGGCGACGACGTCGAAGGCCTCCTCGAGCAGCTCGTCGCTGATCGACAGCGGCGGCAGGAAACGGAAGACGTTGCCCCACGTACCGGCGGTGAGGACCATGATGCCGTTCTGGTGGCAGTACGCCGCCACGGCGTTCGTCCGCAACGGGTCGGGCTCCAGCGTGCCGGCCTTGGTGATCTCGATGGCCTTCATCGCGCCGCGGCCCCGGACCTCGGCGACGGTCGGGTGCTCGGCCTTGATCGCCTCGAGCCGCCGCTGCATCAGGTCACCGATCGCGCGTGCGCGGGCAGCGAGGTCGTGGGTCTCCATCTCCTCGATCGCACCGAGTGCGGCGGCGCACGCGACCGGGTTGCCGCCGTACGTGCCGCCGAGGCCGCCGGCGTGGACGGAGTCCATGAGCTCGGCCCGACCGGTCACTGCGGACAGCGGAAGTCCACCGGCGATGCCCTTGGCGGTGGTGACCATGTCGGGGACGACGCCCTCGTGGTCCACGGCGAACCAGTCACCGGTGCGGACGAAGCCCGACTGGATCTCGTCGGCGATGAAGACGATCCCGTTCTCGCGGGCATAGGCGGCGAGCGCCGGCAGGAAGCCGGGCGCCGGGACGACGAAACCGCCCTCGCCCTGGATCGGCTCGATGACGATCGCGGCCACGCGGGTCTCGCCCACCTGCGCGTGGATCATGTCGATCGCGCGGGCGGCGGCGTCGGCGCCGGAGAGGCCGTCGCGCAGCGGATAGGACATCGGGACGCGGTAGACGTCGCCGGCGAACGGACCGAAGCCGTCCTTGTACGGCATGTTCTTCGCCGTCATCGCCATCGTGAGGTTGGTGCGGCCGTGGTAGGCGTGGTCGAAGACGACCACGGCGTTGCGGCCGGTCGCGTGGCGGGCGATCTTGATCGCGTTCTCGACGGCCTCGGCGCCGGAGTTGAAGAGTGCGGACTTCTTGGCGTGGTCACCCGGCGTGAGCTCGGCCAACTTCGCCGCAACGTCGACATAGCCGTCGTACGGCGTCACCGTGAAGCAGGTGTGCGTGAACGCGGCGAGCTGCTCGCTCGCGCGGGCGACGACCTTCTCGGCGCTGTTGCCGACCGTCGTGACGGCGATGCCGGAGCCGAGGTCGATCAGGGAGTTGCCGTCGACGTCGACGAGGATGCCGCCACCGGCCGCCTCGATGAAGACCGGCAGCGTGGTGCCGACACCGTCGGCGACGAACGCCTTCTTGCGGTCCAGTCGTTCCTGGGACAGGGGGCCGGGGATGGCCGTGACGAGGTTGCGCTTCTGGGGAATCGTGGGGCCACCGCTCATGTGGGAAACAATATCGCCATGCGTGCCCCCCGTGATGTGGTCATCCTCGGCTCGACCGGCTCGATCGGCACCCAGGCGCTCGATCTGGTCCGGGCCAACCCGGCCCGCTTCCGCGTGGTCGGGCTGACGGCGGGCGGCTCCAACCGGGAGCTCTTCGAGGCGCAGGTACGCGAGTTCGCGCCGGCCTTCGCCGGACTGGGTGAGCAGGCGTCGATCGAGGCCGCCTCCATGTCGTGCGACGTGGTGCTCAACGGGATCACGGGCGCGGTGGGGCTGCGGCCGACACTGGCCGCCCTCGACGCCGGCACCACGCTCGCGCTGGCCAACAAGGAATCGCTCATCATGGGCGGCCCACTTGTCCTCGACCGGGCCAAGCCCGGCCAGATCGTGCCCGTCGACTCCGAGCACTCCGCCATCGCGCAGTGCCTCCGCTCCGGCGCTCCCGACGAGGTACGCCGACTGGTGCTCACCGCGAGCGGTGGACCCTTCCGCGGCCGATCCCGCGCGTCCCTGGCGACGGTGACGGTGGAGGAGGCGCTCAACCACCCCACCTGGGCGATGGGTCCGGTCATCACGATCAATTCCGCGACGCTCGTCAACAAGGGGCTCGAGGTGATCGAGGCGCACCTGCTCTTCGGGATCCCGTTCGACCGGATCTCGGTCGTCGTCCACCCGACGTCCGTCGTGCACTCGATGGTCGAGTTCATCGACGGCTCCACCATCGCCCAGGCGAGCCCGCCGACCATGCTGATCCCGATCGCGCTGGGCATGGACTGGCCCGAGCGGGTCCCGCGGGCCGCGCCGGCGGTGGACTGGACGCAGTCCAACACCTGGGAGTTCTTCCCCCTCGACGACGAGGCCTTCCCGGCAGTCTCCCTCGCACGACAGGCGGGGGAGCGTGGCGGCACGGTGCCGGCGGTCTACAACGCGGCCAACGAGGTCGCCGTCGATGCCTTCCGCACCGGAAGGCTGCCGTTCACGGGCATCGTGGACACGGTCGGCTCAGTGATCGCTCAGGCTGTCGACGTACGCTCGGAGACGGCCCTGACCGTGGACGACATCCTCGACGCGGACGCCTGGGCCCGCGAGACCGCCGCCGCACTGATCGGACATAAGTGACCGCCGCCCTCCTCTACACCGTCGGGATCGTCGCCTTCTTCGCCGCGATCCTGGCCTCCATCGGCCTGCACGAGCTCGGCCACCTGATCCCGGCCAAGCGCTTCGGCGGCAAGGTCACGCAGTACTTCATCGGCTTCGGCCCCACGCTGTGGTCGCGCCAGCGCGGCGAGACCGAGGTCGGGATCAAGGCGATCCCGCTCGGCGGCTACGTGAAGATCATCGGCATGCTCCCGCCCGGACCGAAGGGCGAGCAGCGCGATTCCAATACCGGCATGTTCACCCAGCTGATCCACGACGCGCGCAAGGCCGAGTGGGACCTCGTGACGCCGGAGGACGAGGGCCGGCTCTTCTACAAGCTGCCGTGGTGGAAGAAGGTCATCGTCATGGCCGGCGGACCGACGGTGAACATCCTCATCGCGTTCGTCTGCTACCTCCTCATCTTCGGTGCGTACGGGGTCCGCGAGCAGGTTCCGAACGCCGGCCGACCGGTCATGGCCGAGGTCACGCAGTGCGTCGTCCCCTACGCCGAGCAGCGCACCGACTGCCGAGCCAGCGATCCCAAGTCACCCGCGGCCATCGCCGGGCTGCTTCCCGGTGACGAGATCACCTCGTTCAACGGCTCACCGGTGACCTCGTGGGCCGACCTGAAGGCCGCGGTGCGGGCCAATGCCGACGGCGCCGCGACGATCGGCTTCCTTCGCGACGGCCAGGCCATGACGGCCCGCACCAACACGACGGTCGAAGCCCGCCCGACGTCCGAGACCGACGAGACCCTGCGCCAGGTCGGCTTCCTCGGCGTCACGCCCGCCTCGCACATCAGGGTCACCCACGGGGGGCCGATCTTCACGATCAAGCAGATGTGGGGGATGACCAAGGCCTCCGTCACCTCCTTCGTCCACCTTCCGAGCAAGGTGTGGGGCGTCGCCAAGGCGATCGTCGGCGTCGAGCCGCGGGCCGTGGACTCGCCCGTCTCGATCGTCGGCGGCGGCCGGATGGCCGGCGAGACCGTCGCCGAGAAGGGCTTCCCGCTCGTCGACAAGCTGGTCTTCCTGCTCACCCTCGTGGGCGGTTTCAACCTCTTCATCGGGCTCTTCAACTTCATCCCGCTGCTCCCGCTCGACGGCGGCCACATCGCCTCCGCGCTGTGGGAGGGCGTCCGCCGGGGATTCGCTCGCCTCGCACGTCGCCCCGACCCGGGTTTCGTCGATGCCGCCAAGCTGCTCCCCATCGCGTACGTCGTGGCCGCAGGGATGCTCGTCATGGGAGTCGTCCTCATCGTGGGTGACCTGGTCGTTCCTGTTCACCTGCCGGCTGAGTGATTGCGGCCTCCCCGACCTAGGATCGATCTGTGACTGCTGTTTCGCTCGGTATGCCGGAGGCGCCGGCCCCCGTGCTGGCCCCCCGCCGTAGGACCCGCCAGATCAAGGTCGGCAAGGTGGGCGTCGGCTCCGAGTCGCCGATCTCGGTGCAGTCGATGACGACCACCCTCACCTCGGACGTCAACGCCACGCTGCAGCAGATCGCCGAGCTGACCGCGTCGGGCTGTGACATCGTGCGCGTGGCCTGCCCCTCGCAGGACGACGCGGACGCGCTGCCCGCCATCGCGCAGAAGGCGCAGATCCCGGTCATCGCCGACATCCACTTCCAGCCGAAGTACGTCTTCGCCGCGATCGAGGCCGGCTGTGCCGCCGTACGGGTGAACCCGGGGAACATCCGGGCCTTCGACGACCAGGTCAAGGAGATCGCGAAGGCGGCCAAGGACCACGGCACGTCGATCCGGATCGGGGTCAACGCCGG